>NZ_JAVKSH010000052.1:0-24272 GCF_039583805.1 Mycobacterium sp. | reverse complement strand
TCCGACGCCGCCGGACGGATACGCATCCACGTCCCCTGGGTCCACTCGAATTCACGGCGCGCCGTCGCGGTGGAAGACACCGTGGACCGGCAACACGGAGGCCCGCCAGCGGCCCTGCTCGACCGGCTTCGTCGTTCCGTGGGCGGTGATGGCCGGCGCGACCACCACGCGGGCCTCGGCCATGTGCTCACCATCGAGCATGAGCACCGTGATGTCCTCGCCCGCCAGGTCGCGGGCCGCCAACTCGGACGGCGCGGTCCCGGCCCGCTTGACAAACCAGCGCGAAATCACCGAGCGGCCAGTCGATTTCGCCTCCTTGTCGGCCAGGATGCCGACTGGCTCGGCGACCCGCTCACGCCGGCGGGTGGCCACCCCGGCGGCCATCGGCTCCATCACCACCCGCGTCAGCACGTCCTCGGCGGCGCCGTGGGTACAGCTCTCCGGCGGCACTTCGTACCGTCGACGGTGCGCACCCGCGGCCGATCCACCGCCACCCGGCGCCCGCTCCCACGCGACCAAGCCGCGACCTCCGCCCTGGCGCATTGCGGCCCGGTTGGGATCGTGCTTGCCGTTCGGTCCGGTCGCCTCGGTGATCTCGGGCTCGAACATCGCGGCCATCACCGCCGGCCCGGGGGCGACGCTCATCGCCGACAGCCCTTCCCGCGCCGGCGATATCGGTCACAGCCAGCACCATCTCCGCCGGCAAATCGGGTAACACGGCGGCATCTGTCGTGCCGGCCGGGCGAACACTGGATACTGTTTTCGGAACGGTCCCTCCTCCTTCTTGATGGTCTACTTGGTGGTTCGCCCGAAAACCGACCATCCGGCAGGACTCAGCTGAGGGACCGCCACCTCACATTCCACGACGACCGGGCCAACCTCTGGCCCTGACATCAGGAAGGCAGGCGATCGTGCGCTTTTCGTCGATATCCGCAATCGAGATTCTCGACTCCCGCGGGCGGCCTACCCTGACGGTGCGGGCGATCCTGCCCGACGGCACCAAGGTGCGTTCGGGAGTGCCGTCCGGCGCGTCGACCGGCAGTCGTGAGGCAGTCGAACTGCGCGACGACGACACCGGGCGCTACGGCGGCCAGGGGGTGCGTCGGGCGGTTGATCACGTCAACGGTCCAATCGCCGACGCGTTGGTCGCACGCTCGTTTGACTCGCTGGATCAGGTCGATCAGACGTTGCGAGAACTTGACGGCACCGCCGACAAGTCCCGTTTGGGCGCTAACGCGATCGTCGGGGTTTCGATGGCTGCGGCACAGGCGTTCGCGCGAGAACACGGACAGCCGTTGTGGCAGTGGCTGACTCCCGACGATGTGACACCTCGGCTACCGGTTCCACATTTCAACGTGGTCAATGGTGGCGTGCATGCGCTCAACAACCTCGACTTTCAGGAATTCATGATCGCTCCCGTCGGTGCGCCGTCGCTGCCGGAGGCGGTCCGCGCCGGCGCCGAGGTGTACCGGCGTCTGCGGTCGGCGCTGGCCGACCGCCGGCTGTCCACCGGGCTCGGCGACGAGGGTGGATTCGCACCCGAAATCGACTCCCCGGAAGACGTTTTGGCGCTGCTCACCGGGGCCATCGACGATGCCGGTTACGCTCTCGGCCGTACCGGTGTCGCTATTGCGCTCGACCCTGCGGCCAGTGAATTTTACCGCGATGGCCGCTACCGGGTGGGCGGTGAATCGCTGAGCAGCGACGAGCTGATCAACCGCTACGTGAGCATCGTCGAGAGATACCCGGTCTGGAGCATCGAGGATGGCATGGGCGAACACGACAGTGCCGGCTGGCAGAAGTTGACCGCAGAGCTGGGTGATCGCGTGCAACTGGTCGGCGACGACAACTTCGTCACCAACGCTGAGGTGATCGCCTCCGCGGTGCGTGCCGGCATAGCCAACGCCGCCTTGATCAAGGTCAACCAGATCGGCACGGTTACTGAAACCCTCGCCGCGCTTGCTGTTTGCCGTGAATCGGGCTACGGCGCGATGATTTCGCACCGCTCCGGCGAGACGGGCGACTCGTTCATCGCCGACCTTGCGGTCGGGTCCGGCTGCGGTCAACTCAAATCGGGCGCGCCCGCGCGCGGGGAACGCGTCGCCAAATACAATCGCCTCCTCGAAATCGCCGCCACCGCAGAGGAACTTTCGTTCGGACTGCCCAATCGGTAACAGACGAGATCAGGGTGACGTGGCGATCACGACGGCGAGCACGGCAAGCACCGCAATGAGCATGTAGGCCATGTACGCATCCAGCCGGCCCGACTGCAGCCGTCGCGCAGATCGCGAGAGGAACAGCACGCCCGCGGCCAACGGCCGGTAGAAGTACCGCTCGACAAGGTCGACGACGGCAACACGATAGGTCAGTCCCATCTCAGTGATGCCGCGGCCGATGGGTTCATCGGCCGTACTGGCCAGTTCCGAGCGGGTGAGCAGCACCGTAGACAGCACCCTGCGGACCGGGTTGGCGTAGGCGAATGAGGTGTAGCCGACTCCGCGGTCGACACCCGGCGACGCCGAGGACCACGGCACCACCCGACGTGTGCGAAACGGGTTTCGGCCGGCGAACAGCGCCGCGAACGCGGCGATGACCGCTGCCATTGCCGGCAACACGATCCACAGCCACGTCGGCGAGAGCGCCGAGAAGTCGGCGAATACCGGCTGCAGTACCCACGGCTCGGCGTTGGCTCCTGCCGACTGATCGCCCACGATCGGCGTCAGACCCAGGCCGATCAGCCGTACTTGCAGCGGCGCGAACGCCGCCGCGCCCAAACAGCCGATTACCAGCACGGCTATGCCCAGACGATACGGCCACTGCCGATCCACCCGGGCACGGTCCGGATCTATCGGCGGCTCGCCGATTCGGGCCGGGCCGAACGCCGTGAGCGCGACGACCCGCACGAACGTGACACCGGCCATCCCGATCGTCAACGCGACCAAGGCCCCGCCCGCCGCGGTGGACAACTGCAGGGCAAGGCTTGATACCCGGAACTGCTGCATCAGCGACTCCAGCGTGAACCACTCCGAGGCGAAGCCGGCGGTCAACGGCAGCCCCGCCAGGGTCAACGACCCGATCACCAGACCGGTTCCGGCCCACGGCAGGCGGCGGACGACACCGCCAAGCCGGTCAAGATCCGTTGTCCCGGTTGCCTGTTCGATTGTCGACGCAGAGACGAACAACGTTGTCTTGCCCAGGGCGTGCGCCATCACCTGCGCGGTGCCGGCCACCAGCCCGGCGGCGATCAACTTCGGCTCACCCGCGACCGCGCCCATCAGGGCGACACCGAAGCCCGCGGTGATCATTCCCGCGTTCTCCACGCTCGACCATGAGATCAGGGCGGTCAAATCGGGATTGACCGCGGCGTGGGCGATTCCCAGGATGGCGGTGACTCCACCGACCACCAGCACGACGCAAGCCAGCCAGACCGGCGGCGCACCCAGCACATCCAGAGTCCGCCACATTCCATAGAAACCTACGTTGACCGCGACACCGGCCATCACCGCGCGCGCCGGTCCAGCCGCGCCGGCATAACCGCGGGGCATCCAGATGTGCGCCGGAACCAAGCCTACTTTGATGCCGAATCCCAGCAGCAGCAGCGCGTAGGCGGCCTTACCGGCCGCACTGTGCGATTCCACCGCGGTGGCGGTGAACACGAAACTATGTGTCCGGCTTGCCAATAGCAGTGCGCCCAGCATCAGCGCTCCACCGCTGGCCTTGCCGAAGACCGCCGTGATGACCGAACCGCCGACTCTGCCGGGCAGTTCGCGGTCATAACCGGACAGCAGATAGAACGCGACGGTCAAGGTCTCCCAACCGAACAGCAGCACAAAAAAGTTGTCGGCGGTGATGACCGTTGCGACAGCGGCCAGCGCGATCGCCACCTCGGCGGGTAATCGCGGCCGGCTGCGGTTGGCCGGCGCCGCGGCGGCTGCCAGGACCGGAATTGCCACCCCGAACGAGATGATCAGGAACAGCCCCGAGAGCGCGTCCACGGTCAGGCTGGCCGGACCGAGACCGGCCAGGCCACCCAGCGCCAGCCGCTCGCCACGACCGGCCACGCCGAACGCACCGGCGATCGTGAACACCATCGCGGCCGCGATATTCGCTGCCCACGCGACACCGCTCAACGCTGCTTGCCCGCCACTGCGGCGGATGAATCCCGCACTCCAGCCGACGACCAAAGCCGCGGCGGTGAGCGCAAAACCGGCGGCGATCATGGTATGCCTGCTGCTCTGCGCGGCGGAACCCTGCCCAGCGCCAACAAGATCCCGTGCAACACGCTGAACGGTGAGGCCGGTGCGCCCGGCACCCAGACGTCGACGGGAACCAGTTCTGAGATGCCGGTACCGCCGATGTAGCCGCCGCCGAGGACTCCACCGCTGATGGCATCGGTGCCGACGGCGATCACCACGGTCGGCGCCGGCATCGCGTCGAGGGTGCGGCGCAGCGGCTCGGCCATTCCGGCCACCCCGATGCCGGTCACCAGCAGGATGTCAGCGTGACGAGGGCTGGCGGTGAAAAAGATACCCAGCCGGTGTATGTCGTAGACCGGGTTGGCCAACGCCTGGATCTCCCACTCGTCGCTGCCGTTGGACCCGGCGTCGACATGACGCAGGTGCACCGAACGTCGCAGCCGTCGCACCCGCCGCGCGACACTTGCGCGCACCTGCTCCAAAGCCTCGTCGGTTTCCTCGACCTCACCCACGACTAACGCTGATCGCATCAATTCAGATGTGGCACAGCCACTTTCCCACGCGAACCGCTCGGGAAACAGGCGGACGCAGCGTCCGCACACGATGCAGCGTCCCCGATCCAGCCGCAGTCCGGAGTCAACCGAGATCGCGTCGGTGGGGCACGCGGCGGCGGCTGCGACGACGTCGTCGTCGTGTGCCGCCGGGTGGGTGTCACCGATCACGCTCACCGCCGCCGCGAATTGGTCGAAGTACTCGTCTTTGCCCTTTGGCCACCGGGTCGTCACGACTCCGTTGCGCAGCCCCCTGAATACCCATGGCATCTACATCGCCACCCCCGCGTAGCACAGCCCGAAACTTGCTTCGATGAACGGAAAGTCGGTGAAGACGTCGCCACCGAACACGTCATGGAAGAGCAGCATGTTGTGGAAGGAAGCGGTGCGGGCGAAGCAACGCCCGATTGTCCCGTCGCGGATCTCCAGGCCGTAGAGCACCTCCCCCTGCGGCGCCTCCGCCCAGCCCAACGCGAAACCGTCGACGGCCGAAACCGGTGCGCACATGGCTGTGTCGGAGATTGCAGACAGACGGTCGCAGGTGCGAGCGATCAGATCGCCGGCGATATCGATTTCGCTCCACCGCACCCGCAGTCGCGCCAGCGCATCGCCGCGGTCGTCGACCGCGGCGCCGTCGACCGGCGGCAGCTCGGTGTAGCCGTCATAGGCGCGCCGCCGGGCGTCGTCGTCACACCCCGATCCGCGGCCCACCGGTCCCAGGGCGCCGTTCGAGGCGGCCAGCATGGGATCGAGGTATCCGGTTCCCCGCAGCCGGTCGAGGAAGGAGGCGTCGACCATCAACGCATCCCGGTCGGCGCGGACCCGGTGCACGATCATGCCGGCCTGCTCGGCGATCGTCGCCGGTTGCAATCGAGGTTCGGCGTTGACACCGCCCGGACACACGACTGAACGGCCAAATCTATTGCCGCACAGCGCAGAAACCAGCCGCAGCACGCATTCCTTGTGCCAGCCGAACCGGGCGGTCGGAACAGCAAGCCCGGAGGCGTCGCAGAGCCGCATCACCACATCGAGGTGGTTGGCGATGCGTTCCAGTTCGGCGTGGACGACCCGCACCATCTGTGCTCGCGGCGGCGGGCTGATATGTCCGAGTGTCTCGACGGCATGGGCGAAAGCAAGCGCATGAGCGACCGAGGCGACCCCCTCGACGCGTTCAGCGACCAGGATCCCGTCTGCCACCGCCAGTGTCTCGAAACGTTTTTCGATACCGCGATGCTTGTAGTGGGGCCGGATGTTCAGATGTGGGATGTCCTCCCCGGGCGTTTCGATGAGGAATTCGATCGACTCGAACACCCCGGAGCGCACCGGCCCGAGCGGCAGGGTGAAGATCCCACCACCGCTGACATCCATGGGTCCGTGCTGTTCGGCGGCACGAGAGTGGACGTGTCGATCCAGCCTGGCCTGTTCGGCGTGCCCCGGGCGCGGCGAGGGTTGCCCCGGTTCGAGGGTCAACAGCAACGGATCCAGCCGCGGGTGCCCGGTCGGCACCACGCCCGACAAGTCGTGCAGCACGCGTTCGTACCAAAACGCGGCCGGCACGTCTGGGGTCAGCGATGCGTAGGGCAGCGATCCGTCGGCGTCCGGCACCACCTCGGTCCGCAGGCAGCTGACCGAGTCGGCACCAACCAGTAACGCGTGCAATTGGACCGCATTCTCGCGATCCGTGCCGTATACGCCCGCGAATCGCTCACCCACCGCGACACGGTCGGCGACCTGCCTACGCCAGTCATTCAGCGACAGGTCGACGACGGTAGTGGTTGGCGCAATACTCACGGCACACCCGCCATCAGCTCGGCGGCACCCTTATTCAGCAGATCAACCAGCTCCGCCGGTGGCGCCACCCCCAGAACAAAAAGGACGAGAACTCCGACGACAACCGGTGCCACCATCCAGCGGTTGGGTTCTCCGCGGCCCAACGGCGGCTGGTCGCCGGCCGGCGCCACCGGCTGCGGCTGGAACAAAATCCGTGTCGTCGCCCACGTCAGACCCATGAACGCCAGGTTGACCAGGATGACCAGGATCACCGTGGCCGCGTTGCGGGCGTGGGCGAAGCCGCCCGACACGATCTCAAACTCGCTGCGGAACAAGCCGAACGGCGGCATCGCCGACAACGCGAATACCGCGGCCAAAAACATCGGGCCCGACCATGGCAGCAGCCAGATACCCCGTGCCATCCGGTCGAGCTCCTTGGTGCCGAACTTACGCACCAACACGCCGGCACCCATGAACGCGCTACCCTTCGCCGCGGCGTGGGCGAGGATATGCAGCAGCACCCCGGTCAACGCTATCGGGGCACCGAAACTGACGCCGATCGCGATGATGCCCATATGTTCAATGCTCGAATAAGCAAGCAGTCGTTTGATATTGCGTTGCTCGAGCAGATACAACGCCGCCAGCAACAACGACAGCACCCCAAAGACCAACAATACGGTCTGGGGGAACCGCGATCCCAACGTGGCGACGGCGATCTGGTAGTAACGCAAGATCGCATAAAAGCTCACCGCCAACAACGATCCCGACAACAGCGCCGACACCGGCGTAGGCGCTTCGGCATGCGCATCGGGCAGCCAGGTGTGCACCGGAAAGAGACCGACCTTGGTGCCGAATCCCACCACCGCCAACACAAACGCCAGACGCACCGGGGTAGCCGGCAGTTGCCCGCCGGCCGCGATCAACGGTTCCAATGCCAGGTCGTAGGCTTCGCCCAGGACGCGTTCGCCCGCGTAGTACATGAAGATGGTGGCCAACAGAGCGATCCCGAGCCCGGATGAGGCGATCAGCACATACTTCCACGCCGCCTCGTTTGCTCCCTCGGTGTTGTCCAGCGCCACCAGCAGCGCCGAGACAACGGTGGTGATCTCGACGGCGATCCACAGCAGAGCGAGGTCGTTGACCAGCGGCGCGCAGATCATCGACCAGGCGAACGCATTCATTCCCAGGTAGAACCGGGTGCTGTGGCGGGCAAACAAGGCCTGCTCTTCGGCAGATGCGGACCGCACAGCACGTGCCTCGTCGCTGAGGTAGCCGACCGAGTAGACCCCGACGACCGCGTACAGAAAGCAGGTACCCAACAAGAAGACGACGGACAGCGCGTCGGCACGCAGGTAGTGCAGGGCCGTGAGGGTGTGGTCGAGACTCGCCGGCACCAAAGCCGCCGCCAGCACCAACGCGACAATTCCGGTCAGCGCCGTCACCGCCGCGCAGACACCATGCGGAGCAACCGCACACACCAGCATCGCCAGCGGCGGCACCACGATCAGCAGCACCATCACCACGGACATCGGCTATCCCCTGAGCCGGTCGAGCGTCGCGGTGGACAGTGATCGTGTTCGCCGGTGATGGGTCCGCATCAACAGTCCGAAAACCACGACGGCCACCAGCAAATCGAACAAGAACGCAACCTCGAGAATGAGCGGCATGCCGGCCGCGATCACAATACTGACCAGCGACGCGCCGTTCTCCAATGAGAAGAATCCGATGGCCTGGCTGACGACGTCACGGCGAACGATCATCAAAACAAACGCCACCAGCACGACTGCAATCGACAGGCTCAGTGCGGCGGCGGGCAGCACATCAGAATGAATACCGAGCACGCCGACCGCGAAAAACCCGAACGCGCTGATCGCGATCGCGATCAGCACCTCGCTCGTCACACCGACCATGCCACTTCCGGCAATCTCGTCGGGCGCCTCTCGCAGCATGCCGAACACCAGCAGCGGCACGACGACGACTTTGAGAAAGAACGACAGCAGAGCCAAGCCGTACAGCTCGGCAACGTGGTGGTGGAATGCGACGACGGCCACCAGCACGCTGACCGCCAGGGACTGTGTGGCATATAGTCGTATCTGTCCACGCAGCAGCGACTGGCGCAGCATACCGAACTCCAGCAACAGCACGATCAGCGCCACGGTGTTCGCGATTCCGCCGTAGACGGTCGGCACAAACTGGTTCTCCGCCAAAGCCATCAGCCACCCCCAAGGTAAAGCGTGAACACCGCCAGAACCGCGAGCAGCAATGCGGCCGAGACGAATTCGGTGATCTTGAATAGCCGCAACTTGGCGTAGCTGTTGTCCAGGACGGCGATGGCGCAGCCAAGCAGGGCGGCCTTGCCCAAGATCGTCGGGATGGCCAGTCCGACCTCGAGCGATGAGGCGCTCCCGGCCATCCCCCAGGGGGCGACGAAGACATTGAGAAAAATGACGTACAGCACGAGTTGTTTGGCGGCTGACCCCCAGTGCAGCAGGGCCAGGTCGGGTCCGGAATATTCGAAGCCGCGGCCCGTTTCAATCATCCCGAACTCGGTGGTACCGGTGTGCGTTTCGACCGGTATCCGCGCGGTTTCATACAAGATCACCATGAACAGCGCAGCCGAAGCGAGCAGGTGTGCGGGCCGCACGATCTGATCGGGGCCGCTTCGCACCGTTGCCGCCAACGCATACGGCAAGTCTGTGGTCGTGATCATCGCCACCGCGAAAAACACGAGCAGCATCACAGGCTCGGTGATCGCGGCGAATGTCTTGGCACGGCTGGACGCTAATTGCGCATACGAGTCGCCGGTTTCGGCCGCACCGACAGCCACGAGGAAGCTGGCGAACGCCAGAATCAGCCCGCCGCCGAGGATGTCACCCATATAACCGAGCGGCAGCGGATAATCGGTGAGAACCGGGATCAGCATCGGAACGGTGAGGTAGCACGCGAAGGACACCACCGGCGCCAGACGGAAAAACGGACCCGCGCCGTTGGGCGTCAGCGATTCCTTGCCGAAAAGCTTGACCAAGTCGAAGTAGGGCTGCATGATTCGTGGACCGCGGCGGCCCTGCAGCCGGGCCTCAAACCAGGCGATGAAGCCACTGATCCCGGGGGCGCCACCGGCAACGGTGGCCACCTGCAATCCTTGAATCAACGGCAGCGGTAGAGCCGTCATCGATCATCGCGCTCCGTGCCCGCGCATGGCGTCACGGTGGCGCCGCCCCGGGGCAACAATGGACAGGTGCCACCTGCGACTCCTTCCTGCGCAGGCACCATCAGTCGGATGACGGTTCGGAAGAGGACTTCCCGGCGGGCACCATCGCCGCCCTGAGTTAACCAACGCTCGTTACGCTTCGCAAGCGCAACGCCCGATGGCCGGCCGGCGACGCATCGCCTAGGCTGGTTTGACGGTCTCTGCACATCTGCAGTGAGGAGGTCACCGTGGCCTTGGTCGTCGGATATGATCCCCACCCCGCGAGCCGAGCTGCGCTGGTGTTCGCCGGTGAACTTGCCGGTGCCCTGAACGTGCCGGTGCATGTCGTGCACGTCGTAGACGGACCGGGTACGCCCGAGCGAGACGCGGACCTGGAACGGCAGCGGGTGGGGGATGCTCTCGGCGGGGCGGACCTGCAGTGGGCGTACCACCGGATAACCGGTGACCCGGCGGAGGTGCTGGTCGAGGCTGCCGACGAGCACTCGGCCCTGATGCTCGTGGTGGGTCGGCCCGAGCACGGTGTCGAAGCGGCCCTCGGACATCTCGTGTCGGGCTCGGTCGCCCGAGACGTGTTGCGCAACAGTCGCCGCCCCGTGGCGGTGGTTCCCGAATACGGCGGAGGCCCCCGATAACGTCGGGGGTCACGCGGGTTCATCTTGCGCGGCACGGCCAGACCGCGCTCAACGCGGACGGGCGGTTGCGCGGGCTGAGCGACCCGCCCTTGGACGACGTCGGCGTCGCCGAAGTCGCGCAGCTTGCTGATGCCCTCGCCGGCAAGGGGCCGACGGCGGTGGTCTGCAGCCCCCTGCAACGGGCTGTTGCAACCGCGCACGCAATCGGCAGGGCGGCGCGCATCCCGGTCACCGCCGACGTCCGGCTCAACGACCGTGATTACCTACCGATGACCGGAGAAAAGCGTGCCGACGTCGAACGGCGTTACGGCAGCGTCGATTCCGCACCGGGTGTCGAACCGCTCACCGCGGTCGCCGAGCGGGCCCGACGGGCGTTTTTTGAGCTGGTGGCCGAACTCGGGCCGGGACCCGTCGTGATGGTGTCCCACGACGCCTTCAATCGAGCCTTGCTGACGGAACTGGATCCGTCGCTGGGGCAGATCGGTCAGCGCACCGCGTGCTGGAATCAGCTGAGCCTGGTCGACGGCACCTGGCGGGTCGACGCCTACGACCTGAAGGCCGACGAGGATCAGCCCGATCGAGTCCCGGCCGGGTGAGCCCAAAGGCGGTTCGCGACATCCGTATCGTGGCGCTGCGCCGGGCCAGCCTGCGACGGAGCCGCACTGCATCGCGTGAGGATGCCCCCGAATAGCGGGTCAGCCGGCAGGCGGATCTTGATGCTGCGATGGGCGTCCGGCGGTGGTTCGGCGGTGAAGCCGGTCTATTGGGGCGGCCGAGGTGTCACAGAGCAGTCTGCGGTGCCCGGCGGCGCAGACGGTGAAGCCAAGCCGACGGGCTTTAGGTGGGGGCTGTGAAGTAGTTCAGCCGGTCGTTGACCCGGGGCCGCACCGCGTTGAGCAGGGCCACCGCCTCGGGCGTGCCTCAGCGCCAGTACAACGCGTCACGGCGCACCAGGTGGTGGTTGTTGTTGTCTTCGAGCGTGACCCTGCCGTTTTTCTGGTCGGACCGCGAGCGGGTAACAAGGATGTCTTTGCCTGCAGCCCAGACGATGGCGTCGTAATCGATGAACCTGTCGCCGTTGTCGAAAGCCAGGCTGATGACCATAACCGGGACCGCTGTGGCCGCCACGACCTCGTCGGGAAGCCTACCCACGTCCTTCGTCGACGCCTCCGCATACGCCCTGGCGTACTTGGCCGTGATCTCCACCCGCGCCGCGATCGACAACCTACTTCCCATGCCCATCGAGCGTCACCGCTTCGCGGGCATTTTTGGTGACGCTTGCCGCGGCCTTCAGTTCCGTCTGCGCGTCCAGTACAGTCTGGTACGGCGTTCCGGGAAGTCTGGTCGGAGATATGTACCCGTTTCCACGCGGTGACGGCTCGACCTGAACACCGCCCAACCCGCCAGGGGTGTGCGCCATCATGAAAACTGCCACGATGCCGAGACCGGCGTCAGCCACCGGTCGCCTGAGCCGGCTCAATTCCAGGTATCTGCGCCCGTCGCAGCCTGCGCGGCGCAAGAAAGCGTTTCCCGTTTCACAGCGTCGATCGTGCCGGCATCTCCGATCCGGACGAGCTCGCGCGCTTAGCTCCGATCAGCGGTCGTAGCCGCCTCTTCGATCTCTCGACGGTGCCAGTTTCCGCTCCCCGAGATCGTTCGCGGTGGTGATGCCGATCGCGACGTGCGGGCTTAAGCACAACCGTGGTGTCGAGGCTTATCCCTCTGGCGCACAGATCATTCAAACAGTACGTCGAAAAATCCTGCAAGGAGGAATGGACATGTCACTGGTCACTGGACGGCCGGAGATGCTGGCGGCAGCCGGCGCCGGGTCTCACACCGCCGCCGCGGCACCTGGCGTGGCCGCAGCACGCTACGGATATCTCCGATGATGCAGTTCGCGATGCTTCCACCGGAGATCAATTCCAGCCGGATATATTCCGGGCCCGGTTCGGAACCGATGCTGGCCGCTGCCGCCGCGTGGTCTGAGCTCGCCACCGAACTCACCTCGGCGGCCGCCGCTTACGAATCGGTGATCGGGGAACTGACCAGCGGGTGGCTGGGTCCGGCAGCAACCGCGATGGCAGGCGCGGCCGCACCCCACGCGGAATGGATGCGAACCACCGCCGGCCAGGCCGAGCACACCGCTGGGCAGGCCCGGGCCGCAGCGGCCGCCTTCGAGACCGCGTTCGTGATGACGGTGCCCCCGTCGGCGATCGCCGCCAACCGCGCCCAACTAGCGCTGCTGGTGGCGACCAATTTCTTCGGTCAGAACACCGCGGCGATCGCGGCGACCGAGGCGCACTACGGCGACATGTGGGCGCAGGACGCCACGGCCATGTACAGCTACGCGAGCAGCTCTGCGGCGGCCTCGACGTTGACGCCGTACACCCCGCCCGCCAAGACAACCGCCGCGAACGGGGCGACCGAGCAGGCCACCGCGGTCACCAAAGCCGTTGGAGTCACGGCCGGTTCGCACGTGACAACGGCAATGTCGTCGATGTCGGCAGCGCTTCAGAATTTCGCATCCACGGGACCGTCGGTGCTGGGTGCGACCGGGGCTGCGGCGGCCGGAACGGCGCCCGCCGCACTGTCAGCACCCGCTCTTGCTGTTGACCCCGCTTTGGCTGCGGCCCTGGCTGGTCTGGGCGCCAACCTTTTCGGCGCGTTCGTGATCGATTCGGTCGGCACGTTCGGCATCGACACGGTCGGTACGTTCGGCATCGACGCCGCCGGCATCGACATCGCTCTGCAAGCTGCGAACATCGAGACGGGAGGCGTGTATCCGGGCTGGGGCAGCACGACCGCCGCAGGCATGGCCGAGGCCGTCCCCGTCGGGAAGTTGTCGGTGCCGCCGGGGTGGGCCGCCGCCGCCCCGGCCTATCGCCCGGTCGCGGTGACGCTGCCAACGGCCGGGGCCGGCTTCCTCCCCGAGGCGTCCGCGGGTGCGTCGGGGAGCGTGTTCGGTGAGATGGCGCTCGCCGGGATGGCCGGGCGTGGCCTCAGCGCAACGATCGGTCCGCGCCGGTCGGAGACCACGCCGCGACGGCCGAAACCGCCTGCGCAGCAGGCCGGTCCGGTGACGAGCATCGCAGCCGAATTGCGCGCACTCGCCGACCTGCGCGACTCCGGCATCCTGACCGACGAGGAATTCACCGAACAGAAACATCGTCTCCTGGACCGGTAGCGCCGGGCCGGGACAGGACCAGGACAGGGCCGGGATACGGCTAGGACGCGATCGAAGTGCTGTCGATGCGCAAACCGTACAAGTCGAGGCTGTGCGGCAACGGCCGGGCCGGATCCAGCCCGGCCCCGGAAACGCTCGGTGTCCCCGCCTGCAGCAGATGCGCGAGCACCGCCTGCCCCAGGAAGACCGACAGGCCCGCACCCGGGCAGCCCTGCGGGCCGTGGCTGAAGAAGTTGTACGACCAGTCCTCGCCGGCGTCTCCGCGCGACCACTCCCCCGGCGAGAAGCTGTCGGCGTAGGGGATGCGGTCGCGGTTGCGGTGGTTGAACACGTTGTAGACGAGCACCTGCCGGCCCGCCGGCAGCGTCGCGCCGCTGGGGAACTCGACGTCGCGGGTGGTCACCCTGCCGAACAGCGCCGTCGTCGGCCACAGCCGCATCGCCTCCAGCAGACACCCGGCGAGATGGTCCAGCGACGCTATCCCGGCCGCCGTCGTGATGTCGGCCCCGGTCATCTCCGCGCGCACCTCGCGCTGATGCTCGTCATGCGTCGACAGCACCGCCAGCGCGCGGAAAACGTTGGCGGCCAACGTGTCTCCCATCGCGAACAGCCAGTGCACCACCTGACCGGCCGGCTCGGTGCCGGACGGCAGCGGCGCGCCGGCGACCAGCGAGGCGAGGCTGCCGGGCGCCTGGGCACCGAGATGGCCCGCGAGGAGCCCGATGAACTCGTCGTATCGGGCGGCCGGCTTGCCCGGCATCGAGTTGCCCGCGGACATCAGCTCACCCAGCAGGTCGGTCAGGTGGGTGTCGTCGGCGGCGGTGTCGCCGAACACCACACGTCGCGTCATCTTCTGGAATGCCCGATTGAACGCCGGCCAGGTCATCGGGCGCTGCGCGAGTTCGTCGGCCGTCTCGGTCGCGACGGCGACGAACGGCTGCGCCAACCGGTGCAGCGGCTTGCCGGTGTCCAGCACGGCCTCGGCGAACCGGCGGCGCTGTGCCCAGACCTCGCCGCGCGAAATCGTCAGCGCCTCCGGCTGAAACGCGGCCATGCCTTTGCGTTTCGGTTCGGGATCCGAGGCGAACGGGTCCGGCGACCCGCCCAGGACGAACTTCAGGTCGTCCGGGTGGGTGAGCAGCAGAGCCTCGTCGCGGGCGACGCGCACGTAGAACGGTCCGGGACCGTGGCTGCGCACCATCCCCGCCACCAGGCGGTAGCCGAGATGGTCGGCACCCACCCGCGAGGCGATCCGGCTCGGCAGCTCCCGCTTGGAGAACAGCCCCAGAATGATGTTGGGAGCGCCGACCTGCGCGGTGAAGCGAATACCCTCCAGCGCCGAGGCGTGCGGGAAGTCGTCAGGCATCGCCGCTAACCCCACGGCATGTAGGCGCGCACCGAATCGGCGAGCGCGACGATGGGGTTTTTCTTCCCGGGCGCCGGCGCGCCCAGTCGCGGCCACGGCGCGAACACTCGCTCCACGTCGCCGATCACCGGCTGCAGTTCCGGATAGTGCCGCAGCAGAACGTCCTTCATCGACATGCGGTTCACCCAATCGAAGCCGACCTGCGTGTACACCTCTGGCCGGAAGTCGTCGGTGAAGAAGCGGTCGCTCTTGAGCCGCCGCGACGCCATGAGGATGAAGATGCGGAACGCGGTGTCGGAGAACCCGAAACCTTTCGGCGGCTTCTCGGCCTGCAGGCCGATCTGCAGGTCGACGCTGTCGACGTCGCCGTTGTAGGTTTCGTTGATCTCCTTGGCCCACTGCTTGTTCGGGGTCATCTCGTCGATGCTCCTGAACCGCGGCATGTGCAGCGCTTCCCGGAAGTCGTTGTACCGCGGCACGCCGCGCTCACGGTCACGCACGATGTCGAGCGTGGCCAGATCGGTGATCTGGCCGTCGATGCGGGTCAGCTGGCGTAATGCGTTGGGGTAGTTGTGCAGGCACACCGCGCCGGCACTGGCCAGGCCGAACGAGTACCACATGTCGCCCATCTCCATGCGATCCATGAAGTCACGCGTGTGCCGGCCCTGAAGCTCGGTGAAGTAGCGGTGCTCGAGGTGCTCTCCCGACGACAGCGAGAAGAAGTTCCAGTCGTCGGGGATCAACGGGTGCATCCGATAGACCGCGACGAACTCCTCGGTCAGCGAGAACGGCCCCGAGTGGTGGTCGGTCGGCGATCCGACGATGCCGGAGAGCGCCTCGCTGTCACCGATGCGGCCGAACCGATCCTTGAACGTCTCACCCAGGGCGCCATACCAGTTCGCGTTCATCCCGATCTGCAGCGCCGGGTGGCGCAGCACGCACGTCGTCCACTCCACGGTGTGGATCTTGGCGATCAGCGCCGAGGTCACCAGCACGGCCACCTCGAACAGCCGCTGGTCGTCGAAGCTCGGGTAGGCCTTCTTCAGGGCGTCGCACACCGCGTTGTGCTCGCGGGCGAACAGCGTGTGCAGCAATCCGACACCCACCCAGTAGTTTTCCCGCATACCGGTCAGGTCGACGCCGGGGATGTCACTCTTCAGCAGCCGGCCGTCGTCGCCGACTTTGATCTTGCCGTCGACGAACGTGCGGACCTCGGCTTGCCGCTCCGTGCCGCTGCCGTAGATTTGCGACCCGTCCCACCAGTGGGTTTCGACGTTGCCGAACACCGGCGCCGGGCAGCCCTCGACGATCTCACCGCGGATCGGGATCGTGCAGCGAATCCGCATGGGATTCTCCGGGAAGTCGTCGCCGTCGCGCAGCGGGACGTCGATGGTCTTCTCCGGCACGCCGTCGCCGTGGAAGAACCAGTTGTGGTTCTCGAACTGCAACCACGCGGCGGCCAGCGCGTTGATGATGCCGGCGGGCTTGAACTCGTCGCGCGCCATCAGCCGGCGACTGATCACCCGCGGGTCGGGGTCGAGCAGCCGCGTGGTCTGCGGCACGGTCATCGACAGGGGCACGTTGCGGCCGAAACCCGAGCCCTGCGAGCCCATCCAGGGCTCGGACAGGTCGTTGAACGTGCCGTCGGGCGTGCGGGCGCGCACGGCCTGCTCGGTGGGCTCGCCGAGGTCCTCCTTGGGCCTGATGCCGTCGGCCTCGAACAGGTTCTTCTTGCGCAGATCGTCGCGAGCCGCGGCCAGCTCCTTGATCTGCAGGAGCAACGACGGCTGCTCGTACCATTGGCGACTCATTGCGGTTCCCCGTTTCCCTGGTAGCTGGTTCCCTGGTAGCTGCGACTCGACTCAGCGAGGCATGCGCAGCGCAAAATAACCGATCTTGGTGTAGGTGTCCCCGGAGTTGAACAAGATTTTGCCCAGGTACGCCCCGCTGACGAGTTCGACGAGCTCGTCGCGGATGCTGCGGATGATCAGCCGGGGGTTCTTCTCGACGTCGGCGTAGTCGATGACCATCACCTGCCGGTCCGGGTCGTCCTTGCCCGCCTCGACGTAGGTCGTGAAGTCGAACGCCAGCTTGCCCGCCTCGGCGTCGCGCATCGAGTACAGCGGCCAGAGCAGCTTGGACACCAGGCCGGTGCTGCGGGTCAGCCGGTTGTCCCCGGTGGCGGCGTCGACGTCGAAACGCTTGCCCTGCCACGGCATCCACAACGCGGTGACCGCGCGCACCGCGGCGTCCAGCGCCGGGTTCGTCGTGGTCATCACCAGGATGCCTTCGGTCGGGCCGTCCAGGTCGGTGGGTGGGGTGCCCAGCCGGAACAGCTCGTTGAGCTCGGCGTCGGCGCCGGCCGCATCGGACTTGGCGCGTTTGGAGAGCTCCGCGATCCACGCCCAGGCCGCGTCTGCCGCGCCGGCCGGATGCTTGTGCACCGAGTCGCGCAGCCAGTCCAGTCGGGCTTGGACATCGGTGGCCGCCGTGCCGCGCTTGTTCGCCATCTGCGTCTCCTGCCGCCGTCTGGACCGGGCGACCCTGATGGTAGTGACCCCGATCACGCCGCGCGGCCTTTCGGGCAAGACTGCGCCGCCGCGCACCTCGTTGCCGGCCGCTTAGCGGGTCAGCAGGGCGAGGCACTCCACGTGGTGGGTCAGCGGGAACGCGTCGAACACCCGGATCGTCTCGACGGCGTAGCCGTGCCCGCGGTACAAGCCGATGTCACGAGCGAAAGACGCTGCCTCGCAACCGATGTGCACCACCCGCGGGACCCCGGCCGCGGCCAGCAGATCGATCACCTCGCGCCCGGCACCCGACCGGGGCGGGTCCAGGACGGCCACGTCGGCCCGGCGGTGCTGCCCGGCCAGCGCCCGGCGCACCGAATCGGTGACCACCGACACCTGCGGCAGGTCGGCCAGTGCCGCCTGCGCGGCCCGCGACGCCGCCCGTGAGGTGTCCACGGTCAGCACCCGTCCCGACTCCCCCACTGCCTCGCCCAGCGCGGCGGCGAAGACCCCGACGCCGCCGTAGAGGTCCCAGGCCGTCGTCCCGGGCGCGGGCTGAGCCCACCGGGTGACCAGCGCGCTGTAGACCCGCGCGGCGTCGCGGTGCGCCTGCCAGAAGCCCGTCACCGGCGCCCGCCAGCTGCGGAGCCCTGCCCGCTGCACGGCGTAGTAGCTGCCTTCGACCACCTCGGTGCGGCTGTGCCGGCCCTGTCGCGCGGTGCGCACCACATGCCGGCGTGCGTCGTCGTCGACGGCGACGTGCAGGTGGGCGCCCGGCGGCCATCCGGGGACCGCCAGACCGTCGGTCAAACCCGCGCACAGCTGGCCGCAGCGCAGGTCGGTGACCAGTTCGTCGCTGTGATAGCGGTGAAAGCCGGCGCGGCCGTCGGCGCCGACGTCCAGGCGGATCCGGGTGCGCCACCCGGTCGGCCCGGTCGCCGACACGGGTTCGGCCGTGCCGTTCCACGCCTGGCCGCCGAGGCGGTCGAGCTGGTTGGTCACCACGTGCGCCTTGAGGACGCGCGCCGCCGCGGGTCCGGCGAACGCCAGATCGCAGCACCCGGCCCCGTCCACACCCGCGATCGGGCACAACGACGGCACCCGGTCGTCCGACGGCTCGATCACCTCGACGGCCTCGGCGTGCCAGTACGCGCCACGGTCGGCGGTCACCCGTGCCCGCACCCGCTCACCGGGCAGCGCGTAGCGCACGAACACCACCCGGCCGTCGTGACGCGCCACGCAGCTGCCGCCGTTGGCGGGCGCGCCGACGCTCAACGTCAGCACACTCGGTTCGACGGTCAATCGAAGATTCCCCGACGGGCATCCCCCGGGGCGACATGCGGATGCAGCGTTTTCAGACGTTCCGACGAACTCAACTGCCACGGAACCGAAGTCACCATCACACCCGGCATGAACAGCAGCCGTCCCTTCAGTCGGAACGCGCTCTGGTTGTGCAGCAACTGTTCCCACCAGTGGCCCACGACGTATTCCGGAATGAACACCGTCACCACGGTGCGCGGCGATTCCTTGCTGACCCGTCTGACATAGTCGAGCACCGGGCGGGTGATTTCACGATACGGCGAGGCGATGACCTTGAGCGGCACACTGATATCGCTATCCTCCCAATTGCGCACCAACTCGCGGGTTTCCGCGTCGTCGACACTGACCGTGATGGCCTCCAGCGAGTCGGGGCGGGTGGCCCGCGCGTAGGCCAACGCTCGCAGGGTGGGCAGATGCAGCTTGGAGACCAGTACCAGGGCATGGTTGCGGCTGGGCAACACCCCGGCGTCCTCGGCGGCAGCCTGCTCGTGCAGCTCGGTGCTCACCGCGTCGTAGTGCTTGCGGATCAGCTTCATCAGCGCGAACAACCCCGCCATGGCCACGACGGCGATCCAGGCGCCGGCCAGGAATTTCGTCACCAGCACGACCAGCAGCACCGTGCCCGTGGCCAGGAAGCCGATGGTGTTGACCACCCGGGAGCGC
The DNA here is from genome assembly GCF_039583805.1 of Mycobacterium sp. GTDB lineage: Bacteria > Actinomycetota > Actinomycetes > Mycobacteriales > Mycobacteriaceae > Mycobacterium. The sequence continues at coordinate 4,869 of NZ_JAVKSH010000052.1, read as the reverse complement.
AGCATCTGGTGCCGGGTTCCCGGCTCAGTCTCGTTGCGCAGCAGCCGAGTCCAGTGCCGGACCATGCCGATCTGACTGAGCGTGAACGAGATGAACACCCCGACGATGTAGAGCTGAATCAGCGCCGTCACCTGCGCGTGGAACGCGATGATCGCTGCGAGTGCAGCCACCGACAAAAACGCGATCCCGTTGGAAAAAGCCAGCCGGTCGCCGCGGGTGTGCAGCTGGCGAGGCAGGTAACTGTGTTGGGCCAGAACCGATCCCAGCACCGGAAAGCCGTTGAATGCCGTGTTGGCCGCCAGCACCAGGATGAGCGCAGTCACCGCGGCGATCAGCAGAAAACCGACGTGGAAGCTGCCGAACACCACTTCCGCCAGCTGGGCGACCAGAGTCTTCTGCTGGTAGTCCGCCGGCGTGCCCATCAGCTGTGTGGCGGGATCGTCGACAATTTGGACCCCGGTCTTCTGGGCCAGCACGATGATGCCCATGAACAGCGTCACGGCGGTCAGTCCCAGCATCAGCAATGTCGTCGCGGCGTTGCGTGACTTGGGTTTCCGGAACGCGGGAACACCATTGCTGATCGCCTCCACACCGGTCAGCGCTGCGCATCCCGACGAGAACGACCGGGCCACCATAAACACCAGCGCGAAGCCGACCACCTTGCCGTGCTCGGCATGCATCTCGAAACCGGCGGACTCGGCACGCAGCCGGTCACCGAACACGTAGATCCGGCACAGCCCCCAGGCCAGCATGGCACCGACGCCGAAGATGAACGCATACGTCGGAATCGCAAAGGCCGCACCGGATTCCCTCACACCGCGTAGGTTCACTGCCATCACCAGCAGGATTGCGCCGACACAGAACAGCACCTTGTGCTCGGCCACCACCGGCAGCGCCGAGCCGATGTTCGACATAGCCGACGCCGTCGAAACCGCAACGGTGAGGACGTAATCAACCATCAGCGCGCTGGCCACCGTCAACCCCGCGTTGGCCCCGAGGTTGGTGGTGACCACTTCGTAGTCGCCTCCGCCCGACGGGTAGGCGTGCACGTTCTGCCGGTAGCTGGCCACCACGATGAGCATGACGGCCGCCACCGCCAGGCCGATCCACGGCGTCAGCGAGTACGCCGCGAGGCCCGCCACCGAGAGCATCAGGAAGACCTCCTCGGGGGCGTAGGCCACCGAGGACAGCGCGTCGGAGGCGAACACCGGCAAGGCGATCCGCTTGGGCAGCAGCGTGTGGCTCAACCGGTCGCTGCGAAACGGCCGACCCAGGACCAGGCGCCGCGCCGCAGTCGAAAGTTTGGACACGAGAGCCAAGAGTAAGCCCACCGCGTGGCGGCGGTAGCGTTCCCTGCACGATAATGTCGTGGGCCCGAATCGGCCGGCTGTGAGGCTGGCGACGGGCCCGGCACACGCGAAAGGACCGCAGGGTGCGGGTAGTGGTGATGGGATGCGGCCGGGTGGGGTCCTCGGTTTCCGAGGGGCTGTCCCGGATCGGGCACGACGTCGCCGTCATCGACCGCGACAGCACCGCCTTCAATCGGCTCAGCCCGGAATTCGCCGGCCGACGGGTACTGGGCCTGGGCTTCGACCGCGACGTGCTGCTGCGCGCCGGCATCGAGGAGGCCGACGCTTTCGCGGCGGTGTCGTCGGGAGACAACTCCAACATCATCTCGGCCCGGCTCGCCCGGGAAACGTTCGGCGTGCAACGGGTGGTGGCCCGCATCTACGACGCCAAACGCGCCGCGGTCTACGAGCGGCTCGGCATCCCGACCATCGCCACCGTGCCGTGGACCACCGATCGGCTGCTCAACGCGCTCACCCGGGAGTCGGAGACCACCAAGTGGCGGGACCCGACCGGAACCGTCGCCGTCGTCGAGGTGGTGCCGCACGAGGGCTGGGTGGGTCGCCCGCTCGCCGACCTGGAGGCGGCCACCGCCGCCCGGGTGGCGTTTTTGGTCCGCTTCGGCACCGGGGTGCTCCCCGAACCGAAGACGGTCGTCCAGGCCGGCGACCAGGTGTACGTGGCGGCCATCGCGGGCCGTGCCGCCGAGGCGATAGCGATCGCTGCGTTGCCGCCGAGTGAGGACTTCGACTCGTGACGCGCCGACGGGACGCTCGCGGGTCGACTCGCAGGGTTGAGGGGTGGCGCAGATGAAGGTGGCGATTTCCGGAGCGGGCGCGGTGGGCCGCTCGATCGCGCGCGAGCTCGTCGAAAACGGCCACGAGGTGACGCTCATCGAGCGCAACCCCGATCACCTGGACGTCGACGCCATCCCCGCCGCCCACTGGCAGCTCGGCGACTCGTGCGAGCTGAGCCTGCTGGAGTCGGTGCATCTGGAGGATTCCGACGTCGTGATCGCCGCCACCGGCGACGACAAGGCCAACGTGGTGCTGAGCCTGCTGGCCAAGACCGAGTTCGCGGTACCCCGCGTGGTGGCCCGGGTCAACGACCCGCGCAACGAATGGCTGTTCACCGACGCCTGGGGGGTGGACGTGGCGGTCTCCACCCCGCGGATGCTGGCCTCCCTGGTCGAGGAGGCGGTCGCGGTCGGGGATCTGGTGCGGCTGATGGAGTTCCGCAAGGGTCAGGCCGGCCTGGTCGAGATCACCCTGCCCGACGACACGCCGTGGGGCGGCAAGCCGGTGCGCAAACTGCAGTTGCCGCGCGACGCCGCGCTGGTGACGATCCTGCGCGGGCCCCGGGTCATCGTGCCGCAGGCCGACGAGCCGCTGGAGGGCGGCGACGAACTGCTCTTCGTCGCCGTCACCGAGGTCGAGGAGCAGCTGCGCCAGCTGCTGCTGCCGCGGGATTGACCGGCTCCGGCGCCAGCGCGCGTCGCGTCGCCCTGATCGCCAGGTAGGTCGCCGACGCCGCGACCGCGGTCAGCGGCCAACCCATGCCCAGACGCGCCACCGCCAGCCAGCCCGTCTGATCGGCGTTGTAGAGCAGCCGCTGCACCACGAACCGGGCGCCGAACACCGCCGCCCAGGTCAGGGTGGCCGCGTCGAACGCGTACACCGCACGGCGAACGGTGCGCCATCGGCGGTCGTGCCCGCCGGCCCAGCTCCACAGGTAGCCGACGATGGGCCGGCGGGCCAGCACGGACAGCGCGAACACCACCGCCCACAGCAACGACACCCAGATGCCGAGCAGGAAGTACCCCTTGGACGCCCCCAGCAGGTAGGCGACGAGGGCGCAGACGGCGACGCCGACGAACCCGAACACCGCCGGCCGGGTGGAGCCGCGCCGGAGCAGCCGCCACAGCAGGACCAGCGCCGCGACGCCGAGCGCGCAGCCGACCGCCGGCAGCAGCCCCAGCGAGCTGGACGCCGCCGCGAACACCACGACGGGCAGCGACGAGTAGACCACCCCGCTGACGCCACCCAGCTCGGCCAGTATCCGTTCGGCGACGTGCTGGTCAGCAGCCACGGGCGGACTTTCGTTCCCGGCTGGCTGCGCCCCGGTCGGCGCCCCTCACCGCTGAATCTCGTAATGCGGGTTGTAAATCGCCTTGGTGCCGTTCTCCAGCGTGCCCAGCCGGCCCCGGACCCGCAGGGTGCGCCCGGAGTCGATGCCGGGGATCCGGCGCTGCCCCAGCCAGACCAGGGTGACGGTGTCGGTGCCGTCGAAAAGCTCGGCGCGGACGCCGCCGGAGCAGCCCTTGGCGTTGGTTTCCACGCTGCGCAGCGTGCCGACCATGGTCACCTCCTGGCCCCGCTGGCAGTCGATCGCGCGCTGCGCGCCGGTGTTGACGAATTCGTCGGACAGTTCCTCGGCGTCACGTTGCTCGGGGTCCTCCGTCAATCGACGGGTGAGCCGGCGCAGATACCCTTCGGCCGTCGCCATCACCTCTCCTGGACACTTCCGCCGACCCGCGCGCAACATCCGGTGCGGGTGGAGCAGCCGATTGCGGTTCTGCCACCGGCCACCGTAGACCTGTTGGTTGCGTCGCGCCACGCGAACCGCGGGGTGCGACCAGGATGCTTGACGGCGACCGGCAGGATCAGGGCGTGGGTGTCGACCTGGGCGGTGTGACGACCGTCCTGCTGCCGGGAACCGGGTCCGACGACGACTACGTCTACCGGGCCTTTTCCGGCCCCCTGCGCGGTGTCGGCGCGGTGCTGGTGGCGCCGGCGCCGCGGCCGGCCACGCTGGTCGAGGGCTACCTGACGGCCCTCGACGACGCCGCACGACACGCCGCGATCGCGGTCGGGGGTGTCTCGATCGGCGCCGCGGTGGCCGCGGCGTGGGCTCTGCGGCATCCCGATCGCGCGGTGGCGGTGCTGGCCGCGTTGCCCGCCTGGACCGGCGCACCGGGCGAGGCTGCCGCCGCACTGGCAGCGCGGCACTCCGCCGGCCTGCTGCGACGGGACGGGCTGGCCGTCTCGACGACCCGGCTGCGCGAGTCCAGCCCGGCCTGGTTGGCTGACGAGCTCGCCCGGTCGTGGCGGGCGCTGTGGCCGCAGCTGCCGCACGCCATGGAGGAGGCGGCGGCCTATGTCGCGCCCAGCCGCGCGGAGCTTTCCCGGCTGGCCGCCCCGTTGGGGGTCGCTGCCGCCACCGACGACCCGATCCACCCGCTGCAGGTCGGTCTCGAGTGGGTGGGCGCCGCGCCCCGTGCCGGGCTGCGCACCGTGACGCTCGATCAGATCGGCGCCGACCCCGCCGCGCTCGGCGCTGCCTGCCTGGCGGCGCTCGCCGAGGCGTCCTGAGCCCGGACCGATCTAGCCGCCTGTCGTGCTGCGCAGCTGCTGCATCGCCGACCCGGCGGCGCTGCGACGTTCGCCGGGCGCCATCGCGCCCTCCTGGACTGCGGCCTGTTGCGCGGCTGCCTCGCGCAGCTGAGCCACCATCGGCTCGGGC
>NZ_JAVKSH010000051.1:0-24296 GCF_039583805.1 Mycobacterium sp. | reverse complement strand
AAACGGGCCTAGCCGCGCTGGGGTGCCCTGAACTTCCACGAACACCGCACCGGCTTTGTTGCCGACGAATCCAGCCAGCCCCAGTTAGCGGCGACGCGGTGGACGAACGGGCGAAAACCCACCCCGTGCACCACACCGGTGACCCTGAATCGCTGCCGCACGGCGCACCTGATCCGCCGCGTCGGCCGGTTCGCACGGCACGCGTCGCGACCACGACGTTCCGTCCGTGATGGCTCTCCTCGACGGTATTCGTCGTGGGCGCCCGCACCCGGCCGAAAATTTTCTTTATTCGGAAATCATGGACTCCTGATACCACTCTCAGCTACTGTCGTACCGGACCTGTCATCGACGACATGTCAAAGGAGTGACGTATGCCGCGTGTTGCCCGCCCATGGATCACCCGCCCGTGGATCAACTGCCCCTACCTCACCGCCGGTGTCGCCCTCGCCGGGGCGGGTGCTCTCGCCGTCACCTCGGTGACGGCGCCGCTGCCCCAGCTGCCTCACGGCCAGTCCCCGGCGGTGCAGCTCACCGCGGGCGAGGAAGACCTCCTGTCGGCCTGGGTGGACCAGTTCAACGCCGCGTCCACGGGCGCTACGGAGATCGTCAACAACTTCGGTCTCGCCCCCGGTGTGGCGCTACAGCAGGCGGTGGTCAACCAGATCGGTTACCTGAACGAGTTGATCAACGCCCCGTCGACACTCTCCACCGTGATCCAAGACATCGGCAACAACCTGCAGACCGTGCTGTCGTCGCTTTTGCTGGTCGGCGCGAGCAACGCCACTGTGTCTATCGTGCAGGACCACACCCTCGATAGCGCCCACAGCACCGTCGCGAGCCTCCTTCCCGATTTCCTGCCCGACGCTGACAAGCCCGCGGCTGAGACGCTCATCCAGTTGCTGTCCTCACCGGCGAGCGCCTTGCTGACCGGCGCCCTGGGCCCGGTCATCAGTCCCGGGGTGTCGCTGATCGACAGCGCCGAGGCGATCGTGAGCGCTCTGTCGGGCGGTGATCTGTCGGCGGCGTTGCAGGCCCTATTCGCGACGCCGGCAGACTTCGTCGGCTCCTTCTTCAACGGCGCCACGCTCAACCTCGCCGCGCTGATCCCGCTCATAGAGCAAGCGGATATTTTGCCCAAGGGCGTCGACATCACCGGGCTCGACTACGCCTTCGGCGGGCTGCTCAGCTCCGGCAGCGTGTCGCAAAGCTACGATTTCTTCCCCTACGACAGCAAAGACGCCTTTTTAACAGTGCCCGCTGTCGGCGGCTCGATATTCAACGGCCTCGGCCTCGACACCAACGTGTTCTCTGCTCCGGGCCAGCCGGTCGGCCCGCTGTCGGCGCTGCAGGGCTTGTCGCAGACCATCGGGGCGTTGCTCGGCTCGGGCTGGAACGGCAGTCATGCCGTCCCGATTGCCCCGCTGTCCACGCTGACCTTCCCCACGCTCGGCGGCGACGATGGCCTCCTCTCGGCGTTGGTAACCCAGTTCAACGACGCGTCGGCGAACCTCTCAGCCCTCGTCGACAACTTCGGTCTGGGCCCCGGTGTGGGGCTGCAGCAGATTCTCGTCAACCAAGCCGGCTTCCTGGATACGCTGATCAACGACCCGTCGCAATTCCCTGGCGTGTTCGGAGACATCGGCAACAACCTGCAGACGGTGCTGTCGTCGTTGTTGCTGGTCGACGCGAGCAGCGACACCATACAAATAGTGCAGGACCACACCCTCGATGGTACCCACAGCGGCATCGCGAGCCTTCTTCCCGATTTCCTGCCGTCCGCCGACAAGGACACGGTTACGGCAGTCATCAATCTGCTGTCCTCACCGGCCGGCGGCCTGCTTGTCAGCGACCTGGGCCCGGTCATCAGCCCCGGCGTGTCGCTGATCAACAGCGCCGAGGCGATCGTGGCCGCTCTTCAGGCCGGTGACACCTCGACAGCGTTGCAGGCCCTGCTCGCGACACCGGCCGACTTCGTCGGCTCCTTCTTCAACGGCGCCACCCTCAACCTGGACTTCCTGCTGCCGCTGCTCTCCCAAGCCGATATTTTGCCTAAGGGTGACGAGATCACCGCGCTTAGTTACGCCTTCGGCGGGCTGCTCAGCTCCGGCAGCGTGTCGCAAAACTACGAGTTCTTCCCCGACGACAGCAAAGACGCCTTTTTAACAGTGCCCGCTGTCGGTGGCTCGATACTCAACAGCCTAGGCTTCGACGGCCACTTTCTTTTTGACGGATTTCCGATCACGCTCAATGTTCCGGGCGAACCGGTCGGCCCGATCGCGGCGCTGCAGGGCTTCTCGCAGATCGTCGGGGTGCTGCTCGGCTCCGACTGGGACGCCAAGGGAGAAGCGGTTGCCCCTCTGGCCAAGCTGACGTTCCCCACTATCACCGACTCGGGCAGCGCTGCCGCCGTGTCCACCGACTTGCTGAACGCACTCAACGTCGACGACCTCGGCACTGCCGACACGCTGACGGCCCTACTCAGCGGCGGCATGGGTGATCTGGCGGCCCTTCCCGACCAGGTCCTCAACAGCCTGCTCGGCCTGTTCTGAGTCCCACACCGGCCGGCGCAGCAGGTGATGACCCCGGCGACGAGATGGGACAGCACATCATCACGCGCACCCTGGTGGAGCTGCTGCAGCAGCGAACCGAACGTCATCCGGACAAGGTAGCGTTCAGCTTCTCCTACCACGGCGACGGAGAAAACACCAGCCAGCTGACTTACCGCGAACTGGATATCCAGGCCCAAGCGATCGCGTCGAGGCTGCAACAGCTGGGCGCCGCGGGCGAGCGTGTGCTGGTGTTGTGCCGCCCGGGCCTGGACTGTATCGCCGGCTTCTTCGGGTGCGTCTACGCCGGCGCCGTCGCGGTGCCGGTGCACGAGCGGCTGGCACCGCGGCTGCGGTCGGTCGTCCCCGATGCCCAAGCCGGCTTTGCGCTGGCCACCCCCGGAACACAACCCGCGGTGCGGGCCGCGGTCGACCTTCTCGCCGCGGGGCGGCCGTTGCAATGGTGTAGCACCGACGCGGCCGCCGACGACGGCAGAACGTGGGTGTCGCCGGCCGTCGGCCCGGACACCACGGCCCTGGTGCAATACACTTCAGGCTCCACCCGCTCCCCGAAGGGGGTGGTGCTCACCCACGGCAACCTGCTGCACAACCTGGCGGCCATCCACCAGGCGTGGCCCGGTGACGAGCACGCAACTGGTCTGTTCTGGCTGCCGCCGCATCACGACATGGGGCTCATCGGCGCCGTCCTCGAAATCCTTTACGTCGGAGCCACGTCCGTGCTGATGTCACCGACCGCCTTCATCACGCGCCCGATGCGGTGGCTGGAAGCCATCTCCCGCCATCACGCCACCGTCACCGTCGCGCCGAACTTCGCCTACGACAAGTGCGTCGAAACCAGCAGCCCGGACGAGCGCGCCGCACTCGACCTGTCCAGCCTGTCCACCGCCATGAACGGTGCCGAACCGGTGCGCGAGACCACCCTGCGCGCGTTCGCCGACGCGTTCGCCCCGGCCGGTTTCCGGCCGGAGGCGTTTCTTCCGGTGTACGGGCTGGCCGAGACCGCCCTGCTGGTGTCGGGCAGGTCGGACTCCGCGCTGCCGACGGTTGCCCACGTCGACCGCACCGCACTGGGTGAGGACCGCGTCGCCGACGCCGCGCCCGACGACGCCACCGCGGCCACATTGGTGGGTTGCGGTCGGCCCCGCGGCGGCCAGCGAGTCGTCATCGTCGACCCGGAGACCCGGGTGCCCCGCGGACCCGACGAGGTCGGCGAGATCTGGATCGCCGGGCCCAGCGTGGCCCAGGGCTATTGGGGACGACCCGAGGAGACCGAACATACCTTCTCGGTGTTTTTGGCGGACACCGGCTCAGACCAGTTCCGCGGCCCATTCCTGCGCACCGGCGACCTGGGGTTCCTGCGCTCCGGTGAGCTGTTCGTCACCGGACGCTGCAACGGCCTCGTCGTCATCGACGGCCACAACTACTATCCCAACGACATCGAGACCACCGTGCAGGACTGCCATCCGGCATTCCTGTCGGGCCGTGGTGCGGTCTTCGCGGTGACACCGCAACCGGGCGCCGTCGAACAGCTCGTCGTCGTCCAGGAGATGGACCGCGATCGAATCGGTGAAGCCGAACTCATCGAGATGGCGACCGCAATCCAGACCGCGGTCACCGAACACCACGGGATCGCGGCGCATTCGGTGATCCTGGTGGAGCCGATGCGGATTCCTACCACATCGAGCGGCAAGATCCAGCGCGACCAGTGTCGCCAGCAGTTCCTCGACCGCAAGCTCGAGACGCTGGCCGAGTGGCACGCGCCGGTCCAGCCCGACGACGCCAGGGCCAAGAAGTTGGCGGGGGTGATCAAAGTCGCCGGTCTGCTCAAATTCGCGTCGGCTCTGCAGCAGCGGGGCTCCGGCCAACCCTGACGGGTGTTAGTTAGCTCAAGCGGCGAAGCCGCGAATCCTGAGTCAGGTGTTGTTCGATGAGTGTTCGAATCGAATCCTTTTGACTTCCGGGTCGGGTGCTGCGGGCTGTTCGGGCGGGCAGGCGGGCGCGTGGGGTGAGGTCGGTGAAGACGTGCCGGTAGGCGGTGGCGGTCTTGCGCAGCGCTGGTGGGTCGGCGCCGCGGTCGGTGGCCTCGGCCGCGGCGGTGCGCAGCAGGTGGTCGTGGGCGTGGGTGAACAGCAGCGCGGCGCGGTAGCCGAGGTCGGTGGGCTGGTAGCCGCACCTGCCCGGGATGCGGTCGATGAGGCCGTGTTGACGCAGTCGCCGTAGGCCGTAGCTGATCGCTGCGGGTTTGATGTCGCCGGCGGATCGGCCGAGCTGGGTGCGCAGGTCACGGTTGGTGAAGCCGTGAACGATGAACCGGAACATCAGCAGGGCGTGCAGCAGGGCGTGAACGCGGGGGTCGCCGAATCGCAGCGCCGGGGTGCGGGCGCCGTCATCGGCGACGATGGGTTGGGTGATCGAGGCGAAGACTTCGGCGCCCGCGATGGGGTCGTGGCTGATGCGTTGGACGTCGAGCAGACGCCGGGCGGCGGCGAAGCCGTGCTGCCGCAGGTCGGGCAGAGCTGACAGCTGTTTGGGCAGGCCGAAGTCCCGGGGATTGTTGACGGTGATCTCGGTGCGGATCGCTCTCCCTTCCTTGTGGTCTTGCTTTCCTCTGCTGGATTTGTAGTCCAACTGCGGGCTGGCGGTGACGCCTTCGGTGAACACCCGGGTGCGGAACCGGCCAGGGGTCTTGTGTGTGCGTCCGCGCGGGATTTGACCTGCGAAGATCAGCCCGAACTTGTCCCGGCGGCCCACGTCGAGGTTGTCGGCGATGACCTGCTCCAGGAAGATCCGCCCCGACACCGGCTTGTCCAGCATGTGGGTCACGGAGAACTCGGTCTGATCGAGGGCGAGCGGGTAGTAGTAGCCGCCGAGGTTCTCGGCTTCCTCGGTGAACGGCTGCGGCAGCCGCTGCTGTCATTGGATCAGCAGCGCCTCGATGTGTGCGCCGCCGCAGCTCTCGCAGATCGCCTGCAACCCGGCGACGTCGCCGCAGTCGGCGAACCCGTTGTCCAGCGGGGTGAACCCGATGCCCGCCTTGCTCGCCTGTCGCTGTGCCCAATGGTTGCCGTTGACGATCCGCTGGGCATTGAACGGGAAGTAGGTGCATACCTGCAGCAGGAACGGGCCGAAGTCATCATCGAAGCAGTACCAGTAGATGTGGTTGACCAGCTTGCTGGGCTTGGTCGACCAGGCGTAGGTGGCGCCGGTGAGTGGGTTGCGTCGCCGGGTCGAGGTCCACACCGTGGCCCGCTCCTGGGCGATGCCCACGTACGACACGCCCTCGCTGCCATCGTGGCCGGCCAGATACTTCTGGGTCACCTCATCCTTGCGTTGCCCGCTGTCGAAGCGTTCCCGCGCCAGTCGGGGGGAATCGACGCAATGACCGACCTCGGCCGCATAGTTCTGTGTCATCGGCGCCGCCAACGCCGTCGAGGCGAACTTCCAGCCGCGGCGGCGGACAAAGAAGATCCACCCTTTTCACAACCTCGCATACGGATTGACCCCCACTGACATCAACCCGTTGGTTGCTGATGTCCTCACGTTTCAGGCGTCGCCGCTGAGCGGGGTGCTGATTGGCCTGGTTGGCCCGTTCGTCAGTCCGTTGGTGGAGCTGAACAACAGTCCTCGGCGAGGCGGCCAGCGCGCTCGCTGACGGCAGCGTGAGCAACGCGGGGTTTACCTGGCCGAGACCCCGTTCAAACTCGTCGAAAGTGTCTTCAACGGGGCGACCCTGAACCTCGACCCACTGATTCCGCTGGTGGACCAATTGGGCATCATTCCCGAAGAATTCGAGGGAGCTCCCACCACCCTGACCGGATTCGACATCACCTTCGGGGGCTGCTCAGCACGGGTTCGACCCAGATGGGCGCGACGAACAGCGACACTTCCGGAGGCATCGGCGGCTCGATCTTCAACGCCCTCACCCTCAACCTGAATCTCGACATCAGCGGTACAGAGACCCCACTCGACATCCCAGGCCAGGGTGTCGGGCCGCTGGGGGCGCTGACCAGCTGGACGCAGCTGCTCGCGACGCTGATCGGCTGGGACGGCACGGGTAACCCGCTGGATGTCCTGTTGACCGACAGCAGCGCGATGACGGCGGGTGCCACCGCCGACATGTCGACTCTGGCCGGCGACCTGACGAGCATGTTCTAGGCCCGCCGGCCGGCAACACCACCGCTGGCGCCCCCGGTATCGGGGCCCCAGAGCCGTCGGCCACGCCGTCGCTGGATACGCAGCGCCCGGCGACAACCACGGGCCGCCGCGGCGACCCGGCGGCGGTCGTAGACAGTTCCCCACGCCGTCGCACCACCGTCGCGCCGCGGCTCAGCGGCGCAGATCCGGGATATCGGCGACCTCGACGAGCAGGGCTGTACCCGGGACGCCCCGATCATCCGCAGCGCCGTCGACTTGCGCTGCGACACCGTAGGGACGAAGGACCTCAACGACGGTCACGTGATCGAGGGGTGTGGCTGGCGACCCCGTTCAGCCAGCTCCCCGAGGGCGACTGTCCGCAGGCTTTCAGCACCAGCTCACGCACCCGCACCGCTGGACGCCCTGCTCCTCAGCGGCAGCAGCGGCTCGGCCGCCGCGCTGTCCGGCGGCGCCGAGGCGCTCACCCAACTCCTCGGCGACGTGTCGTCGGCGGTCAACGTGGTCCCCGCGGACCTGTCGGCCCTGGTGGCCGACCTGATCGCGACCCTGTAAACCCCGCGAGCCTGCCGGGTGGGCAGACGAGATCCGCGAACCGGCCCCGGTAACCCCGGGGGCCGTTCGCAGCAGAGTTCAGCCTGGCGTCGCGCGGCCGAGCGGCCACGCTGCATCGTGGACCTGGTTCTTAAAAAATCTCCGCAGATATGCTGGCGCCTTAGCCCCTTCTCAGTTATCGTACACATCGGTAAGCGAGCGACCACGAAGGAGATGCTCGTGCCGTTTACAAGTCCCCGTCACAGGGCCACCACGAGACGGGCCACCACTGGGGTTGTCCTCGCTGCCCTCGCTGCCGTCGGAGTCATCGCGGCCGGTGTCATCGCGATCAGCCCGATCCCGCCGCCCACACCCGGCCGCCCCGACGTCGACGTCGCGGCCGTCGAGCTCAGCGCCGCCGCCAACACCGATGTGTTCTTCAGCCCGGCGTTCCCGGCGCTGCAGCAGACCGTCGTCACCCCGTTCGACTATGTCGGGGAGTTGCTGACCAACCCCGGGATGATCGGCGACGTCGCGGCGCAGGTCGAATCCCCCGCGCAGTATGTGTTCGCGCCGGCCCCGCTGATCGGCCCGCCCTCCGGAGAGGCCGCGAAGATCGCCGCGACCGGCCTTCCCGGCGACAACGTCAAACTCGTGTCGGGACTCGGTGCCGGCAGCGTCCCGGCGGATCTTCAGATGATGACCGCCTTCGCGGCGTCGCCGGCGAGCGGCGTTTTGATGGGCGCGCTGGGGCCCTTCATCAGCCCCGTCGTGGCGCTGGGCAACAGTATCGACGCCGTCGCCGGCGCGCTCGGCGCCGGCGACTACGCGGCAGCGGCCCACGACGTCGCGACCGCCCCCGCCGACGTGGGCTCCAGCGTCCTCAACGGAGCCACCCTCAACCTCGACGGGTTGATCCCGCTGCTCACAGCGGAGGGTGCGATTCCGCAGGGCGACACCCTGACCTCGCTCGACATCACCTTCGGCGGGCTGCTCACCCCCGCGGTCAACGGCGCGACGTCACAGCCCGTCGACGGCGCGGGTGGCTCGATCCTCGACGCCATCAGCTACACCGCGATGACCAGCAACGGGCCCGAAACGGTCACCGGCTATGCCGTCGGACCGGTCGGAGCGCTGCCGGACTGGACGCATCTCCTCGACTGGATCATCGGCCTGGAAAACTCGGCTCACTCGCTGGATGCCGTGTCGGCCGCCACCATCGTGGCGTCGGCTGCCGCGGACATCTCTGCGTTGCCGACTCCGTAAGTCCGGGGCCAGCACCGACCCTGCCGGTCGGTGGCATCGCAGGCAGAATCTGCTGGCGCGCTGCTCGCGCGACGTGCCGCTCAGCCGTCGGCGCCCAGCCTGCGGACCTGAGACAACCCGCGGCGGCAGGCCGTTGCGACAAGGAGAACCATCCACGCAGCCCGTCGCCGCCCTTCAGCGGATGCCCGCAGGTGTCGCACTCGCCGGCGCCGGCCTCATCGCCGTCACCCAGGCAGCGCCGCCCGCACAACCCCACGTCGACGTCTCGGCGATCGAGCTCACCGCCGCCGACGCCACGGACTGCATCGCCCCGGTCTTCCCGACGCTGCAGCAGATCATCGTCAACCAGGCCGGCTACGTCACGGGGCTGATGGACGGCACCCTGAGCATCGGGCAGGTGCTGAATGACATCGGCACCAACACGGCGTCGCTCGGCGACGGTACCGTGCTGTTCGGGGCGCCCAGCGAGGTTGCCAGCCACATCTTGGCGACCACCCTCGACAGTGACCACATGTTCGGTTATTCGCTCTTGCCAACCGACATCAGTCCGCTGACCAGCGATCTCGTCACCTTCTCGGCGTCACCGCTGAGCGGTGTCCTGGTCGGCCTGCTGGGCCCGTTCATCAGCCCCTTCGTCTCGGTGAACAACAGCATCGGCGAGGCGCTCGCCGCTCTCTCCGGGCCCACGTCGTCAGACACCTTCGTCGATCTGGCCGGCGCGCCGTTCAACGCCCAGACCCTCGACCTGAACGAGGAGTTCCAGGTTCAGACGCCCGCTCACACGCACCTTTGTCATCGAACCGCCCACGTCAGCCTACGAACCAGATCGCGGATTTCGCCTGCGGCCTCGTGCGCAACGGATTACAATTTGTCACGTGGGGACACTTACAATCCGCACTGATCCTGAAGTCGAGCTGGCCTTGGCAGCGCTGACCAGCGAGGGACAGTCGCGTTCTGAGGCGGCTCGCCAGGCCATCCTGGACGCCGAACGTGCACGCCGCCGGGCACGGCTGCGCGCCGAAGCCGAGCAACTGCGTAATGACCCCGAAGACGCCGCCGCCTCCCGCGAACTCGCGGCCGAGATGGACGCTATCCGTGCGTGGTGACGTGTATCGGCTGAAGGCACCCAAGGATGCCCGTGGTCACGAGCAGTCGGGGGCCCGGTACGCCGTCGTGGTGCAGTCCGACGATCTCCCGCTGTCCACGTGGATCATCGCACCCACGTCGACCGGCCGGCGCGCAGCCTCGTTTCGACCGGAAATCGAGATCAGCGGGGTCAACACCCGCGTGCTCGTCGAGCAGCTCACTGTTATCGATCCGCAGCAGCGCCTCGGAGATTTCGTCGGCCGGCTCAGTACCGGTGACATGCGATCACTCGACGCCGCCCTGCGCGCGGTGCTGGCCCTCGACTGACGACTGCGTGTGAATCAGTGCTACACTGAATCACTGTGACGACGAAAAACATCACCCTCTCGATGCCCGAGGAGTTGGTGCGCCGGGCCAAAGTGCTGGCGGCGCAACGGGATATGTCCGTATCGAGTCTGGTTGCGCGGCTGCTCGAGCAACTCGTCGGCGAGGTGCGCGATTACGACGAGGCGTGGGAGATCGAGCGTCGGAAGATGAACGCAGGTATCGGCCTGGAGCTCGGATCGATCACCTGGTCCCGCGACGAGGTTCACGAACGCTGAGCATGGAGTTCGTCGACACCAACATCCTGCTCTATGCATATGTCGCGACCGGTGACAAGCACGACGCGGCCAGTGCGCTCGTCGATCGCCTGTGGCGTGAACGCCGCGGCGCAATCAGCGTTCAGGTTCTGCAGGAGTTCTACGTCAACGCGACACGCAAGGCCGCGAAGACGGCCGATCCCGAAATCGCCGTCGACACCCTCAAGAACCTGGTGCGATGGCGCGTCCACTCGCCGCTGCCCGACGATGTCATCGCCGCAGCGGCCCTGTCGAGTCGTCACCGGCTTTCGTTTTGGGATGCCATGATTGTGCGCAGTGCCGTCGAATTACGTTGCGACATTTTGTGGACCGAGGATTTGAACGACGGCCAGGTCATCGAGGGGGTACGGCTGGCCAGTCCGTTCACCTCGGCGGGTTAACAGCAGGCTTTCAGCACCAGCTCGCGTACCCTCGCGGCGTCGGCCTGACCTTTGGTGGCCTTCATCACCGCCCCCACGATGGCGCCCGCCGCCTGTATTTTTCCGCCCCGAATCTTTTCTGCCACATCGGGATTCGCGGCCAACGCCTCGTCGACGGCGGCCTGGATCAACGAGTCGTCGCGCACCAGCGCCAGCCCGCGCTCGGTCATCACCTGCTCGGGGTCGCCTTCGCCGGCCAGCACGCCCTCGACGACCTGGCGGGCCAGCTTCACCGACAGCCTGCCCGCGTCGACCAGCGCCACCACCGCGGCCACCTGCGCGGGCGTGATGGGCAACGCATCGAGTTCCACGCCGGCTTCGTTGGCCTTCTGCACCAGGAAGTTTCCCCACCAGGCCCGGGCGGCCTCGCTGGAGGCGCCGTGCTCGACGGTGGCCGCCACCAGCTCGACCGCGCCGGAGTTCACCAGGTCGCGCATCACCTCGTCGGACACACCCCAGTCTTGCTGAATCCGCTTGCGCCGCAACCACGGATACTCGAGAATGGTTTCCCGCAGCTTGTCGACCAGCTCGCGGCTCGGCGCGACGGGCTCCAAGTCGGGTTCGGGGAAATACCGGTAGTCTTCCGCGGTCTCCTTGGTGCGTCCCGGGCTGGTGTAGCCGTCCTCGTGAAAGTGCCTGGTCTCCTGGGTGACCCGGCCGCCCGTCACCAACACCGCTCCCTGGCGGCGCATTTCGTAGCGCACCGCGACCTCGACGCTTTTCAGCGAGTTGACGTTCTTGGTCTCGGTCCGGGTGCCGAACTCGGGCGCGCCGACGGGCTTCAGCGATACGTTCGCGTCGCAGCGCATCGAGCCCTGATCCATCCGGACGTCGGAAATACCTAACTCCCGCAACAGGTCTCGCAACGCCGTCACATAGGCGCGGGCGATCTGCGGGGCGCGGGCACCGGCTCCCTCGATGGGCTCGGTGACGATCTCGATCAGCGGCACACCCGCACGGTTGTAGTCGATCAGCGACGTCGTGGCGCCGTGGATACGGCCGGCCTCGCCGCCCAGGTGCGTCAGCTTGCCGGTGTCCTCCTCCATGTGCGCGCGCTCGATACCCACCCGAAACGTGCTGCCGTCCTCCAGCGGGACGTCGAGGTGCCCGTTCACCGCGATCGGCTCGTCGTACTGCGAAATCTGGTAATTCTTCGGCATGTCCGGATAGAAGTAGTTCTTGCGGGCAAACCGGCACCAGTCCACGATCTCGCAGTTCAGCGCCAGCCCGATGCGGATCGCCGACTCGACCGCCGCGGCGTTGAGCACCGGCAGCGACCCCGGCAGGCCCAGGCACACCGGGCACACCTGGGTGTTGGGCTGCGCGCCGAACGTGGTGGCGCAGCCGCAGAACATCTTGGTGGCCGTCGACAATTCGACGTGCACCTCCAAACCGAGCACCGGCTCGAAGCGGGCGATGACGTCGTCGTAGTCGAGCAGCTCGGCGGGCGCCGGGGTCATGGCGTCGAGTGTAGGCGAGCCGGCTAGACCGGCCAGTCCTCCATCCGGTAGGCGGCGTCCCAGAACATCCACTCGTAGCGGGCCGCGGTGCGAAAGTGCCGGCGCATCAGGGCCAGCTGCTGGTTCGAGACCTGTGCGCCGACCCGGTCGGTGACCGCCAGCACCGCGTCGCACGCCTCGCGGAACTGCGCGCCGGCGTACATCTCGATCCACCGCCGATACAGCGGGTCCGGGGAGCCGCGTGCCCGCAGCCGCTCACCCACCCGGGCGTAGATCCAGTAGCACGGCAGCACGGCGGCCACCGCCTCGGCGTAGCACCCGCCGTGGCAGGTGGCCAGCAGGTAGCTGGCGTAGGCCTGGGTGGTCGGGGCCACCGGTGGTGACTCCGGGTCGCCGGCGCTGGGGCAAAGTTCGGCGAGCAACCCGGCGTGCAGCTGGCGCTCGGCGGTGATCGCCTGCCCGGCGTGTTCGGCGAACATCGCCGCGTCCGTCGCGTCGGGAGCTTTGGCCGCGCAGATGTCCAGGGCCCGCGCGTAGCCGCGCAGATAGTGCACGTCCTGCCCGACGTAGTAGCCAAACCTGTTGCGGCTCAACGAGCCATCGGCGAGCCCGGTGACGAACGGGTGCGCGCAGATCCGTCGGTAGATGTCCGCGGCGTCGGCCCAGAGCACATCACGGGTGCGGTCGGCCATAACCTGAGGCTAACCGTCGCCCGGGGCACCGGTCAGACACATGCCGTCGACGTCGTCCATACTGCCAAGCCCGGGGAAACACCTGGTCGACCTGGATGAGCAGGCGCTCTCCGCGGCCCGCGCGGAACTCGCCACGACCTCGATCAAAGACACCGTCAACGAGGCGCTGCGGTGTGTCACGGCCGATCGCGACGCTGCGGTGAGCACGCGGCTCGACGTGCTCGCGGCGGCCGAACTCGACGCACGAGAGGCCGCGCGGCGCTCGGCCTGACCGGGTTGCACTACGACGCGGATTTCGATCTCATCGCCTCGGTGACCGGTCAGTCGTGCCGGGTGGGCGCCCGCCCACCCGGGCGTAGATCCGGCAGCACGGCGGCAGGGCGGCCACCGGCGGTGACTCCGTGTCGCCGGCGCCGGGGCAAAGTTCGGCGAGCCCCGTAGCGAACGGGTGCGCGCAGATCCGTCGGTAGATGTCCGCGGCGAGGCCAACCATGCACCCACCGCCATTCAGGGCAGCAGATCCAACGGCGGCGCGGCGGCCAGCGCGGAAAGATCACCACTCAACGGGGCAAGCACCGAACCGAGATCGCCCGGTAGCGAAGCGGGAACCAACGTCGCCAACAGCGATTGGTTGACCTGCAACAGCGAATCCCACAGCGGCGCCGACTCGTTCAACGATGTGTAGCCGCCCGCGTTCATGACGGAGACCGCGAGGTCGTCGCGCGCGTTGAGGATGCCTGCGGTGATGCTGGTGGTCGGGTCGGTGAATGTGTCGCCGACAACCGTCCCCAGCCCTTGGACACCGGCGGCCAGCGCGGACGGCACCTGCGGCAGCGCACCGGACGTGATATCGGCGTGCACCGCCTGCACGGTGAGCCGAACGTCGTCCAGAAGCTCGAGCACCGACAAAATTGCCGGCAGCTCAACGTCTTTGATGGCCAGCGGGACATTGTCCACGAGGGCGGTGAGGCTGCCGGCAGGATTGGTCAGCACGTCCCGGGCCAGGGTGAGCAGGTCCGGGCTCAGCGCCGGAGTGAGCCGGTCCAGCACCGAGGGCACGTCTTGTTGAGCACCGAAAATCTCGTCGAACTGTGCGGTGCCCACCGCGTTTCTGACCTGGTCGTACAACAGGTTGACCCCCACCCAGGCGAGGTTGGTGTTCTGGTCGTGGGCGTAGTCGTAGTCGAACAAG
This sequence comes from Mycobacterium sp., assembly GCF_039583805.1. Lineage (GTDB taxonomy): Bacteria > Actinomycetota > Actinomycetes > Mycobacteriales > Mycobacteriaceae > Mycobacterium. Next base: position 10,287 of record NZ_JAVKSH010000051.1, on the reverse strand, counting down.
CGCTCCTGGAAATCGGCGGCGTACTGGGCGGCCGTGACGGTGGGAGTGTCAGCGGGGAGGTCCTTGGCGACGTCAGCGATCGGCACGACCTCGGCCGTCACCGAATCGGTCGGGATGGAACCGGTGATGCCCTGCCATCGCAGCACCACGTCTCCGCTGGACAGACCTGAATCGTCGATCCAGTTCGCGACGCCCGGGTCTTGGCTGCTGATGACGTAATAGGTGAAACCGCTCGGATCGTGGAACGCTTGGGTGTCGTTGAGGCTGCCCTGCACGGTCGCATACGGCGCGGTCTGGGCGAAGTCGTTGCCGATCATGATGCTGGAATACGCCGACTGGATGTCCGGCGCCTTGACGATCAGCGCCTGGCCCGGCTCCAGCGAGAAGTGACCCAAACTGCTTTGCTGGCCGGCCAGTAGCGGGCCGTCATGATACTTGAAGGTCTCGGCTATCGGGGTGAACGTGTTGTCCGCGATGGTGCCCAGGCTGTTCTGGGTCCCGAAGTAGGTACCGGACGCGTTCTCAGTCGTGATGGAGGCCGCGAGCGTGCTGAGAATCGAAGAAATCTGGCTGTCCGAGAGCGTCGGGCTGGACGTCGTGGCAGAAACTCCCAATTCCTGAACAGAGATATTGTCGTGTGGCAGCGCCCAATTGCCGAGGGTGTCGCGCACGATCACCTTGTCGGCACCGGCGGTGTCCACCCAGTTGGCTGAATTACCTGACGGCTCAGTGGAACTGAGGATGATGGAGTAGGTGCCGTCGGCGTTGGGCGTGGCATGCGACAGATCGAGCCCGCCGGCGAGATTGGTGTAATCGGTGGTGACGCCGTTGCCGGATTCTGGTGCGAAACTCAAGTCCTGAGTGCCCGGCCCGGGGTCGACCGTGACGACATAGGTCGCGGCCGAGTCGATGGTCAGCGGACTGTACTGGTCGTCCGGGTTCGGCATCACCAGAAACTCTTGCGGGTCAGCGGCGGGCGCCTCCCACAAGTACGGGGCGTACTGGACGGTGACGTCGTGAGAATCGCCGGCGCTCGTCTGACCGAGCAGTGTGCCGAACATCGTCAGGGCCAGATTCTGCGTGTACTGGTGCACCATCGACAGCTCGGATGCCGCAATGAACGAGTAGCCGCTGTCGGTGGCGTCGACCTGCTGTTCGGCCTGGACAAGCTGGTCGACGACCGGTTGCAGCAAACCCGGCGGGTCGGCATCGGCGACCGCGTGGGCGGCCGTCATCACCATCGCCAGCCCGCCGGCCGCCAGGGTCGTGGCGACGCCGGCCGCCCGCACCACCCGGCTCGAGCCACCGGCGTGCCGGTCGGCGGTCGACCCCGGCGGCGCGCCGATTCGCGTCATGACAACCTTCTGCACTACCTTCCGCCGGCGCTACCCGAAGAACGCCGCCGCGTCGTCGTAACGGCTCTGCGGCACCAGCTTGAGCTGGCGCACCGCGTCGGCCAGCGGCACCCGGCCGATGTCCTGGCCGCGCAGCGACACCATGATCCCGTACTCGCCGGCGTGCGCGGCATCGGCGGCGTTCACCCCGAAACGGGTGGCCAGCACCCGGTCGTAGGCGGTCGGCGTGCCGCCGCGCTGCACGTGGCCCAGCACCGTGACCCGCACGTCCTTGTTGATCCGTTTTTCCAGCTCCACCGCCAGCTGTGCGGCCACGCCGGTGAAACGTTCGTGACCGAACTCGTCCATGCCGCCTTCGCTCAACGACATCGAGCCCGCCGCCGGTTTGGCGCCCTCGGCCACCACACAGATGAAGTGCGAGTCGCCGCGCTGGAAACGCCGCTTGACCAGCCGGCAGACCTCCTCGATGTCGAAGGGCTGTTCGGGAATCAGCATCATGTGGGCGCCGGACGCCAGCCCGGCGTTCAGCGCGATCCAGCCGGCGTGCCGGCCCATCACCTCCACCAGCATCACCCGCTGATGCGATTCGGCGGTGCTGTGCAACCGGTCGATGGCGTCGGTGGCCACCATCACCGCGGTGTCGTGGCCGAAAGTCACGTCCGTGCAGTCGATGTCGTTGTCGATGGTCTTGGGCACACCGACGACGGGAACATTCTCCTGCGACAGCCAGTGCGCGGCGGTCAACGTGCCCTCGCCGCCGATCGGGATGAGCACGTCGATGCCGTTGTCGTCGAGGGTCTGCATGATCTGCGGCAGGCCGGCCCGCAGCTTGTCCGGATGCACCCGGGCGGTGCCGAGCATCGTCCCGCCCTTGGCCAGCAGCCGGTCGTTGCGGTCGTCGTTGGCCAGCTGAATGCGCCGGTTCTCCAGCAGGCCGCGCCACCCGTCTGAAAACCCGACCACCGACGAGCCGTAGCGGGCGTCACAGGTCCGCACCACCGCCCGGATCACCGCGTTGAGCCCCGGACAGTCGCCGCCGCCGGTGAGAACCCCGATCCGCATGGCCCTTATCTTGCCCCGTGGCGGCGCACGCCGCAGCCGGATGTCAGATCGCCGGCGGCAGCGGGCCGCGGGCGGCCTCGTAGGCGGCGCCCACCCGGTAGAGCCGGTCGTCGGCCAGCGCCGGCGCCATGATCTGCAACCCCACCGGCAGGCCGTCGTCGCGCGACACACCCGACGGCACCGACATGCCGCATTGGCCGGCCAGGTTCAGCGGCAGCGTGCACAAGTCGAACAGGTACATCGCCAGCGGGTCGTTCACCTTCTCCCCCAACCGGAACGCGGTGGTCGGCGTCGTCGGCGACACCAGCACGTCCACCGTCTGGTAGGCCCGGTCGAGGTCGCGGGCGATCAGGGTGCGCACCTTCTGCGCCTGGTTGTAGTAGGCGTCGTAGTAGCCCGCCGACAACGCATACGTGCCGATCATGATGCGGCGCTTGACTTCCGGCCCGAACCCGGCGGCGCGGGTCAGCGCCATCACCTCCTCGGCGCTGTGTGTGCCGTCGTCGCCGACCCGCAGCCCGTAGCGCATCGCGTCGAAGCGCGCCAGGTTGCTCGACACCTCCGACGGCAGGATCAGGTAGTAGGCGGCCAGCGCGTAATCCAAATGCGGACAATCGACTTCGCTCACCTGCGCGCCGAGAGTCGTCAGCTGCGTGACGGCGTCGTGAAACGACGCCAGCACGCCGGGCTGGTACCCCTCGCCGCGGTGCAGCTGGCGGACCACCCCGACCCGGATGCCGGACAGATCGCCGGCAGCGCCGGCCTTGGCGGCGCCGACCACGTCGGGCACCGCCGCGGGCAGCGAGGTCGAGTCGCGGGCGTCGTGCCCGGCGATCACCTGGTGCAGCAGCGCGGTGTCCAGCACAGTGCGCGCGCAGGGACCGCCCTGGTCCAGCGACGACGCGCACGCCACCAGCCCGTAGCGGCTCACCGTGCCGTAGGTGGGTTTGACGCCCACGGTGGCGGTCAGCGCGGCGGGCTGGCGGATGGAGCCGCCGGTGTCGGTGCCGACGGCCAGCGGCGCCTGGAACGCCGCCAGCGCCGCCGCGCTGCCGCCGCCCGAGCCGCCCGGCACCCGTTCGACGTCCCACGGGTTGCGGGTGGGGCCGTAGGCCGAGTTCTCCGTCGACGAGCCCATGGCGAACTCGTCCATGTTGGTCTTGCCCAGGATCGGGATGCCGGCCGCACGCAGTTTCGCCGTCAGCGTCGCGTCGTACGGGGCCCGCCAGCCGTCCAGGATCTTCGACCCGCAGGTGGTGGGCATGTCGACGGTGGTGAACACGTCTTTGAGCGCCAGCGGCACGCCGGCCAGCGGCGACGCCGGCGGCTCGCCGTTCGCCCGGGCGTCGTCGACCGCCTTCGCCGCCGCCAGCGCGGTGTCGGCCGCGACGTGCAGAAACGCGTGGTAACGGTCGTCGGTGGCGGCGATCTGGTCCAGGCACGCGCGGGTGACCTCGACCGACGACAGCTCCCCGGCCGCGATCGTGGCGGCCAGCGTCGCCGCGTCCAGCCGGATGACGTCGTTCACTGGACCGGTCACTGGCCTTCCCCGAGGATCTGCGGGACGGCGAAGCGGCCGTCGTCGGCCTCGGGCGCCTGGTCGAGCGCCTGCTGCTGGGTCAGGCCGGGCGCGGGCTGGTCGGGGCGGGTGACGTTGACGTCGGTGAGCGGGTTGTCGGTGGCCTCGACGCCGGTGACGTCGACAGCCTGGACGGCGCTGACGTGGGCCAGGATGGCGTCCAGTTGGCCGGCGTAGCTGTCCAGCTCGTCGTCGGTCAGCGCCAGCCGGGCCAGCCGGGCCAGGTGGGCCACGTCGTCGCGGGAGATCTGGGACACGAGCGGAAAGCCTACCCAGCCCGCGCGACGACGCGACCGTGAAGCTAGCCGCACGCTCGTCGCCGAGCGTGAAGCTGGCTTCACGCTCGCCGACGATTCGGCCCGCTCGGCGGGCGCCGCGGGTCGCCGCCAATCGGCCCTGTGCCACAGTGATGCACGTGCCGTCGTACCTGCTGCGGATCCAGCTGGCCGACCAGCCGGGCAGCCTGGGATCGCTGGCCGTGGCGCTGGGCTCGGTGGGCGCCGACATCCTCTCGCTCGACGTGGTCGAACGCGGGTCCGGCTACGCGATCGACGACCTGGTGGTCGAGCTGCCGCCGGGAGCGATGCCGGACACGCTGCTCACCGCCGCCGAGGCGCTGCGCGGTGTGCGGGTGGACAGCGTCCGCCCGCACACCGGCCTGCTGGAGGCGAACCGCGAGCTGGAACTCATCGATCGCGTCGCCGCGGCCGCCGGCGAACAGGCCAAGCTGCAGGTTCTCGTCGACGAGGCGCCGCGGGTGCTGCGGGTGGGCTGGTGCACGGTGCTGCGCAATTCCGCGGCCGGGCCGCACCGCGTCGCCGGCAGCCCGGGAGCGCCGGAAACCCGGGCCGGCGCGACGCCGTGGCTGCCGCTGTCGCAGGCCGCGGCGCTGGACGACACCGCCGACTGGGTGCCGCAGCTGTGGCGCGACATGGACACCACCCTGGCCGCCGCACCGCTGGGCGACCCGCACACCGCGGTGGTCCTGGGCCGGCCCGGCGGGCCGGCGTTCCGGCCCTCAGAGGTCGCCCGGCTCGGCTATCTCGCCGGGATCGTCGCCACGCTGCTGCACTGACGCCGGCCCGCCGGCCAGCAACCGCCGGAAGCCGTCCTCGTCGAGAATCGGCACGCCCAGCTCGACGGCCTTGTCGTACTTCGACCCCGGTGCATCGCCGGCCACCACGTAATCGGTCTTCTTCGACACCGAGCCGGCGGCCTTGCCGCCGCGCGCGATGATCGCCTCCTTGGCCTCGTCGCGGGAGAACCCGGCCAGCGACCCGGTGACGACGACGGTCAGCCCCGCCAGGCTGCGCGGCACGCCGGTGTCACGCCGGTCGGCCATCCGCACGCCCGCCGCCCGCCACTTGTCGACGATGGCGCGGTGCCAGTCGACGCCGAACCATTCGCTGACCGCGTCCGCGATGGTCGGCCCGACGCCCTCGACCGCGGCCAGCCGCTCGGTGGACGCGTCGCGGATGGCGTCCAGGCTGCCGAACTCGGTGGCCAGCGCCCGGGCGGCGGTCGGGCCGACGTGGCGGATCGACAGCGCCACCAGCACCCGCCACAGCGGCTGGGCTTTGGCCGTGTCCAGGTTGGCCAGCAGCCGCTTACCGTTGGCCGACAACTCACCGGCCTTGGTGGTGAACAGCTCGGTGCGCAGCAGGTCCGCCTCGGTCAGGGTGAACAGGTCGCCCTCGTCGGCGATCACGCCGGCTTTCAGCAGCGCGACGGCGGCCTCGTAGCCCAGCCCCTCGATATCCAGCGCGCCGCGGCCGGCGACGTGGAACACCCGCTCCCGCAGCTGCGCCGGGCAGGACCGCGCGTTGGGGCAGCGGATGTCGGCGTCGCCCTCCTTGGCCGGCGCCAGCGGTGTGCCGCACTCGGGACACGTTGTGGGCATGACGAATTCGCGTTCGGTGCCGTCGCGCAGGTCGACTACGGGGCCCAGCACCTCGGGGATCACGTCGCCGGCCTTGCGGATCACCACGGTGTCGCCGATCAGCACGCCCTTGCGTCTGACCTCCGAGGCGTTGTGCAGCGTCGCCAGCCCGACCGTCGACCCGGCGACCTTCACCGGCGTCATGTAGGCGAACGGCGTGACCCGCCCGGTGCGGCCCACGTTGACCCGGATGTCGAGCAGCGTGGTCTGCGCCTCCTCCGGCGGGTACTTGTAGGCGATCGCCCAGCGCGGCGCCCGCGAGGTGGACCCGAGTCTGCGCTGCAGTGCGATGTCGTCGACTTTGACCACCACACCGTCGATTTCGTGCTCGACGTCGTGGCGGTGCTCCCCCCAGTAGCCGATGCGCTCGTGCACGCCGGCCACGCTGTCCACCCGTGTGGTGTGCGTGGAGACGGGCAGACCCCAGGCGTCGAGCGCCAGGTAGGCGTCGTGCAGGGTGGCCGGGCGGAACCCCTCGGTGTGACCCACGCCGTGGCAGATCATCCGCAGCCTGCGGCGGGCCGTCACCGCGGGATCCTTCTGGCGCAGCGACCCGGCGGCGCTGTTGCGCGGGTTGGCGAACGGCGTCTTGCCGTCGTCGACCAGCGCCGCGTTGAGCGCCGCGAAATCGGCCAGCCGGAAGAACACCTCACCGCGGACCTCGAGCACCTGCGGCAGCGGGTAGGCGTCGCTGGCTTCGAGGCGTTCCGGCACGTCCTCGATGGTGCGCGCGTTGAGCGTGACGTCCTCGCCGGTGCGGCCGTCGCCTCGGGTGGCGGCTCTGCTCAGCCGTCCGTCGCGGTACACCAAAGACAGCGCGACACCGTCGATCTTCAGCTCGCACAGGTAGTTCGGGTCGCTGCCGACCTCGGCACGGACCCGGGCCGCCCACGCGTCGAACTCCTCGGCGCTGAATGCGTTGTCCAGGCTGAGCATCGGCTCCAGATGCTCGGCCGCGGCGAAGTCGGTGGCGAAGCCGGCGCCGCCGACGAGCTGGGTGGGCGAATCCGGTGTGCGCAGCTCGGGATAGCGCTCTTCGAGGGATTGCAGCCGCCCCAGCAGCTCGTCGAACTGGGCGTCGGAGATGATCGGCGCGTCGCGCACGTAGTAGCGGAACTGGTGCTCACGCACGTCGTCGGCCAGGTCCCGCCACTGCCGGCGCACGTCGGGCGGAACCGGGTCGGCGTCGGATCTGCTCACTCCCGCAGGCTATCGGAGGGGGGCGACGACCAGGACTATGGTTGTAGATTTCGTGAATTCTCTTGCACATCTCGGTGCCGCGGCCGTATTCTGTGCGCAACGGGCCGAACGAGAAAGGGCTTGCGCATGACGATGGTTGACGCGCCGACCGCCATCCACATCGGCGCCGACGAGCTGCCGTTCGTCGACCTCGGTGACGGCTCCACGCTGAAGGTGATCCAGGTGGTGGCGGCCCAGGGCCTGTGGATCGTGGAGAACGTGTTCCGGGCCGACTACGAGGTGCAGCGCCACCGCCACACCGGCCCGGTGTACGCCTACACGACGTCGGGGGCGTGGAAGTACAAGGAGTACGACGACGTCAACCGCGCGGGTTCGTTCCTCTACGAACCGGCCGGATCGGTGCACACCCTGCAGGTCCTCGAGGACGACACCCACGTGTGGTTCCAGATTTACGGCGCGAACCTGAACCTGGACGCCGACGGCAACGTCGACAGCGTGACCGACGGGGCCAGCGCCCTGGCGGTGTACCTGCAGCGCTGCGCGGAAGCGGGCCTGCCCCGGCCGAACGTCATCGTCGGCTGAACCGTGACCAGCACCGTCGCCGGCCCGATCGACCTGGCCTGCCCCGACACCTTCGCCAGCGGCGTCCCGCACGCCGCGCTCGCCGAGTGGCGGCGCACCGATCCGGTGCACTGGCAGCCGATGGACGACGAGCCCGGGTTCTGGGCGGTACTGCGGCACGCCGACGTGGTTCGGGTGGCCCGCCACCCGGAGATCTTCTCCTCGGGTGCCGGCGGCGTCGTCGTCGAGAACATGTCGCCGGCGGTGCTGGCACGTACCCGCAACATGCTGCTGGGGATGGACCCGCCCCGCCACACCGTGCATCGCGGGCCGTTGTCGCTGCACTTCCGGCCGCGGGTGATCGCCCGCCTTCAGGCGCGGGTCCGCGACATCTGCCGGGCCATCATGGCCGAGATCCGCGACCGCGGCGAGGTGGAGTTCGTCCGGGAGGTCGCGGCACGGTTGCCGACGCAGGTGATCGGCGAGTATTTCGGCCTGCCGCAACAGGATTGGGCTTACCTGCAGCGGCTGGCGGAGCGCAATACGTCCAGCCAGGATCCCGACCTCGGCGCGCCGGGGGCCGCCGAGGCCACCGGCGGCACGGAGATGGCCTCGTATGCGGTCGAGTTCGCCGCCGACCGCCGCCGGCGCGCTCCCACCGACGACCTGGCCAGCGCGATCCTGCACATGGATTTCGGTGGAAAAACGATGAGCGACAACGAGTTCGGTGGTTTTTTCGTGCAGCTCGTCACGGCCGGGTACGACACCACCAAGGGGCTGCTCTCGTCGGGCCTGCTCACCCTGCTGCGCCACCCCGACCAGCTCGCGCAGCTGCGCGCCGACCCGTCGCTGCTGCCGGGCGCCGTCGAAGAAATCGCCCGCTACGACAATCCGCTGCACTACTTCCGGCGCACCGCGCTCGTCGACACCGACATCGCCGGGACCCGCATCGCCGCCGGCGACAAGGTCGCCATGTATTACACGTCGGCCAACCGGGACGAGGCGGTCTTCGGCGACCCGCAGGCCTTCGCCATCCACCGGCGCCCCAACCCGCATCTGTCGTTCGGTTTCGGCAGCCACTTCTGCCTGGGCGTGCACCTGGCCAGGCTCGAGGCCAGGGTGTTCTTCGAGGAGCTGCTCGCGGCGTTTCCCACCATCGAGCCGGCCGGCGAGCCGGTGCGGGTGCGCTCGAACCTCAACAACACACTCAAGCGCCTGCCCGTGCGGCTGACGGCCTGAACCGGCTGCTACCCCGTGGCGGGGCTGACGACGACGGTGACGTTGCCGGCGCCGCCGTCGGAGGAGACGACCAGCTCGGCGGCGTTGGCGGCCGAGACGACCTGCCCGCCGGTGACGCTGACCTGGTAGCCGTTCGGGTACTCGACGGTCGGCACCGAAATGGTGGTCTGCGAATCGGCGGGGAAGCTGCCCACGCCGTCGGCCCGCTCGGTGGAGTAGCTGAACGCGAAGACGTCGTTGGTGAACGACCAGGACCCCGGGGTGCCCGAAATCACCTGCGGATACGGCTCGGCCAGTGTCTCCAGCTTGGCGGTGTGGACATTGGCGCCGACCAGCGGGTCGGCGGGGTTGACCACCAGCGACCCCGAGGGCGATGTACCGGTGATCGCGGGTTCGCCGTTGTAGGCCCACTCCGTCCAGCTGTACAGGTGCTGGTTGGCGGCGTTCATCAGGTCGGTGATGGCGGTGAGGCCATTTGAGGACCCGAACTCGGTGATCACTGCCGGGATATCGTGCGACCCCGCGTACGCCGCGGCCTCGCCCGTCGTCACCGCGTCCCACAGCGGACAGAGGATGCCGTTTCCAAGGCTTACCACCTCGCAGTAGTCGTGAAACGCGAAGACGACGCCTGATTGGTCCACCGTGCCCAGGTGGGTGGGCACCGTGAAGTTGAAGAGACTGTTCGGTTCGTAAAGGATCGGTGTGGTGGGGTCGACGGCCCGGATCGCCGACGCCACCTGGTCGTAGAACGGCGTCAGCTGCTGGCTGTCGAAGATCGGGCTGCCGAGCAGGGTCGGCAGGAACTGTTCGCCCGGCCACGGCTCGTTCATGAGCTCGAAGCCGGCCACGTCCGGGTTGGCTTTGAAATAGTTCGCCACGTACTCCCACATCTGCGCGTAGTCGTTCTCCAGCCCGACCCCGTTGGGCGCGTCGGCGTTGGCCCAGAACGCGTCCCAGGCGTGGTTCTCCGCGGGATTGAGGACGTAGTCGGCCGGGAAACCGTCGTCGGGGTTGGGCTGCCCGCCGGTCTGCGTCGCCCACGCCGGCGCACCCTCACCGCCGAACGTGCCGCTATAGCCGTCCTGGTGCATGTCGAGGATGCTGACGATTCCGTGGTCACCCAGAATCTGCACGGTCTGGGCGATCGAGGCCAGGTACGCCTCGTTGAAGACGCCGGGCCGCGGCTCCACGGCGGCCCAGATGACGCCCACCCGCACCGCGTTGAAGCCGTGGGCCGCCAGCAACGCAGCGTCGGCGTTGCCGAACCCGCCGGCGGACGGCTCATACGGCGCCACCTTGACCACCTCGTTGAGCCCGTGCAGGATGACGACCTGCCCGGCGCTGTCGGTCAG
>NZ_JAVKSH010000050.1:1901-24402 GCF_039583805.1 Mycobacterium sp. | reverse complement strand
GTCGGCCGCGATCGGCAAACCGACAGCGTCAAGAAGGTTACCGGCCTGCAAGTTGTCCACGAAGAGGCCGGCGTCATACGCTGCGAGGCTGGTAAACAGGGCATTAGCGATGTCCGCCGTTGGAAGAAGGGTGCCATAGGCAGTCGAAACCGCACTGGAGAGCGTGTTAAGCGCGTGGCCGAAGCCGCTGACCAACGAGACGGGATCACCGGCGAGGGCCGACAATGCCGCCAACGGGTCGGCCAACGCGCTCACCGTCCCCGACGAGGGATCCAGCAGCGAGCTGAGCGAGCCGAGCGACAGCGTCACCGGGTGTGGTCCGCTACCGGTGAAATCGCCGATAAAATTATGGACGCCCTGCTCGGTTCCACTGACCAGAAGCCCGGGAAGCTGTTCGAAATCAGTGAGGCTCGGGAACAGCCCGAGAGGGGTTGGTATGTTGGCGGGGCTGGTCGAATAGCCATAGAGCGGGTCACCGTAGCCCAAGTTCACCAGATACGTCAGGTCCGGCTGCAGCAGGTCGGCGATCGGGTTCCCGATGATGGGGATCCCACGTAGCGTTTCTGCCAACGGCAGGCCGTCGGTGGGGATCATGTAGTAGGTGGTTTCGGTGGCTCCCGATGTCGGCAATTCGATAGCCGTCGCGAGCTGTGCGGGCGTGTCTGGATACGTAACGTCCTCGGCTCCGAGAAAAGCGTTCACGTCAGACAAGAGATCGATCGGGTACCGCGGGAAGTCCGCGAAGCCGTCGTATTCCGCCGTGTAACTGACGGTGGTGAAAGAATCGGCCGGGGCCGCGCCGTAGAAGTTGATCCCCAAACTGGTGGCGTCCAGGCCGGGGAACCGCGCCAGCAAGCCGCCGTTGGGATTCATTTCGCCACCGATGAACACGAAGTTCACCGGCAATTTGCTCGGCGTGCCGGACGGATCGAGCGCCTCCATTTCCAGCGAGGAGATGTCCGCGCTCTGCGAGGAACCGAACACGGTGGAACCCTCGTGGGCCGCGAGGTTGGCTTGGATTGAGTTGTTCAAAATCGTGACGCCCTCAGATACCGACGTGTCGAGGGGCAAGCTGTTGACGCCGGTCAACGGATACAGCTGCTCGGGCGTGAACAGGCCGTTCGCTAGCGCCCCGGGGTAGGTGGTGTCTGGGAACACAGGCTGCCCGGGAAACGGTGTCGTGGGCGCAATGTACGTAGTGCTGACTTCATCCACGTAGTCGGTGCCAGGAATGGGCTGCCCGGTGCCGCCCATCACCAACCCGATATCCGTATCGTCTCCGCGTGCGAACGCCGAGTTCATCACCGACGTCAGTGCCAACAGACCAGCACCGGCACTCGCCGACATCCCAAGAAGAAGCCAACGGAGCCTGCGGGGGATCACTGTCGACCTCCCCGAGACGGCTGCGACAGGGCATCTACCTGGTTCTGAATCTGGAGAGACCATAGCGAGCGGGCGACGATACACACAGTGACCCTTTCGAACATCCGGTGAGTAGCCGTAAACATAGCCGGCAAGGTACGCGATTGCGTGAATCCATGTCAAGGACGCGATAAGACTCACGAAAAATGCCCGCGAAACACCGCCGGTATCCGACCGAAATGGGCTCTGCCGAGTTAGCGGGGGCGTCGAGAGGCGACCCGACACCATTGTCATGCCCGCGAGACGTCCCGGGACCGGAACTCGGGCCTCACGTGGTTAAACCCATGGAAGCCAGGAACTTACCGGTGAGTACGGTATGCAAATGGCCAGGTTAACTATTCAAGGTTGACCGTCGAAAAAACTGGAAAAAGCTTTGTAAGATCCCTGTTCGGTTCGCCACGAACCGCCGAATCGAGGACAAGCGGGCTCACCGCAACCGGCCCCCGATACCCTGTTGGACGTGCCGAAACCAGCCTGTCGTCCCCGCGGACGGCTCGGCGCGCTGGTGTCGTCGTCGGCGTTGCTGCTCGCGGGTTGCACGGTCAGCCCGCCGCCGGCGCCGCAGAGCACCGAGACGTCGCGCAGCACGCCGGCGCCGCCGCCCCGGATCACCCAAATCATCGTGGGCATCGACTCCATCGGCGCCGGGTTCAACCCGCACCTGCTGTCGGATCTGTCGCCGGTCAACGCCGCGGTCAGCGCGCTGGTGCTGCCCAGCGGGTTCCGGCCGGTTCCCGACCCGGACACCCCGACCGGGTCGCGCTGGGAGATGGATCCGACGCTACTGACGTCGGCCGAGGTGACCAACGACAACCCGTTCACGGTGACCTACAAGATCCGGCCGGAAGCGCAGTGGACCGACAACGCGCCGATCGCCGCCGACGACTTCTGGTACCAGTGGCGGCAGATGGTCAGCCAGCCCGGCGTCGTCGACCCGGCCGGCTACGACTTGATCACCGGCGTGCAGTCGATCGACGGCGGCAAGCAGGCCGTCGTCACGTTCTCCCGGCCCTATCCGGCCTGGCGGGAGTTGTTCAGCAATATCCTGCCGGCGCACATCGTCAAGGACGTGCCGGGCGGATTCCCGGCCGGGCTAGTGCGCGCGTTGCCGGTCACCGGAGGCCAGTTCCGGGTGGAGACCATCGACCCGCAGCGCGACGAGATCCTGCTCGCCCGCAACGACCGCTACTGGGGTCCGCCGGCCAAGCCGGACCTGATCCTGTTCCGGCGGGCGGGGGCGCCGGCGGCGCTGGCCGACTCGATCCGCAACGGCGACACCCAGGTCGCACAGGTGCATGGCGGCTCGGCGGCGTTCGCGCAGTTGTCGGCGATCCCCGAGGTGCGGACCGCCCGGATCATGACACCCCGCATCATGGAGCTCACGCTGCGCGCCAACGTGCCCACGCTGGCCGACTCGCAGGTCCGCAAGGCCGTCCTGGGACTGCTCGACGTGGACCTGCTGGCCGCCGTCGGCGCCGGCAGCGACAACACCGTCCAATTGGACCAGGCGCAGATCCGCTCGCCCAGCGACCCGGGCTACGTGCCGACCGCGCCGCCGGCGATGACCAGGACCGCGGCGCTGCGGCTGCTGGAGGGCGCCGGGTATCAGATCGACAGCGACAGTTCGCCGTCGGCGCCGCCACCGGGCTCGGCGACAACGCCGGTCAGCACCGCACCGCCGGGGGTCGCCCGCGGCTGGATCAGCAAGGACGGCACGCAACTGTCGCTCGTCATCGGGGTGGCGGCCAACGAACCGACGGCGGTCGCCGTGGCCAACACCGCGGCCGATCAGCTGCGCAATGCCGGTTTCGCCGCGACGGTGCTGGCGATGGACCCGGTGGTGCTGTACCGCGACGCCCTGGTCAACAACCAGGTGGACGCCGTCGTGGGCTGGCGTCCGGCCGGGGGCAGCCTGGCGACGCTGCTCGCCTCCCGCTACGGCTGCCCCGCCCTGGAAGCGACGGCGGTGTCGACCTCGCCGGCACCGGGGGCCGCCGCGGACACCTCCGCGACGTCGCCGTCGGCGCCGCCCCCACCCGCGACGACGCCGACGTCGACCCCGGCCAGCCGCGCCGCCGAGCCGGGTGCCCTGGTGCAGGCGCCGTCGAACATCACCGGTATCTGCGATCGCAGCATCCAGTCGAACATCGATGCCGCGCTGAGCGGCACCAAGAACATCAACGACGTGATCAACGCCGTCGAGCCGCGGCTGTGGAACATGGCGACGGTGTTGCCGATCCTGCAGGACACCACCATCGTCGCCGCCGGTCCGAGCGTGCAGAACGTCAGCCTGTCCGGCGCCGTGCCCGTCGGCATCGTCGGTGACGCCGGGCAGTGGGTGAAGACCGCGCAGTAGCGGCCCTGCCCCGCGGTCGATTCGCCGGTCGCGGCGCGTCGGGAGCAGCACAATGAGGGAAACAAAGTAAGCCGCGGAGGTTTGCCATGCACCTGCTCGACCAGCCCCGCCTGGCCGCCGTGGCCGCCGTCAGCATCGTCGCCGCCGCACCGGCGGTGACACCGGCTCTGCCCGAGCTCCGCGCACCGGCGATCTCGCTGACCGCCGGCGGCGTCGGCGACGCGCTCGAGGCGGCCATCCAGTCCCTCAACAGCGCCCTCCTCGGCGTCGAGCTCAGCTTCAACACCGGCCTGGTCGACACCGAGGTCGGCCTCGAGAAGGCGATCTTCGGCACCGACAGCGCGCTGAACGGCGCGCTGAACCGCAGCTACAACGTCGTCAACATGTTCCCGGACACCGCCGAGAACTCCGCCAACGGTGTCCTCGGCGCGAACGCCGACGGCACCGTGAACATCACCCGAAGCCTCCTTGTCGGCGTCAACCCGGTGGGTTCGCTGCTGCCGAACATCTTCAACAGCGGCGACATCGGCGGCCTCGAGGGTGTTGTGGACCAGGCCCTGGCCGGCTTCGGCATCATCACCGGCGTGCCGCCGCTGAGTCTGTTGGAGCAGCTCCAAACCGTCGAGCTCTCCGTGAACGGGACGCTGGTCGACACCGAACTGTCCATCAACACCGGGCTGGTCCACGACGAGGTTGCGCTCGAGGAGGTGATCTTCGGCACCGACAGCGCGCTGAACGGCGTGCTCAACCGCAGCTACAACGTGGTCAACATGGTCCTCGACGCCGACGAGCACCTCGTCAACAGCATCCTCGGCGCCCATCCCCCCGCCGCAGCGGAGATCACCGCCAGCCTCCTCGCCGGTTCCGCCGCTCAGGTCTTCAACGACGGCTCCATCGGCGGGCTCGAAGGCGTCCTGGGCCAGAGCTACCTGGTCTTGTCCGACTTCGTCGGCCTGCTCGCGAGCATCTGACGCGAGGCGGATGCGCCGCCGGACTTGCGGCTACGGTGCGCGGCCGCGGAGCGGCACCGGCCACGATGCCCCATGCCCGCGATCGCCGGTAGGGTTCGGTCATGCGGGAGGAGTCTCCACTGATGTTCGAGCCTGCCCCGATGACCGGCACGGGCCGCGGCGTGACCGATCCCGCTGCCCGGGCGGTCGTTCTGACGTTGCTGGCCGTCGACGGCGTGCTGTGCGCCGTCGTCACAGCCTTGCTGCTGCCGACCTACATCGGTGCCACGCCGTTCCCGGTCAGCGCGGTGATCGGCGGGTTCGTCAACGCGTTGCTGGTTTGGGCCGCCAAACCGTGGACCACGTCGGCGCGGCTGGCCGCCCTGCCGCTGTGGACGTGGTTGCTGACGGTCGCCGCGATGACCCTCGGCGGCCCGGGTGACGACATCATCATCGGCGGCCGGGGTGTGATGGCCTACGGCGCGCTGCTGCTGATCGCGATGGGAGCGGTGCCGCCGGTGTGGGTGCTGTGGCAGCGACAAACCCGCAGCTCAGGGAACCAGACCTAGCAGCATCGAGCCCAGCTCCGGCACGACGTCGGCGATCGGGCCGGCATCCGACACCGCGGCCAGGTCGGCCATCCCGACCGGCACGTCCGCCAACCCGCTCGCACCCATCTCGGTCGGAAGCGGCGGCGGCTGAATACTCTGGAACCAGCAGTTCTCGGCGTCGACGAACGCGGCGTACGCGGCCATCGCGTCCGCGTTGATGTTGGCTTGCGCTGTGCCGGAGCTCACCGTCTGCTCCAGGACGCCGATCGTGTTGAACAGCAGGCTCGCGACGACGGACTCGTCGAGGTCATAGAAGAAGATGATCTGCGGCGCCAGCAGGCCGACGAAGGGCACGAAGCCGACGACGTAGGACAGGTAGTTGTAGCCGTAGGCCACCCACGGTTCGACGGCGTTGAAAAGGCCTTCGATGTTGTCGCCGATCGAGGTGAGCACCCCGGTCAGCGGGGCGAGCATCGAGGAGTCGGCAACGGCGGGCGCCACCTGCTGCAGCGTGACCAGCGCCGAGGCCGGCTCGTCGGGGTCGAGAGGCTGCCCGGCCGCGGTCAGGTGGACCGCGGCGGCGGTGCCGGTGACCGGCGGTGTCGCCGTCAGCGTGACGGTCGTCGCGGCGACGACCGCGATCGCCGAGGTGCGCAGCGCCCGGGCGTAAACGTCCATGGAAACTCCTCGGGTATCCGCGTCGATGGTGAACCTATCCCGTCGGCCGCGCCCGTGCGGGCACTTGCGGCCAGACTCGCCGGTCCAGCGATCCAGCGTCGTGCACCTGCGGCTACTGTTGCGCACATGGCACGCGTCGAGGTGCGAAAAGTTGGGACGCGCGGATGACATCCGACCGAACGGAAGTTACACCACCGTGCCGCTGACTCCGGGTGACGCGCTGCTGCCCGATCCCGTGGTGCCGCCGACACCCGACGCATCGGCGTTGCGCCGTGTCCTGCGCCGGGCCCGCGACGGGGTGGCGCTCAACGTCGACGAGGCAGCCGTCGCGATGACCGCCCGCGGTGCCGGTCTTGCGGATCTGTGCCGCAGCGCGGCGCGGATGCGCGACGCGGGCCTGGAGTCGGCGGCGCGGCGCGGCCCCAGCGGCCGGTTGCCGGTGAGCTATTCGCGCAAGGTGTTCATCCCGGTCACCCATCTGTGCCGCGACACCTGCCACTACTGCACGTTCGTCGCGGTGCCGGGCACGCTGCGGGCCCGCGGCGCCGGCCCGTACCTGGAGCCCGACCAGATCCTCGACATCGCCGGTCGTGGCGCCGAATTGGCTTGTAAAGAAGCACTGTTCACCCTCGGCGACCGTCCCGAGCAGCGCTGGCCCGAGGCGCGACGCTGGCTCGCGGAACGCGGCTACGACTCCACCCTGTCCTACGTGCGGGCGATGGCGATCCGGGTGTTGGAAGAAACCGGTCTGCTGCCTCACCTGAACCCGGGTGTGATGAGCTGGTCGGAGCTGTCGGGGCTCAAACCGGTGGCGCCGTCGATGGGCATGATGCTGGAGACGACGTCGCGGCGGCTGTTCGACACCAAGGGCCTCGCGCACTACGGCAGCCCCGACAAAGACCCGGCCGTCCGGCTGCGCACGCTGACCGACGCGGGCCGGCTGTCGATCCCGTTCACCACCGGTCTGCTGGTCGGTATCGGCGAGACACTTCCCGAGCGAGCCGAGACTGTCTTCGCTATTCGCAAGTTGCACAAGGAGTTCGGGCATATTCAGGAAGTGATCGTGCAGAACTTCCGGGCCAAGGAGCACACCGCGATGCAGGCGGCGCCGGACGCCGACATCGAGGATTTCCTGGCCACGGTGGCCGTCACCCGGCTGGTGCTGGGGCCCGGGATGCGGGTGCAGGCGCCGCCCAACCTGGTGTCACCCGACGAGTGCCTGGCGCTGATCGCCGCCGGTGTCGACGACTGGGGCGGGGTGTCGCCGCTGACACCGGACCACGTCAACCCCGAACGGCCCTGGCCCGCGGTGGACGACCTGGCCGCCGTCACCGCCGCGGCCGGGTACGACCTGGTCGAGCGACTGACGGCACAGCCGCCCTATGTCCGAGCCGGCGCGGCGTGGATCGACCCGCGGGTGCGCGGGCATGTGCTGGCACTGGCCGACCCGGCCACCGGCCTGGCCCGTGACGTCCGACCGGTGGGGATGCCCTGGCAGGAGCCCGACGACGTGGAGTCCGCGGGCCGGGTGGACCTCCACGCCGCGATCGACACCGCCGGCCGCGCCACCACCGCGCGCAGCGACCTCGACAGCGCGTTCGGCGACTGGGATTCGGTCCGTGCCCGGGTTCGCGAGCTGAGCGTCCGGGCGCCCGAGCGGATCGACACCGACGTGCTGGCGGCGCTGCGCTCGGCCGAACGTGATCCCGCCGGCTGCTCCGACGGCGAATACCTGGCCTTGGCCACCGCCGACGGTACCGCGCTGAATGCCGTTGCCGCACTGGCTGATTCGCTGCGCCGCGCGGCGGTCGGCGACGACGTGACGTTCGTGGTGAACCGCAACATCAACTTCACCAACATCTGCTACACCGGCTGCCGGTTCTGCGCGTTCGCGCAGCGCAAGGGCGACGCCGACGCCTACTCGCTGTCGACCGCCGAAGTCGCCGACCGCGCGTGGGAGGCGCACGTCGCCGGCGCCACCGAGGTGTGCATGCAAGGTGGCATCGACCCCGAGATGCCGGTCAGCGGCTACGCCGACCTGGTGCGGGCCGTCAAGACGCGGGTGCCCTCGATGCACGTGCACGCGTTCTCCCCGATGGAGGTCGCCAACGGTGTGACCAAGAGCGGGTTGAGTATTCGCGAATGGTTGATGGGGTTGCGAGACGCCGGGCTGGACACCATCCCGGGCACCGCCGCCGAGATTCTCGACGACGAGGTGCGCTGGGTGCTCACCAAAGGCAAGTTGCCGACGGCGCTGTGGATCGAGATCGTGACGACCGCGCACGAGGTGGGGTTGCGGTCGTCGTCGACCATGATGTACGGGCACGTCGACACCCCGCGGCACTGGGTCGCACACCTCAACGTGCTGCGCGACATCCAGGACCGCACCGGGGGTTTCACCGAGTTCGTGCCGCTGCCGTTCGTGCACCAGAACTCGCCGCTGTATCTGGCCGGCGCGTCGCGGCCCGGCCCCAGCCACCGGGACAACCGCGCGGTGCACGCGCTAGCGCGGATCATGTTGCACGGCAGGATTTCTCACATCCAAACCAGCTGGGTCAAACTGGGCGTGGCACGCACGCAGGTGATGCTCGACGGCGGCGCCAACGACCTGGGCGGCACGTTGATGGAAGAGACCATCTCCCGGATGGCCGGCTCCGAACACGGCTCGGCGAAGACGGTCGCCGAGCTGATGGCGATCGCCGAGGGCATCGGCCGGCCGGCCCGGCAGCGCACCACCACCTACACGCCGCTGGCGGCGTAGCTCTGCCTTTGACGCCATCCAGCCGCGCCGATTGATCGCAGCGCGCGGGTTGTCCGCTGAAGGCGATTCGTGTCGGGGACACGGTTGCACACCATTTCCCACACCATTTCATCGCCGAAGGAGTAGCGCGGATGGCTCGTCCGGGTAGCACGAAAAGCACCCGTCAACCACTCACGGGCAAGACACGCCGGCATTCTCGCCGGATGCTGGGAACCGGCACGGCGGCGGGGGCGTTCTCGGCCTTCGGGCTGACCCCGTTGGCCACCGCGCCGTCGGCGCAGGCCGATGAGGTGAGCTAACTTGTCGATCTGCTCGACCCGATGATTCGGGCAGCATCGGCCGCCGATACGGGCGCGGCCACCGCAGGATGGGACGCCTTCCTCGATCCCTCCCACCGGGATGCCGCCGCGTCCGTGTTCACCGCCGATTTGCTGCCGTCGGACTCGTCCAGCTGATATCGCCGGCCGGTCAGGCGGCGAACGTGAACTGGTTGCGAAAAAACCGGTGAAATCTCGCAACAGTTTCACGTTCGGCGCTGCTACAACCGCGCCGCCGGCTCGGTGCCCTGCCGGATCGCGCGTTTGGCCTCCAACTCGACGGCCAGCGCGCCTCTGCCGATGACGTGCGGGGCCACGCCGCAGGCCTCCCACGGGTCGGCCGTATGCCATTCGGCCTCCCACTCCTTCACCGAGGGCATCGGCCGGCCTGCCCGGCAGCGCATCACCACCTATACGCCGGTGAGGGCGGCAATCCACGCACGCTCGCGACGCCACGGCGGCGCGCCGAGGCCTTTACGCCGCGCCCGACGAGCGGTATACACACGCCATGAGACGCGCGATCGTCGCTGTTGCGCTGCTGATCCCGCTGCTCCCCGGATGCGGCGGCGCCCCGGGCGGCGCGGCCTCGTCGGCTCCGGCCTCGTCGTCTCCGGTCGCGCCCGGGTTCGCCGTGAACAGTCCCGCCTTCGCCGACAACACGCAGATACCGGTCGAGTACTCCTGCGAGGGCCGCAACGTCCCACCGCCACTGCGCTGGCGGAATCCGCCGGCCGGCACCGCGTCCCTGGCTTTGGTGGTCGACGACCCCGACGCGCCCGCTGGGCGCTACGTGCACTGGGTGGTCACCGGCATCCCCCCGTCGGCCAACGAGATCGGCGACGGCCCGCTGCCGCAGGGAGCACGCGTCAGCCTGAACTCCGGCGGCAAGGCAGCGTATTTCGGCCCGTGCCCACCGGCCGGCACCGGGGTGCACCACTACCGCTTCCAGCTGTCCGCGCTGAGCACACCGCTGACGCTGGCGTGGAGCACACCGGCGGGTGACGCCACCCAAGCGATCGCCGACGTGACCAGAGCACAGGTCGGCACGGTGGGCCTGTTCGGCCGATGAGGGTGGTGGTGCACCGGCATCACGAGCCGAACGCCAGGACGGGCGGTGTCGGCAGGACGGGCGGGGCGATTCTTGAGTAGTATGTGCGACGTCTAGTATCAGTAACCGATACAGGCCGTATCGCCGGGCAGCGACCGGCATGCGCACTCACTTGTCATGCGCACCGACTTGTCATGCGCACTGACTTGTTGAGTCACCCCGACAGGACATGGAGGACATCTCTGTGACGTACACGATCGCCGAACCCTGTGTCGACCTCAAAGACAAGGCATGCGTCGAGGAATGCCCGGTCGACTGCATCTACGAAGGTGCCCGAATGCTCTACATCCACCCCGACGAGTGCGTCGACTGCGGAGCCTGCGAGCCGGTCTGCCCGGTCGAGGCGATCTACTACGAAGACGACGTGCCCGAGGAGTGGGCCGACTACACGCAGCTCAACGCGGACTTCTTCGCTGAGCTCGGATCCCCGGGTGGGGCGGCGAAGGTCGGCATGACCGAGAACGACCCGCAGGTGGTCAAGGACCTCCCGCCGCAGGGCGAGGGCGGCTGACCGGGCCGGTGAACCGCCGCCGGGTGTCGGCGTCGTTGCCGGTCTTCCCATGGGACACCCTGGCCGACGCGCGGGCGCAAGCCGCGGCGCATCCGGACGGGATCGTGGACCTGTCGGTCGGCACCCCCGTCGACCCCGTCGCGCCGCTGATCCGGGACGCGCTGTCCGCGGCCGGCGCTGCGCCGGGCTACCCGGCCACCGCGGGCACGCGCCGGCTGCGCGAGTCAATCGTGGCGGCGCTGGGCCGCCGTCACGGCGTCACCGGGCTGACCGACGCGGCGGTGCTGCCCGTCATCGGCACCAAGGAGCTGATCGCCTGGCTGCCCACGCTGCTGGGGTTGTCGCGCGACGGCACGGTGGTGGTGCCCGAATTGGCCTACCCCACCTACGACGTCGGCGCCCGGCTGACCGGCGCTCAGGTGGTGCGCGCGGACGCGCCTGCGGATCGGGCCGCGCTGGTGTACCTGAACTCGCCGAGCAACCCGACCGGGCGCGTGCTCGGCGTCGAGCACCTGCGCAAGGTGGTCGGCTGGGCGCGGGATCGTGGTGCGCTGGTGGCCTCCGACGAGTGCTACCTGGGGCTGGGGTGGGACGCCGAGCCGCTGTCGGTGCTGCACCCGTCGGTGTGCGACGGCGACCACACCGGGCTGCTGGCGCTGCACTCGCTGTCCAAGAGCTCCTCGCTGGCCGGCTACCGGGCCGGGTTCGTCGCCGGAGATCCCGCGGTGGTCGGTGAGCTGCTGGCGGTGCGTAAGCACGCCGGGATGATGGTGCCCACCCCGGTGCAGGCGGCCATGGTGGCGGCCCTCGACGACGACGCCCACCGGCAGCAG
Source organism: Mycobacterium sp. (assembly GCF_039583805.1). GTDB lineage: Bacteria > Actinomycetota > Actinomycetes > Mycobacteriales > Mycobacteriaceae > Mycobacterium. The sequence goes on along the minus strand of NZ_JAVKSH010000050.1, from coordinate 12,915 downwards.
CAGCGGGAACGCTATGCGCGCCGGCGCGAGTTGCTGTTGTCCGCCCTGCGGACGGCGGGTTTTGCCGTCGACCATTCCGAGGCGGGGCTGTACCTGTGGGTGACCCGCGGCGAGCCGTGCCGCGACACCGTCGGCCGGCTGGCGCGGCGCGGCATCCTGGTCGCGCCCGGCGACTTCTACGGCCCGGGCGGCGCCCGGCACGTCCGGGTGGCGTTGACCGCCACCGACGAGCGGATCGCCGCGGCCGTCGAGCGGCTCGCGTGACCGCACTCGCCGGAGCAGGTTAGCGTCACAGCATGAGCCGACACGATCTGCAGGCGCCGGACCGGCTGCCGTTCGCGACGCCGGAGAAGGCCGAGCGCTACCGCACCGAGAACTACACCGGCGCCGTCGGGCTCAACTGGTATGTCACCGATCCGAGCCTGCAGTTCACCATGGCCTACTACCTGCGGCCCGACGAGTTGGCGGTCGCCGAGCCGCACCTGAGGCGGATCGGCGCGCTGATGAGCGGCCCGGTGGCCCGGTGGGCCGAGGAGACCGACCGCAACCCGCCGCGGCTGCAGCGCTACGACCGGTGGGGCCACGACGTCAGCGAGGTGATCCAGCCGAGGTCGTTCACCGACTCCAAACGGGCCGTCCTCGACGCGCACAGGACGCTCAAAGACGACGCCCGGCGGGCCGGCGTCAACCCGTCGCTGCCGCTGTTCGCGGCCAACTACCTGCTCGACCAGGCCGACATCGGGATGGGCTGCGCGCTGGGCACCGGCGGCGGCATGGTCAAGTCGCTGGTCGCCGCGTATGCGCCCGCCGACGTGCGCGAGCATGTGCTGGCCAAGTTCGACAGCGGCGAATGGGAGGGGGAGACCGCGCAGCTGCTGACCGAACGCGCCGGCGGCTCGGATCTGGGCGCGCTGGAGACGACGGCTCGACGCGCCGGCGGCGAAAACGAAGGAGCCTGGCTGCTTGATGGCGTCAAGTGGTTCGCGTCCAACTGCGACGGGCAGGTGTTCGTGGTTTTGGCCAAACCTGAGGGCGCGCCGGACTCGACTCGGGGCGTGGCCACCTTCCTGGTGCTGCGGACCCGCCGCGACGGGACCCGCAACGGGGTGCGGATCCGTCGGCTGAAGGACAAGCTCGGCACCCGCTCGGTGGCCTCCGGGGAGGTGGAGTTCGTCGATGCGGAGGCGTTCCTGCTCTCCAGCGAGCCCAGCGAGCAGTCCGCCCCGGCGGGCCCGGCCGACGGCAAGGGCCTGGGCCGGATGATGGAGCTGACCAACGCCGCCCGGCTGGGCATCGCGCTGTTCGCGCTCGGCAACGCGCGCCGCGCCCTGGTCGAGTCACTGTGCTACGCGCGGGCGCGTGCAGCGTTCGGCGACGCGCTGATCGACAAGCCGTTGATGCGGCGCAAGCTGGCCGAGATGATCGTCGACGTCGAAGCCGCGCAGGCGCTGGTGTTCGACGGCACCGGCTTCGCCAACCACCGCCAGCCCCGGCCGGTGCGTCAGCGCATCGCCGTGCCGGTCACCAAACTCAAGGTCTGCCGGCTGGGCATCACGATGGCCTCCGACGCGATCGAGATCCACGGCGGCAACGGCTACATCGAGAACTGGCCGGTGGCAAGGCTTTTGCGCGACGCCCAGGTGAACACCATCTGGGAGGGACCCGACAACATTTTGTGCCTGGACGTGCGACGGGGAATCGATCGGGCCCAGGCGCACCGGGCGTTGCTGGCGCGTCTGCACGACGCGGTGTCGGTGTCCGACGACGACGACACGACGCGGCTGGTGGCCCGCCGCGTCGCCGACCTCGACGCGGCGATCACCGCCTGGACGAAACTCGACGGCCGAAATAGGAAAGTGGCCGAGGCACGGCTGTTCACCCTGGCCCAGTACATGGGAGACGTCTACGCCGGCGCGCTGCTCACCGAGCGGGCCGCGTGGGAGCGGGCCACGTCCGGCACCGAGCGGGTGGCGCTGGTCGCCCGGCTGTATGCGCACCGGTATCTGGGCGACCCCGGGCCGCTGCGCGGCGTCGACGCCGACGGCGACGAGGCCATCGAGCGGTTCGACGAACTCGCCGCCGGCGCGCTGGTCACCGACTGATGACGTCGACGGCCGGCCGGCAGCCCATCCCGTTGCCGCTGTCCGAGGTGTGCAAACGCATCTTCCTTGGCAAGCCGTTGATCACCGAGGAACTGTCCGGTGAGAGGCTGTCGAATCCTGTTGCGCTCGGAGCGCTTTCACCCGACGCGATCTCGTCGACCGCGTACGGCCCCGAACAGGTCCTCATCGAACTGCTGCCGCAGGCCGGGCTGGCGGCGTTCGTGTTGCTGCTCCCCATCACGGGCGTCATCCTGCTGATCCTGGTGCTGGTGGCCGCGTCGTACCGGCAGGTCGTGATGGCCTACACCAGGGCCGGCGGCTCCTACGTCGTGGCGCGGGACAACTTCGGGCCGCGGGTGGCGCAGATCGCCGCGGCGGCGCTACTGATCGACTACGTGGTCACTGTGGCGGTGCAGTCGGCGGCGGGCACGGTCGCGGTGGTGTCGGCGTTTCCGGCGCTGGGCCCGCACAGCCTGCAGATCACCGTCGCCGTGGTGCTGGCCATCTCGTATCTGAACCTGCGCGGGCTGCGCGAAGCGGGGTTGCCGTTCGCGGTGGCGACCTACTCCTTCGTGATCATGATCATGCTGACCATCGTGACCGGTGTCATCCGAAAAGTCCTCTGGGACTTACCGACATACGATTCCGAACACCTGCGCGGGGCGGTTGCGGTCCATCAGGGCAATGGGCTGGTGATGGGCGCGACGATCCTGGTGCTGTTGCGGGCGTTCGCCAACGGCGGGTCGTCGCTGACCGGGGTGGAGGCGATCTCCAACACGGTCAACGTCTTCCGCAAACCGCAGGGCGCCAACGCGCGTCAGGTGCTCACCGCGATGGCCGGCATCCTCGGGTTTCTGCTGGCCGGTGTCGGATACCTCGCCTACGCCACCCACGCCACCCCGTACGTGGACGAATTTCCCTCGGTGCTGTCGCAGATCGCGCGGGCCGTGTTCGGCCACGGGCTGATCGGCGATGCGCTGTTCTTCCTCGTCCAGGCCTCGACCGCGGCCATCTTGTTCACCGGGGCGAACACGAGTTTCAACGGTTTCCCGGCGCTGGCCAGTTTCGTCGCCGAAGATCGTTTCCTGCCGCGGCAACTGACCAAGCGCGGGCACCGGCTGGTCTTCTCCAACGGGATCATCGCGCTCACGGCGTTGTCGGTGGCGCTGTTGGTGGTGACCGGCGGATCGGTGAACGCGCTGGTGCCGTTCTACGCCATCGGGGTGTTCACCGGATTCTCGATGGCCGGCTACGGCATGACCAAACACCATCTGACACATCGTGAACCGGGCTGGCGGCACAAATTGGCGATCAACTTGTCCGCCGGGATGCTGTCCACCGTGGTGGTGGGAATTTTGGCGGTGGCCAAGTTCACCGAGGGTGCGTGGCTGGTGGTCGTGGTGTTCCCGCTGTTGGTTTTCGCCCTGATGCGCCTGAACCGCGAATACCGGGCCGAGGCCGCGATTCTGGAGGCCTTCCGCACCGACCGACCCGATTTGGTCAAGTACGCGCGGCATCGGGCGCTCATCTTCGTGAGCTCACTGGACCTCGCGGTGATCGAGGCGTTGCGATACGGAAAAGGCCTGCGCGCCGACGAATTGATCGCGGTGCACTTCATGGTCGACTCCGCGCAGGCCGCACGGCTGCGCCAGCGCTGGGACCACTTCGAACTGGACACCCGGTTGCGCATCGTGGACTGCCCTGATCGACAGATCACCCGGGCCGCCCAGCTACTGGTGGCGACGACGCGAGACGAGCACCCCGACACCAACGTGACGGTGCTGCTGCCCCGTCGGACCTATGCGTGGCTGTTCAGCCGGCTGCTCCACGACCGCACCGCCATCAAGATCGCCCGGGCTATCAGCCGGATACCCGACGCCGCCGCCACGATCGTGCCCTACGACGTGCAGGCACGGATCAGCGACGCGTTTTCGGACAGGTTGGAGCAGTCGATCGCCCGCGAACTGGACAAGGTGCAAGCCTGGATTACCCAGGGCGACAACGAGACCGCCGACTCCTACCAGCACCCGGACCGGTCGCCGACGGTGATCGCGATCGGCGGTGTGGTGCCGGGGCGCCGTGCCACCGTCGAGGGACGGGTCAGCCAGGTCGAGGACCTCACCAAGCGCCGGCGGACATTTCGCTGGATCGTCCTCGGCGACAGCAGCGGAGAGGTACGGGTCGGCTTCCGGCCCGGCTACGGCGGCGCCGACATCGCGCCCGGTCAACGGGTGCGGATCACCGGGAAGGCCCGTCAGAAAGGCAACGGGCCGATCTCCATCGTCGACCCGGCCTACCATCTCCTTGACGAACCGGGCGATTCGGAATAGCCGATGACGATACGCGCGAAAGGCATGACGTGAGGCGATTCACCGCTGTCCTGAGTTCCCTGGCCGGGCTCGTGTTCACCGCCAACGGGTATCGCCCGCTGAGCAAACGCGGGTATCGGTCGATGTACGCCTTCGCCTTCGGGGTGTTCGCCTCGGAGCTGCCACTGCAGGTCCTCGGGTGTCAGCTGGCGGTGCTGGCCGCGGTGAGCCGCCGTCTGTCGCGGCGGGTGCGCTGGGTGTGTGGTCTGCTGTCGGCGGTGTCGGGGCTGGGGCTGCTCGGTTTGCACCGGATCGGGCGGATCGCCGGCGTGCCGTTGGCGGGGGCGCTGGACGAGGGGCTGGGCGCCGGCCGGCGCACCGGGTCCGCCGACCTGTGGAAGCGGCCGGCGGGCGGGGGAGCGGCGAAAGAACCCGGTGTGCTGACGACGTTGCGGGCCCACCGGGACTACGTCCACGACGCCGACGTCAGCTACGGCGAGTACGGCGCGCGCAACCACCTCGACATCTGGCGGCGGCCCAATCTCGACCGCGCCGGCCGGGCACCCGTGCTGCTGCAGGTTCCCGGCGGCGCCTGGATGACGGGAAGCAAACGCGGACAGGCATATCCGTTGCTGAGCCACCTGGCCGAACTGGGCTGGGTGTGCGTCGCGATCAACTATCGGCTCAGTCCCCGGTCGACGTGGCCGGACCACATCGTCGACGTCAAGCGTGCGCTGGCGTGGACCAAGGAACACATCGCCGAGTACGGCGGCGACCCGGACTGGATCGCGATCACCGGCGGATCCGCCGGTGGTCACCTGTGCGCGCTGGCCGCGCTCACCGCGAACGACCCTGCGTGGCAACCGGGTTTCGAGGACGTCGACACCAGCGTGCGGGCGGCGGTGCCGTTCTACGGCGTCTACGACTTCACCGCGACCAGCGCCTCGGTCAACCCGCAGATGCCGCCGATATTGGGCAAGCACGTGTTCAAACGCTCCCGCGCCGAAGCCGGGGAGGCATTCCGCGCCGCGTCGCCGATCAGCCATGTATCAGCCGACGCGCCGCCGTTTTTCGTCCTGCACGGACGCAACGACTCGGTGGTGCCGGTCGACCAGGCCCGCGCCTTCACCGCGCGGCTGCGCGAGGTAAGCCGCCGGCCCGTCGTGTACGCCGAACTGCCGTTCGCGCAGCACGCCTTCGACAGCTTCGGCTCGCCCCGCGCCAGGCACGCGGTGGTGGCGGTCGAACAGTTCTTGGCACAGGTCTACGCCGGCGATCACGCAGGCCGCGTGGTGGCCCGCAAGCCCAGCGACAGCAGCAGCCGCACATCGGGATCGGCCAGTGACACCGACAACTCCCGCTCGGCGCGACGCACCCGGTAGCGCACGGTGTTGGGATGCACGTGCAGGAACGCGGCGGCGGCGGCGACATCGCCGAAGCTGTCCAGGTAGGCCTGCAGCGTCTCGGCGAGCATCGGGTTGCGGGCACGCAGCGTGCGCACTCGTGGGTCGACGAGGCGGTCGTCGGCGCCGACCAGGGTGACGATCTCGTCGAGCAGCACGGTGGTCAGCGCTTCGTCCAGCGACGTCACCTGACCGATCGAATCCGGATGGCGCTCAGCGCTGTCGAGCACTCGGTCGACCTCGACGCGCGCCGCAGCCACGGCGGCCAGGCCGGTGAGCGGCGCCGCGACGACGGCCCGCACCTGCCATCCCAGTTCGCTGCGCAGCGCACCGGTCGCTCCGCGGACCCACGACGTCAGCGACCGTCTGCTCGCCACATCCCCGAACAGCGCATACACCCGCGAGCCAGCGGAGCCGACCTGAGCGTCAGCACGAAAAGCACTGGCGCTCAACGCTATCACCTCACCCAATCGGGTGGTGCTGCCGGTGGCGTCGAAACCGATCAGGGCGGGTTCGCCGTCGGCCGTGATGCCCAGCTCGCGGGCAACGGCGGTGATGTCGACCGATCCGCGCTCGGCCAGGCCCAGCAGTTGCTGCACCCGCAGCGTCGGTGTGGACGGCCGGGCGGACAGCCGCGACATGACGCGGGCGGCCAGCACGGCGGCCCCGCGCAGCACCTCCTCGGCGTCGTCGGCCAGTGGCCGCGAGCCCTGCTGCACCCAGATGGTGCCGGCGAACGCGGGCGCGCGGCGGGCGTCCGCCGGTGGCAGATGAATGCCGACCGCCAGCCGAGGACGCAGGCCCAGCTCCGGGCGCGCCGCGACGCGCACCACGTCGGTGCCGGACCGCACCGCATCGAAGATCCCCCACCGGCTGATCCAGTCCAGATGCTCGGGCGGGCCGGCGCGGCCGAGGATGGACAACCGCCGCAGCTCGTCGGCTTCGTCGTTGGACGACGAATACGCCAGCACGTGGGACTGCTCGTCCTCGATGCTGACCATGCCGTGGACGCGGTCGGCGAGCGACTGCGCCAGCCCGAACAAGTCGGTGCCGGAGTCGTGCTGCGGGTCGTCCACAGCGTGACCGTGGTGCTCGAAGACGTGGTTGACCAGCCGATACAGCCGCTCCCAGCGGGCCTGCGGCTCCACCGCGACCACCGCGGTCCCGGCGGCGACGGCCCGGGCCACCAGGGCGTCGGACGGCCGCTTGGCGAAGATCGCCACCGGAGCGTTCGGCGCCCGGTCGATCCAGCGCAGCGCCTCGTCGTCGCCGACACCCAGCAGGAAGAACACGTCGGCGGCGTGCACGCCGGTCGCCGTCCCCAGCCGCACGTCGTCGGAGTCGATCAACGCCGCCGAGGACACCGGCAGGTCCAGGCCGCGTGGCGCTGCCACCAGGCTCACCATCGTGGTGTCCAGGGCCAGCAGCAGCTGGCCCAGCCCGGCGCCGGCCGTCCGCATATTGTGCGATTGTACTAGCGACAGGGACCACATTTGTTCATTCCGCTAAACTGATTCGGCACCTCGGGGCGGATTCTGACAGCATGGACGCCGTCACCGAGGTGCCGTTGCCGGCCAACGAGCCGGTACACGACTACGCACCGGATTCCCCCGAACGCAGCCGGCTGCGCACGGTCTTGACCGCGCTGGCCGGCGATCCGGTCGACCTGCCGCACGTGATCGGCGGCGAGCATCGGCTCGGCGGCGGTGAGCGCGTCGACGTCGTGCAGCCGCACCGGCACGCCGCGCGGCTGGGCACGCTGGGCAACGCCGACCACGCCGACGCCGCCGCGGCCGTCGAGGCGGCCATGGCCGCCCGGGCGCACTGGGCGGCCACGTCGTTCGACGACCGCGCGGCGGTGTTCCTGCGGGCCGCCGATCTGCTGGCCGGGCCGTGGCGGGAAACCATCGCCGCCGCGACCATGCTCGGCCAGTCCAAGACCGCGTATCAGGCCGAGATCGACGCGGCGTGCGAACTGATCGACTTCTGGCGGTTCAACGTCGCGTTCGCGCGCCAGATCCTGGCGCAGCAGCCGATCAGCGCGCCGGGCGAGTGGAACCGCACCGACTACCGGCCGCTGGACGGATTCGTTTACGCCATCACGCCGTTCAACTTCTCCGCGATCGCCGGAAACCTGCCCACCGCGCCGGCGCTGATGGGCAACACCGTGGTGTGGAAGCCGGCGACCACGCAGACCTTGGCGGCATACCTGACCATGCAGTTGCTCGAGGCGGCGGGGTTGCCGCCCGGGGTGGTCAATCTGGTGACCGGCGACGGCCACGCGGTTTCCGATGTGGCGCTTGCCGACTCACGACTGGCGGGTATTCACTTCACCGGGTCGACGGCCACCTTCTGCGATCTGTGGCAGCGGGTCGGCGCCAACATCGGTCATTACCAATGCTATCCGCGCCTGGTGGGGGAGACCGGCGGCAAGGACTTCGTGCTGGCGCATGCGTCGGCGCGACCGGACGTGCTGCGGACCGCCTTGATCCGCGGCGCCTTCGACTACCAGGGCCAGAAGTGCTCCGCCGCGTCGCGGGCCTTCGTAGCCCGCTCGGTGTGGCAGCTGATGGGTGACGACTTCCTGGCGGCCACCGCCGAACTGCGCTACGGCGATGTCACCGACTTCTCCAACTTCGGCGGCGCGCTGATCGACGCCCGCGCCTTCGCCCGCAACGTCGCCGCGATCGAACGCGCCAAGGGCACACCCGGCATCACGATCGCGATCGGTGGCGAATACGACGACAGCGAAGGATATTTCGTGCGTCCCACCGTGTTGCTGGGCGACGACCCGACCGACGAGGCGTTCACCCGGGAGTACTTCGGACCGCTGTTGGCGGTGCACGTCTACCCCGACGACGCCTACCAGCGGATACTCGACGTCGTCGACACCGGGTCCCGCTACGCGCTGACCGGCGCGGTGATCGCCGACGACCGCGACGCCGTGCGGACGGCGCAGGACCGGCTGCGGTTCGCGGCCGGCAACTTCTACGTCAACGACAAGCCGACCGGCGCGGTGGTCGGGCGCCAGCCGTTCGGCGGGTCACGGGCGTCGGGCACCAACGACAAAGCCGGCTCCGCGCTGAACCTGCTGCGCTGGACGTCGGCGCGCACCATCAAGGAGACGTTCGTGCCCGCCACCGACCACGCCTACCCGCACATGGCGGCGCCGTGACGGCCGGGCTGTTCGCCACGGCGGTACGCCCGGTGATCCTGGCCGCCGGCCGCTCGGATGCGCTGCGGCGCACGGCCGAACGCCTGCCGCTCACCCGCGGCACGGTGCACCGGTTCGTTCCGGGGGACACGCAGGACGACGCGCTGGAAACTGTTGCGGCACTGCGTCAGTCAGGCCGACACGTCAGCGTCGACTACCTGGGCGAGGGTGTCGCCGACGTCGACGGCGCGACCGCCACCACGCGGGCCTACCTGCACCTGCTGGATGCGCTCGGCCGGCGCCCGGACGCTGTGCACAGCGGTGTGCGCCCGCTCGAGGTGTCACTGAAGCTGTCGGCGCTGGGGCAGGCGCTGGGCTGCGACGGGGACAACATCGCGCGGGAGAATGCGCATACCATCTGCGAGCGGGCTCAGCAGGTCGGCGTCTGGGTCAGCGTGGACGCCGAGGATCACACCACGACAGAGTCGACGCTGGCGATCGTCGCCGACCTGCGCGCCGACTTCGCGTGGCTGGGCGTGGTCGTGCAGGCATGTCTGCGACGCACGCTCGGCGACTGTGCGCAACTGGCCGCGGCCGGGGCACGTGTTCGGTTGGTCAAGGGCGCCTACGACGAGCCGGCCGACGTCGCCTACCGCGACCGTGCCGTCGTCACCGACTCCTACCTGCGGTGCCTTCGGGTGCTGATGACGGGCCGCGGCTATCCGATGGTGGCGTCTCACGATCCCGTCGTCGTCGACGCCGCGCTCGCCATGTCGTCGGATTCGGGTCGGGGAACAGGCGATTTCGAGTACCAGATGCTCTACGGCGTCCGCGACGCCGAGCAGCAGCGGCTGGTGCGGGCCGGCAAACGGGTGCGGGTCTACCTGCCGTTCGGCACACAGTGGTACGGGTACTTCATGCGCCGGTTGGCCGAGCGGCCGGCGAACCTGACGTTGTTGCTGCGGGCGCTGGCCGAGCGCCGCCGGCCGTGACCGAACCCGCCTGCGGGGCAGCGCAGCTCATCGTCGGCGCATCACCAGCACATCGTCGAGCGGTCGTCGCGGGGTGGGCGGCGGAACCTCCTCGAGCGCGGGCGTTGTCCCGACCCGCACCAGGATCTGCGGCAACCCGGTGTCTGCGAATCCGGTGTCTGCGAATCCGTTGTCTGCCAGGCCGTTGTCTGCCAATACTGCCGCCAGCATTGCGCGGGTGGCCGCGACTTCGGTGATGTGCGAGACCGGGCAGGTGGCCAACCCGGCCATCGTGCACTCGAGCAAGACAGCCGAGAGCGCCTCGCCGCATGCCAGGGCGTCGGCCCGGGTGTCGGTGCCGGTGGACAGCACCAGGATCGTCGAACGGTCGTCGGGAACCTCGGGGCGCCGTTCGCCGTGACCGGTGACGGGGAAGACCCGCCCGACGTCCACCCGATCGCCTTCGGCGGCCGAGACCAGCGACGTCTGCGGAATTCCCTCTGACATTGCGAATGGTGTTGTCCACCAGCCGAGTTCAGCGTGATATGTCGAGTCGTAGAGCCGCAGAGACTCGGCGATCTGCGCCGCGTCGGCCAGCTGGGCGCGCAGGGCGTCGGGCACGACGTCCAGACGGACCGCCATGTCGGCGATCGCGTCGCGCACCGCGGGTTCCACCGACTCCCAGCCGGCCGGCGCAGCGAGGGGCAGCCGGTCGCTGCGGCGTGACATCAGGGCGTCGGCCCGCCGGCGTTGGCGCTGCGTCACGTGGTCTATCGGGGTGAACCACACCGACGCCAGATGGTCGTGGTCGTCAGGGCTGGGGAATCGCTCGACGTGGGTGCACTGTCCGGCGGCGGCGGCCGCCACCTTCAGGTGATCGAGCGCGGCGCCGCACCCGATCAGCGCCTCGCGGCCGGACCGGTCGGAGAGCACGACGCGGCTCTGGTCCAGGAACAGCTCCAGCGTGACGCCGTCGAGAACCCAACGCCACGGCTGGCTGTTGTGCAACGACGGAGCGCGGCAGGCCACCCGCACCGCATTCGCGATGAGTTCGGTCTGGGCGAGTTCGGTCTGG
>NZ_JAVKSH010000050.1:0-1801 GCF_039583805.1 Mycobacterium sp. | reverse complement strand
CGAGTTCGGTCTGGGCCGCCTTGACATGCATGTCGATCTCCGATCTGCGTTCGGCATTCAGTGTTCCGGGGAATCGCACTGGCGTGCAGGGTCATTAGTCCTCTGCGCCGCGCTGTTGGGCCCGGTATGTCCGCGGCGCCGAGTGACCAAGGACCGCGGTCGGCGGGCTCGAATCGTGCATCGCCGGATGACGGTCAGCTCACCCACCGCAAGACGTCGTCGAGTGGCCGCCGGGGCGTGGCGGGCGGGGTTTGCTCCCCGCTGGGCGCCACGCCCACGCGCACCAGCACCTGGGGCCAGGCGTCGTGATCCAACGCGTCGTGATCCAGCGCGTCGGGGTCCAGCAGCGCTGCGACCATCGCGCGGGTCGCTTCGAGCTCCGTGACGTGCGTCAGCGGGCAGGTGGCCAGCCCGGCCGCCGTGGCGCGCAGCAACACCTGCGACAGCACTTCGCCGGACACCAATGCGTCCATGCGAGAGTCGGTTTCGGTGGACAGCACCACGACCTTCGCGCCGTCCTTGGGTATGTCGGCCCGCCTGTCCCGGTGATGGACGAACGGGAAGGCCCGCCCGACGTCCACCCGGCTGCCTTCGGCGGCTGACACCAGCGAGCTGCGCGGTACCCCCTCAACGGATGTCTCGAATGGCACTGTCCAACCGTCCAATTCGGTGTGATACGACGAGTCGTAAAGGCGTAGTGACTCAGCCAGCTCGGCCGCGTCCGCCAGCTGCGGCCGCACGCTGTCGGGGATCGTCTCCACGCGCACGGTGGCGTTCCCGGCGTCGCGCAGCAGCGGCTCCACCGACGCCCAGTTGCCGGGCGGGTAGAACGGCAGCCGGTCGCTGCGGCGCGCCAGGATCGCGTCGGCGGCGCGCCGATCCGCCTCGGTCACCTCGCCGGCCCGGGTGAAGTGCGCCGACGCCAAGTGGTCGGCGTCCTGCGGATCGGGGAACCGCTCGATGTGGGCCTGCCAGCCGGCGGCGGCCATCGCCACCCGCAGGTGATCCAGCGCGGCGCCGCAGCCGATCAGCGCCTCGCGCCCGGACCTGTCATGGGTGATCATTCGCTCGCGGTCCAGGACCAGATCCAGGCGGCCGTCCTCGGCCACCCATCGCCAGGGCTGGCTGTTGTACAGCGAGGGGGCGCGGCACGCCAACCGCACAGCATCTCGGATGACGTCGGTGTCGACCTTCGTGGCGCGCATCATGATCTGCATCTCCCTTCGGCTGTCGAGCATTCTCGTGGTCCGCTGGTCCGCGACAGGGCCAAAAGTCCTCGTCTGGACGGTATTTGTGCTTTTGCCGCAACGACTTTGGTGCAGGACGCGGGCCGTCGCGGCGCGGGTGCGCGGGGGCGGCGGCACTCGGCTCGTCGCGACTGGTGGTGCCGCGCACCGGGCCGTCACGGGGAATTCCGCCGCTCGAGGTGCTCCTCATGGTGCTATCAGGTACAGTCGGCAGAAGGCGGCATGTTGTTCACCATGACAAAGGAGAATTACATGGAAATCTCAGCTTCACCGAGCTGGGTCACCGCGGGTGTCGCACTCGTCGGCGCCGGCCTCATCGCCGTCACCCCCGCGGCACCCCCGTCGGTCGCCCTGCCGCACGTCGAGGTGCCGGCCATTCAACTCACCTCCATCGACTTCCTGGGTCTGGACCTGGCCCTGTCTGTCGACGGGCTGACGGTGGAGTTCGGCAACGCCACAGCCGCCTCAGGCCTGGGCGACATCGCGCTGGCCGTCGGCAGCGACAGCAACGCCACCGCCACCGGCGGCTTCCTCGACCTGGCCACCGCCCTGGG
>NZ_JAVKSH010000049.1:0-24684 GCF_039583805.1 Mycobacterium sp. | reverse complement strand
ACGATGGCTTCGCAGATCGACGAGAAGTCGTAGCGGTATTCGGTGTCGTCGCTCCAGCGCAAGGTGAAGGCACCGGGTTGCGAGAACCGCTGGTCGTTCAGCGTCTCGTAGAGGCCGAGCATCACCCCGAGGAAGCCGGTGTACATCACGTTCGCGAAGACGATCGGGTCGGGATTCCAGCGCTGGTATCCGACCAGGCATTCGTGGGACCAGTAACCCCACACCCGCTTGTCGCGCATTTTCTCGATGGTGTTGGCCTGCGCCTCGGCGAGATAGCCGGTGAATGCGGGGGCGCAGGTGTACTGCGCCAGCGCCAACGCGTAGCACAGGTAGTTGAGCTGATAGCGCAGGGCCGACAGCAGGTACTGCTCGATGTGGACGAAACCGTCGAAGCGGTCCAGCGGTTGCAGTGCCAGATCGAGCAGGTAACGCTGGAGTTCCAGGTCGTCTGGTGTCATTTCTGCGACGTGGCGAACGCCCGGCGCTGACGGTGAAGCGGCTGAGATCACCGAGGTGTCCCTCCCGGCGGGAACAGTGCGTCTGTGAAGCCTAGCCGCCGGGCCGTCCGGTGTCGGTCGATTCGAGCGTGAGGTCAGACGGGCTCGCCGATCTGACCGACATGCTCGCGCAGCATCACCCGGCCGTCGGTCAGGTGGTAGGTGACCCCCACGATCGCCAGGGTGCCCGCGGCAACCCGCTCGGCGATGACCGCCGAGCGGGCCAGCAGCTGCGCGCCGGTTTCGGCCACGTGGCGGGCCTCGAACTCGTCGACCCGGGTCAGGCCCTCGCCACGGCCGAGCAGAATCGACGGCGTCACCCGCTCGACCACGTCGCGCACGTAGCCTCCCGGCAGCACACCGTCGTCGAGCGCCGCAAGCGTCGCCTTGACCGCACCGCAGCTGTCATGGCCCAGCACCACGATCAGCGGCACGTCGAGCACCGCGACCGCGTACTCGATCGAGCCCAGCACCGCCGAGTCGATGACATGCCCGGCGGTGCGCACCACGAACATGTCGCCCAGCCCCTGGTCGAAGATGATCTCGGCGGCCACCCGACTGTCCGCACAGCCGAACACCACGGCCGTCGGCTGCTGCGCATCGGCAATGCTGGCGCGGTGCTCGACGTCCTGACTGGGATGCTCGGGCTTTCCGGCGACGAAGCGCTCGTTACCCTCTTTGAGTGCTTTCCACGCGCTCAGCGGATCGGTGTCGGGCATGGCTGACATTGTGCCGCACCCAGCGATGAGCGTCTCCACGGCCGAGCTCATCGGCTGGTATGACCGGGAGCGGCGCGATCTGCCGTGGCGGAATCCCGACGTCAGCGCGTGGCAGATCCTGGTCAGCGAGTTCATGCTGCAGCAGACTCCGGTGGCCCGCGTGCTGCCGGTCTGGACGGAGTGGGTGCGGCGGTGGCCGACGGCGTCGGCGACGGCGGCCGCGACCACGGCCGACGTGCTGCGCGCCTGGGGCAAGCTGGGGTACCCCCGGCGGGCCAAGCGGCTGCATGAGTGTGCCACGGTGATCGCCCGCGATCACGGCGACGCGGTCCCCGACGACGTCGAGACGCTGCTCACGCTGCCCGGGGTGGGGAGCTACACCGCGCGGGCGGTGGCGTGCTTCGCCTACCGTCAGCCGGTGCCGGTGGTGGACACCAACGTGCGACGGGTGGTGGCCCGTGTCGTCCACGGCCGCGCCGATGCCGGTACCCCGTCGGCAATCCGCGACCACGCCGACGTAGCTGCGTTGCTGCCGGAAGACGCTACAGCGCATCGTTTTTCGGCGGCGCTGATGGAACTGGGCGCCACGGTGTGCGTTGCCCGGAAGCCGCGGTGCCCAGTGTGCCCGCTGCCCGGATGCGCATGGCGGCGCGCCGGCTATCCTCCCCCGCAGGGTCCCGCACGCCCCGCCGCGCGGTTTGCCGGAACCGATCGGCAGGTACGCGGACTGCTGTTGGATGTGTTGCGGGGCAATGACTTACCGGTCACCCGGGCCGAACTGGACGTGGCGTGGCGCACGGATGCCGGGCAGCGCGACCGGGCTTTGGAATCGCTGCTCGCCGACGGTTTGGTGGCCCGCACCCGCGACGGCCGCTTCGCGCTGGCCGGCGAGCAGGATCAGGACGTCGTCAAGAACGATTCCACCGTGTTGCGGTAAACCTGCGGTGCTTCGTCGTGGATCAGGTGTCCGGCATCCGGGACATGCACGTACTCTGTGCGCCAACCGATGTCGTTCATGCGTCGCATCTGGCCCGGCGGCGTCACCGAGTTTCCGGCCTCGATGAGCAACGCAGGTGCCCGCACCGCCCGCCACTGCGGCCAGTAGTCGCGGGTGCCCCATTCGGCCGCGATCTCGACCCACCGCTCGGTGTGGCCGTGCAGCCGCCAACCCGTCGGCGTCCGGTCGAAAGCCTCCAGGAAGTACTGGCCGGCAACCTCGCCGAACGTGCCGAATATCTTTTCGGCAGAGTCGAATTCGACCGGTAGTTGATGAGCCCAGGGTTCCCACGGACCGGTGGTGCGGCCGCGGAAATCCGGCGCCATGTCCTCCACGACCAGCGCCGCGACCAACTCGGGCCGTTCCGCGGCGAGGCACCATCCGTGCAGCGCACCCATCGAATGCCCGACCAGCCGGGCTGGTGTCCCCAGGCCGGCGACCGCGTCACCCAGGTCGGCCACGAAGCGCTGCGTGCTGATCGGGTGCGGGTCGGCCACGTCGCGGCCCCGGTGCCAGGGCGCGTCGTAGGTGTAGACGGTGCCCAACCGGGTCAGCCATGGCAGCTGACGCGACCAGGTGCTGCCCCGCCCCATCAGTCCGTGCAGCAGCACCACCGGCCGGCCTCGGCCGCCCCGAGGGGTGAGCAGATCGATCGGCACGTCCCGCACGGTAGCCTGACGGCATGCCAGTGGTGAAGATCAACGCAATCGAGGTGCCGGCGGATGCCGGCCCCGAGCTGGAGAAGCGGTTCGCCCATCGCGCGCACGCGGTCGAGAACTCGCCCGGCTTCCTCGGCTTCCAGCTGCTTCGCCCGGTCAAGGGTGAAGACCGTTATTTCGTGGTGACTCAGTGGGAGTCCGAAGAAGCCTTCCGTGCGTGGGCGGCCGGGCCCGCGATCGAGGCCCACGCCGGCCAGCGGGCCAACCCGGTCGCGACCGGCGCGTCGCTGCTGGAATTCGAGGTCGTGTTGGACGTTGCGGGCACCGGCTCGACGGCGTAGCCAGAGCCCTCGGCGGCAGCGCGCGGCGGCACTGGTGGCCGCCACGGTGCTGGTCGTCGCCCTGGCTCCGGGATGCGGCTCGCCCCCCGACCCGCCAGCGAAGGCGGCGGCGTCCGGCATACGGATCGACACCCGGACTCCGCCCGGCCTGCGCGCGCAACAGACCTTCGACATGCTCAACTCGGACTGGCCGATAGGCCCGGTCGGGGTGGGCACGCTGGCTGCCCCCGACCTGGTGCGGCAGGTCGACACGACCATGGAGGAGCTGTGGTGGGACCGCCCCTTCACGCTGCACGGGGTCGACATCAGCGCCGGCTCAGCCACACTGGAGCTCACCACATCCTACGGCGCCCGCCAGGACGTCCGGATCCACACCGACGACGAGACCCTGGTGGACCGGTTCGACGTCACCACCCGGACACCGAAGATCTCCGCCTGGCGCGACATCGATGCCACGCTGGGGGCGACCGGAGCCCGCTACTCCTGGCAAGTCGCCAGGATCGACGGCGACCGCTGCGACCCGGTGGCGGGAACCAACACCTCGCTGTCGCTGCCGCTGGCCTCGATCTTCAAGCTTTACGTGCTCTATGCGGTGGCCGACGCGGTCCGGGCCGCAACCCTGTCCTGGGACGACCAGCTGACCGTCACCGACAGGGGCAAGGCCGTCGGCTCGGGAATGGATCTGCCCGTCGGAGCGCATATCTCGGTGCGCACCGCCGCCGAAAAGATGATCGCGACCAGTGACAACATGGCCACAGACCTGCTGATCGGCAAGGTCGGCACCCACGCCGTCGAACAGGCGCTCGTCGCAACCGGTCATCACGATCCGGCCGCCATGACACCGTTCCCGACCATGTACGAGCTGTTCTCGGTGGCCTGGGGCGAGCCGGACCTGCGCGAGCAGTGGAATCACGCCACCCCGCAAGCCCGAGCCCGGCTGCTGCAGCAGGCCAATTCCCATGCCTACCAACCGGATCCGACGCGTGCCCACACTCCGGCCTCCAGTTACGGCGCGGAATGGTATGGCAGCGCTGAGGACATCTGCCGGGTGCACGCGGCGCTGCAGGCCGCCGCTGTGGGTGCAGCCGCGCCGGTCAGGCAGATCCTGGCTGCGGTGCCGGGCGTCGACGTGGACCACCGTGAGTGGCCATATATCGGTGCGAAGGCCGGCGGGCTGCCGGGCGACCTGACGTTCAGCTGGTATGCCGTCGACCGGACGGGTGCGCCGTGGGCGGTCAGTTTTCAGCTGAACTGGCCCCGCGACCATGGGCCACACGTAACGGGCTGGATGCTGCAGATCGTCAAACAGGTCTTCGGACTGATGTCCGCGCACCGCTAGCATCGGAAGCCGGCGGTTCACGGAGCCGACAGCATCCGCGTGTGGGCTACCTGCCGCTCAACCCGAAAGGACGTCCTCAGGTGAGAAATGTTCTGCGTACCGGTCTGATCACCGCGTTGACTGCGGTCGCCGCCGTTGGCTTCGCGCCGCCCACCTTGGCGCATGTCAAGGTCTCCGGGACCAACGCGCGTCAAGGCGGTTACGGTGTCTTGACTTTCAGTGTCCCCTCCGAGTCGGATGCCGCGGCGACCACCGAACTGCGGGTGTTTCTGCCCGACACCGCGCCAATCTATCTGGTGGAAATCCAGCCGAAGCCCGGCTGGACGGCGATCCTGATCAAGCGGCCCCTGCCCACACCGCAAACCGACTACAACGGCACCGTCCACAACGACTACGTCTCGCAGGTCGACTGGAAGGCCGACACCCCGCAGGCGGCGATCCCGCCCAACCAGTTCGAGTTGTTCCGCATCTCCGCCGGTCCCCTGCCGAACAGAGATTCGCTGGTCCTGCCGGCCGAGCAGTCTTACAGTGACGGTCGCACGGTGAACTGGAACGACGACCCGTTCGCCGGTCCGCCCGCGCCCGGGCACCCCGCTCCTGTGCTGAAGCTGGTCTCGGGAGCCTCCGATATCGACATCTTCACAACCACCGAAACAGTGCAAGACAACACGCCGCTGTGGCCGGCCCTCGCGGCAGCCGCCGTCGCGGTTGTGGCTCTGTTGCTCGCGATCACCAATTTCGTGTTGCTGCGCCGCCGCAAGGATTGAGACGGCACGCCGCGAAAGTGCACCTGCCGGCGCAGATCACGAGTGAGCGCGTCGGCAGGTGCACTTTCGGCGCGGGTTGCTACACGCCGTGCGCGCCGGCCTCGGCCAGATCCGGCTCGGCCGGCTTACGGGTGCCGGTGAAGGTGAACACCGCATCCTCGCCGGCGCCTTCGCCGTCCCAGTTGTCCACGTCGACCGTGACGATCTGGCCCGGTCCTACCTCCTCGAAGAGGATCTTCTCGCTCAAGGCGTCCTCGATCTCCCGCTGGATGGTGCGGCGCAGCGGACGGGCGCCCAGCACCGGGTCGAAGCCACGCTTGGCCAGCAGCGCCTTGGCCTTGCCAGTCAACTCCAAGACCATGTCCTTGCCCTTGAGCTGCTTTTGCACCCGGCTGATCATCAACTCGACCATCCGGATGATCTCCTCGCGGGTCAGCTGGTGGAAGACGATGACTTCGTCGATGCGGTTGAGGAACTCCGGGCGGAAGTGCTTCTTCAGCTCGTCGTTGACCTTCTGCTTCATCCGCTCGTAGTTGTTCTCGCCGCCACCCTGAGTGAAGCCCAGGCCGACCGCCTTTGAGATGTCGGCCGTGCCCAGGTTGGAGGTGAAGATCAGCACCGTGTTCTTGAAGTCCACCGTCCGGCCCTGCCCGTCGGTGAGCCGGCCGTCCTCGAGGACCTGCAACAAACTGTTGTAGATCTCCTGATGCGCCTTCTCGATCTCGTCGAACAGCACCACCGAGAACGGCTTGCGCCGCACCTTCTCGGTGAGCTGGCCGCCCTCCTCGTAGCCCACATACCCGGGCGGGGCACCGAACAGTCGCGACGCGGTGAACCGGTCGTGGAACTCGCCCATGTCGATCTGGATGAGCGCGTCATCGTCGCCGAACAGGAACTCGGCCAGCGCCTTGGACAGCTCGGTCTTTCCGACACCGGACGGGCCGGCGAAGATGAACGACCCGGACGGGCGCTTGGGGTCCTTCAGCCCGGCTCGGGTCCGGCGGATCGCCTTAGAAACAGCCCGAACAGCATCCTCTTGCCCGATGATCCGCTTGTGGACCTCGTCCTCCATGCGCAGCAGCCGGGTGGTCTCGGCCTCGGTGAGCTTGACTACCGGGATGCCGGTCCAGTTGCCCAGCACCTCGGCGATCTCGTTGTCGTCCACCTCCGCGACCACATCGAGATCGCCGGATCGCCACTGCTTTTCGCGCTCTGCGCGCTGCGCGACGAGTTGCTTCTCGCGGTCGCGTAGGCTGGCCGCCTTCTCGAAGTCCTGCGCGTCGATCGCCGACTCCTTCTCCCGACGGGCGTCGGCGATCTTCTCGTCGAACTCGCGCAGGTCCGGTGGCGCGGTCATCCGGCGGATCCGCATCCGCGCTCCCGCCTCGTCGATCAGGTCGATCGCCTTGTCGGGCAGGAACCGGTCGTTGATGTAGCGGTCGGCCAGGGTGGCCGCGGCCACCACCGCGCCGTCGGTGATCGACACCCGGTGGTGTGCCTCGTAGCGGTCCCGCAGACCCTTGAGGATCTCGATGGTGTGCTCCACCGTCGGCTCGCCGACCTGCACTGGCTGGAAGCGGCGCTCCAGGGCGGCGTCCTTCTCGATGTACTTGCGGTACTCGTCGAGGGTGGTGGCGCCGATCGTCTGCAGCTCGCCGCGGGCCAGCTTCGGTTTGAGGATCGACGCGGCGTCGATCGCGCCCTCGGCGGCCCCGGCGCCCACCAGCGTGTGCAGCTCGTCGATGAACAAGATGATGTCGCCGCGGGTGTTGATCTCCTTGAGCACCTTCTTCAGGCGTTCCTCGAAGTCACCGCGGTAGCGGCTGCCCGCCACCAACGAACCCAGGTCCAGTGTGTAGAGCTGCTTGTCCTTCAGCGTCTCGGGCACCTGGCCGTGCACGATCGCCTGCGCCAGGCCCTCGACGACCGCGGTCTTGCCCACGCCGGGCTCGCCGATCAGCACCGGGTTGTTCTTGGTGCGCCGGGACAGCACCTGCATGACCCGCTCGATTTCCTTCTCGCGGCCGATGACCGGGTCCAGCTTGCCCTCCATCGCGGCCGCGGTCAGGTTGCGGCCGAACTGGTCGAGCACCAGCGACGTCGACGGGCTGCCGGACTCGCCGCCGCGGCCCCCCGTGCCGGCTTCGGCGGCTTCCTTGCCCTGGTAGCCGGAGAGCAGCTGGATGACCTGCTGGCGCACCCGGGTCAGCTCGGCGCCCAACTTGACCAGAACCTGGGCGGCCACACCCTCGCCCTCGCGGATCAGGCCGAGCAGGATGTGCTCGGTGCCGATGTAGTTGTGGCCCAGCTGCAGCGCCTCCCGCAGCGAAAGCTCGAGCACCTTCTTGGCCCGGGGGGTGAACGGGATGTGCCCCGACGGCGCCTGCTGGCCCTGGCCGATGATCTCCTCGACCTGGCTGCGGACACCCTCCAGGGAGATTCCCAGCGACTCGAGCGACTTGGCGGCGACGCCTTCGCCTTCGTGGATCAGTCCCAGCAGAATGTGCTCGGTGCCGATGTAGTTGTGGTTGAGCATCCGGGCCTCTTCCTGGGCCAGGACGACCACCCTGCGGGCACGGTCGGTAAATCTTTCGAACATCGGCGCTTACCTGCTCTCCCTCACCATTCGATACAGCCCATCCCGGTCCGTCGGGGCCGGAACCGCGCATCTGCCGTCCACTGTAATGGGCAGACGCGTCAAGGGCGGCCGGGCGGGGTTCTGACCGTGTGGTCAGTCAGATCCCCGCGTACAACGCAGCCGTTACTAGGCAACGCGAGATATCGCCGAAACGTTTCCCGCGCCGAGCGGCGATCGGTTCGCCACCAGCGAAAGAGCGCGGTGTCAGGTCGCAGCGTGGAACGCGTCGATGACGCTGGCCGGGATGCGTCCGCGGCTCGACACGTTGTGCCCGTTGCGGCGGGCCCACTCGCGGATCGCCGCGCTCTGCTCACGGTCGATGGTCCCGCGCCCGCGGCCGCCGGAACGGCCACGACGCCGGCCGCCGACCCGACGCCCGGCGTCCACCCATTTCTTCAGGTCGGCCCGCAGTTTGTTGGCATTCTTGGTCGACAGGTCAATCTCATAGGCCACGCCGTCGAGACCAAATTCGACGGTTTCGTCGCCGGGACCCTCGCCGTCGAAATCGTCGACCAAGGTGACGGTCACTTTCTTCGCCATTAGCTCACCCTTCAGGTTCGTTCTGTTCACCCGGGTTCGTTCTGTGCACTCAGCTTCGTTCTGTTCACCCGGGTTCGTTCTGTTCACCCAGCTTCATTCTGTTCACAGTGTGCCTGCCAAGCAAACCGTGTGAGTTTCAGTCAATCCCCGGCATCAATCTGCCATAACACGGCGCGTTGTTCAATACCGGATCACACACCGTAGTTCAGGCATCGTAGTTCCGGCATCGTAGTTCAGGTGGTGGGCGGCCGAACAATCGGAAACAAAACTGTCTCCCTAATTGGCAGGCCGGTCAGCGCCATCAACAGCCGGTCGACACCCATTCCCGTTCCGGTACAGGGCGGCATGGCGTGTTCCAGGGCGGCCAAAAAATCCTCGTCGAGCGCCATCGCCTCGTCGTCGCCGGCGGCCGCCGCGCGGGCCTGGGCCGCAAACCGCTCCCGCTGCACCACGGGATCGACCAATTCCGAGTACCCGGTGGCCAGCTCAATGCCGCGCAGGTACAGATCCCACTTCTCGGTGACACCCGCAATGCTGCGGTGCTCACGAGTCAGGGGCGTGGTGTCCACCGGAAAATCCCGGACAAAGGTGGGCGTGGTCAGGGCCGAGCCGACCAGCTGCTCCCACAGCTCCTCGACCAGCTTGCCGTGCCCGTACCCGCGGTCCTCGGGAACCTCCACGCCGCGCGCCGCGGCGATGCTGCGCAGGTGGCCGACCGTGGTGTCGGGGGTGATCTCCTCGCCGAGCGCGTCGGATAGGGACGGATACATCGATATCGAAACCCATTCTCCGTCGATGTCGTAGACGCTGCCATCGGGCAGCGGGAGTTGTCGGGTGCCGATCGCCTCGTCAGCCACCTGCTGAATAAGTTCGCGGGTCACAACCGCCGAATCGTCATAGGTTCCGTAGGCCTGGTAGGTCTCCAGCATCGAAAATTCCGGGGAATGAGTGGCGTCCGCGCCCTCGTTTCGGAACACCCGATTAAGTTCGAAGACCTTGTCAAACCCACCCACAACGCAGCGCTTCAGGAACAGTTCCGGTGCGATCCGCAGGTAGAGGTCGATGTCGAGAGCATTGGAGTGCGTGACGAACGGCCGGGCCGCGGCCCCGCCGGCCAACGTCTGCAACATCGGGGTTTCGACCTCGACAAAACCGCGCTGCTCCAATGCGGTCCGTATCGCGCGCATCACGGCGATCCGTTGTCGGGCAACGGTGCGGGCCTGCGGGCGGACGATCAGGTCGACGTAACGTTGCCGCACCCGCGACTCGTCGCTCATTTCCCGGTGCGCGACGGGCAGCGGCCGCAACGCCTTCGACGCCATGCGCCACGAATCGCCGAGCACGGACAGCTCGCCGCGGCGCGAGCTGATCACCTCGCCGTGCACGCACACGATGTCGCCGATGTCCACGTCGGCTTTCCACGCATCCAGCTCGTCCGGGCCCACACCCGCGAGGCTGATCATCACCTGCAACTGGGTGCCGTCGCCGTCCTGCAGCGTGGCGAAGCACAGTTTGCCCGAGTTGCGGACGAAGATCACCCGGCCGGCGACACCGACGACGTCGCCCGTTGCCGAATCGGCCGGCAGGTTTGGGTAGGCGGCCCGGATCTGCGCGAGCGTGTGGGTGCGTCCCACCGCGACCGGGTAGGGATCGCGGCCCTGCGCCAACAACCGAGCGCGCTTGTCGCGGCGGATCCGGAACTGCTCGGGGAGGTCATCAGGACCGTCCTGCGGAGGTTCCCGGCCGGTGGCGCTCACGGCGTGCAAGCTTAAAGGAACGACGTCGAACCTGCGTGTCCCACGCCCTGCCGGCGGTTGCGCCGCCAGCGACCGCGCCGCATGTCAGCGGGCCGTCTTGAGCCGGCCGCGCTGGCTGTCCTGGTTGCGCTCGAAGACCAGCCGCAGGCCGTGCAGGGTCAGGTGCTGGTCGTAATGCTCGACGCTGTGCAGTTCCGCCAGCAGCAGCGGCGCGGTGTGCCCGGTGGCGACCACCGTGACGTCGTCGCCGCCGCAGCCGTCCACGCTGTCGCGGATGCGCTGCACCAATCCGTCGACCAGCCCCGCGAACCCGAAAACGGCACCGGCCTGCATGCATTCCACGGTGTTCTTGCCGACCACCGAGCGGGGCCGGGCCAGCTCGACGCGTCGCAACGCGGCCGAGCGCGCCGCCGCAGCGTCGGAGGAGACCTGCAGCCCGGGCGCGATCGCTCCGCCGAGAAACTCACCGCGTGCCGACACCACGTCCACGCAGATCGACGAACCGAAGTCGATCACGATAGCGGGCGTCTTGAACTTGTGAAAAGCCGCGAGGCAGTTGACAATTCGATCAGCGCCGACTTCCTTCGGATTGTCCACCAGCAGCGGCATTCCGGTGCGCACCCCGGGCTCGATCACCAGGCGCGGCGCCGCAGGCCAGTATTGGCCGAGCATGATCCGCACCTCGTGCAACACCGACGGAACGGTGGACAGCGCCGCGACACCGGTGAGTCGCTCGGAGTCGTCCCCGATCAGCCCGTCGATGGTGAGCGCCAGCTCGTCTGCGGTGACCTCGGATTCGGTGCGAATCCGCCACTGCTGCACAACCTTCGCGTGCTCCCCGGACCCGGAGAGCAGCCCCACGACGGTGTGCGTGTTGCGGACGTCGATCGCGAGCAGCACTGCTACCGCGGCGAAATCAGCTCGGCGGCTTCAGGAATGTCCAGGCCCGGCACGAATGCCGGATCATGCCCGAGGTCGATCGGCCGGTTGTCGGAGTCGACGAACACGATACGCGGCTGGTAGCGGCGCGCCTCGGCGTCGTCCATCGTCGCGTAGGCGATCAGGATCACCAGGTCGCCGGGATGGACCAGATGCGCTGCGGCGCCGTTGATCCCGATCACGCCGCTGCCCCGCTCGCCGGTGATCGCGTAGGTGACCAGCCGGGAGCCGTTGTCGATGTCGACGACGGTCACCTGCTCGCCCTCGAGAAGGTCCGCGGCATCCATCAGATCGGCGTCGATGGTCACCGATCCGACGTAGTGCAGATCCGCCTGGGTGACGGTTGCCCGATGGATCTTGGATTTCAACATGGTCCGTAACATCAGTTCCTCCAGGGTGTTTCGAGACATCCGGCGGGCTCGAGTCCATTGAGGCCGACGGGTGCCCCGATCTCGATGGCGATGTTGTCCAGAATTCTGGTGCTGCCAAGCCGCGCGGCGACCAGCAGCCGGCCGGGACCGTCGACCGGGGCGGGGCCCAGCGCGGGGTCGCGCACCTGCAGGTAGTCGACGTCGATAGCGGGCGCCGCGGTCAGGACAGCCTGAGCTGCGGCTACCGCGGCGTCAGCGCCGGCCGGCGCGGCGTTCCTGCCGGCCAGCAGCGCCGCCGCCAGGGTGCCGGCCAGTTCCCGCTGGCCCGTGTCCAGATACCGGTTACGCGACGACATCGCCAGCCCGTCGGCTTCCCGCACGATCGGCACCCCCACCACCCGTACGTCCACGTCGAGGTCGGCGACCATCTGACGGACCAGAACCAACTGCTGATAGTCCTTCTCGCCGAAGAACACCCGATCGGGGCGCACGATCTGCAGCAACTTCAGCACGACGGTCAGCATGCCAGCGAAATGGTCGGGGCGGGCGGCGCCCTCCAACTCGGCGCCCAGGGGGCCGGGACGCACCGCGGTCCGCGGGCCGTCGGGATACATCGCCGCGACGCCCGGGGTGAACGCCACCTCCACCTCGGCGTCGCGCAGCAACGCCAGGTCGTCCTCGATCGGGCGCGGATAGACGTCGAGGTCCTCACCGGGACCGAACTGCAGCGGGTTGACGAAGATCGACACCACCACGACCGAGCCCGGGACCCGGCCGGCCGCGCGGACCAAGGCCAGGTGGCCCTCGTGCAGCGCGCCCATGGTCGGCACCAGCATCACCCGCCGACCGGTGTGGCGCAGCGCGCGGCTGACCGCGGCCACCTCGCCGGGCGTCGCGTACACGTTGAGTTCACCCGAGGAGAACCTCGGCGGCGGGTTGACCGTCACCGCGCCAGCACCTCGAAGACGCCGGCGGCCGCATGCGCGCGCTGCGCCGTTCGCAGGGCATTGAGCCGATACGCCTCGGCCAGTTTCGGGTCGACGGCCGCCAGCGCGCTCAGGTGCCCGGCGATCGCATCCGCGTCACCGCGCGCCACCGGCCCGGTGAGCGCGCCCTGCCCGCGCTGCAGGGTGTTCTCCAGCGCCGCCCGGGCCAGCGGCCCCAGCACCCGTTCGGCGAGGCCGCCGGGGGCGTCGTCGACCAGTTGTTGCCCGAGCAGCTCCTGGCCCGACAACGCGGCCCGCAACGCGTCCAGCGCGTCGCCGAGCATCGTGACGATGTGGTTGCCGGCGTGGGCCAACGCGGCGTGGTACAGCGTGCGCACATCGTCGCGGACCCGGAACGGCTCACCGCCGATCTCCAGGACCAGCGACTGCGCGATCGCGTAGCCGACGTCGTCGGCGGCGGTGATCCCGAAGCAGGCCTGCGGCAGCCGGGCGATGTCCTCGTCGGAGCCGGTGAACGTCATGGCGGGGTGAATGGCCAGCGGGATGCAGTCCGCGAGCGGCGCCAGCACGCCGGTACCGTTGGCGCCGGACGTGTGCGCCACGATGGTCCCGGGCCGCACCGCGGCCGTGGCGGCCAACCCGCTCACCAGCCCGGCGAGCTCGGTGTCGGGCACCGCCAGCAGCAGCAACTCGGCGCTGGCCGCGACGTCGGGGATAGGCGCAACCGGTGTGTCGGGCAGCCGCCGCTCGGCACGTCGCCGGGATGCCCCGGAAACGGCGCTGCATGCCACCACGACGTGGTCCACGCGTTCCAGCGCCACACCCAACGCGGCTCCGACCCGGCCGGCGGAGATGATGCCCACCTTGAGCCGGGCCGGGCGCAGTCCGTCGAACTGCACCATCGCAGACGACCTCGCAGATGTCCCGGATTCGTTCCAGTCCCGCGGCGCGGGTACCGGACGGTCGCCACGACTGTACTCCGGCGGCAGTCGCGCGCACGAACCGGTTGTGCCTACGCCTCGGGGCGTCGGCGCCGGCCACCTGCGGATGGGGTGGCCTGCAGGCGTGCCAACAGTTCGGCCACCGAATGGCCCTCCGTGTGCGCGCCGGCCGGTTCCGGCTCGGCGCCGCCATGCCGGGCCTCGGCCGGGGGCGGCGGCGACATCGCCGGTTGCGCCGTGGTGCCCGAGTCCGAACCGTCGCGGGCCCGCGCGCGCCGACCGGGCCTGCCCGCCCGCGGGCCGCGGGCGGCGCCGGACTCGCCCGGCCCCTGCTCGGCGAAGCTGGCGTGGCGGCCACTTCGCTCCGCGGACGGCGGCGCAGCCAGCGTGGGCTCGACGGGACCGCCCGGCATCTCGGGTGCACGCCACTGTTCGTCGGAGCCGGCCGGCTGCCAGCCGGTCCCCGGAGCCTGCTCCGCAGGCTCCGACCACGCCGGTTGGGGAGGCGGAGGCCCTGCCCGGTCCGGCCCTGCCCAGCCCGGTCCTGCCCGGTCCTGTCCTGCCCGGTCCTGCCCTGCCCAGCCGGCCTGACGCCGGTGCGAGCCGGGAAACGCCTCGCCGGTCCCGAACGACGGCGGCTGACGATACGGGGCCTGGTCGGCATACCCGGCCCGGTAGATATCGGCCGGTGGCGACAGCGGCTCCTCGGGCACGTCGATGATCGACCTGTCGTCGGCAGGCTCGGACAGCTCGTCGGCCCGCGCCGCGGCGACCCGGTCGCGGGGGCTCTCGTCGCCGCGATCCCAGTCGCTGTAACCGCGCACCGCCCGGCGCTCGGTTTCCAACTCCGGCCGCTGGGCCAGCTCGGTGCCGAACAGGATCTCCAGATTGGTGCGCAGCGCGGACAGCTCGGCGCGCAACGCGGCCACCTCGTCGGCGGCCTGGGCGCGCAGCTCCGACGCCAGCTCGCGGCGCAGCTGGGATTCCACGGTCAGCTCGTACTCACGACGGGCCGAGATTTCCCGGTCCAGCTGCAGGTCGTACACCAGCTTCATGTCACGTACCCGGGCCTGATCCACGTCACTTTGCCGGCGGTAGATCACCGACACGAAAGCGGCGACGACGGCGGCCCACAGCGCCAGGATCACCGCCAGCTTGAGAAGCTCCGCCCGGCTGGTGAAAACCAGTGCGGAACTGGCGCCGATCGCCAGCACCAGCAACGCCGTCAACAGTGGCCAACCCGGCCTGCGACCGCCGCGCCGGGCCCGGGAGCCGCGGGACAGATCGGTCATGGCCCGACTGTACCGGCCCGAGGTCAACGCGCGTGTCGCCGCACTCCGGCGATTCTCGCCCGTCCTACGGGTGGGCTCCCTCGGCGTGTTCGGTCGGATCCGGCGGCGACTTGCAGCAATGTTGGAGCCACAGCCCGGCAACCGCCAGAGCCAGCGCGCTGACGGCGGCCACCACCGTGCCGGCGGTGTCTTCACCGGCCACCTGCAGCCACGACCGCCGCGGCAACAGGTACACCAGCACGGCGACCCACCAGCCCAGCACCACCGCACCGACCCATGCCGAGGCCTTGGCCACCACGAGGCTGCGGGCCACCACGAGCGGATGCAGCCGGCCTGGCCCGTCGCCGATCTCGCCGTCGGTGATCTTGGCCCGGACCTGGCGGCCCCACGCCGCCTCGGCGAGCGCGACCGCGAGCAGCGACAGGCCGGTCCACACCGTGATCGGCGGGAACCACCGATACAGCAGCACCACCAGCAGGTATCCGACCACCGCGGCGCCGACCGCCGCGGCCGTCAGGTCACGTTTGCGGATCGGGCCCATCACATGCCCGCGGTTTTGAGGACCAGCTCGGTCAATCGCACGCCGCCGCGGTCGGCCGGATCCAGCTCGGCGAGCAGCCGGGCCACCGGCCGCCGCTCGCCGGCCACCGTCAGCTCCGACGCCGGGTCGACGGCCAGCCACGGTACCAGGACGAAGGCCCGCAGATGAGCCAGCGGATGCGGCAGGGTCAGCCCGTCGCCCCGCGCGAACAGTTCGGTGCCGCCGGAGCCGGCCGCGCCCGTCTGGTAGCAGCTGATCAGGTCCACGTCGAGCGTGCGGGGACCCCAGGGCCGGCCGCGCACCCGATCGGCGGCCTGCTCCATCTGCTGGGCGCGGTGCAACCATCCGCGCCCGTCGAGCGCCGGGTCGTCGGCGATGAGCACCGCGTTGAGGAACGGCGCCTGCTCGACCCCGCCCCACGGCGCGGTCTCGTAGACCGGGGACACCGCCCGCACCGCGCCGCCCAGCTCGTCGAGCACCGCTTGCAGCCGGGCCAGCCGATCCCCCAGATTGGATCCGAGCGACAGCACTACGCGGGTCATGGCGCCCCCGCCGCCGGGATCGCCGCACCGCGGCCGCCGCGGCGAGACCGTCGCGCCACGACCGCCACGTCGCCGAAGGCCTGCGGGATCGGCGCGGCCGGCTTGTGCACGGTGACCTCGACGGCGTGTACCCGCTCGTCGTTCATCACGTCCTCGGCGATCTCACCGGCGACGGCTTCGATCAGGTTGCGGGCCGGGCCGGCGACGATGTCGGCCGCGCGCTGGGCCAGCACGCCGTAGTCGTAGGTGTCGGCCAAGTCGTCACTGGCCGCTGCGGCGGCCAGGTCGATCCACACGGTGATATCGACGACGAACTCCTGGCCGTCTGCGCGCTCGTGCTCGAAAACCCCGTGCCGGCCGTGAACTGTCAAGCCGCGCAACTCGATTCTGTCAGTCACCGGTCCCTCCCCGGCTCCAGGCCGCGACGACCTCGAGCGCGTCGGCCGAGGCCCGCACGTCGTGCACCCGCACACCCCAGGCGCCGTGCAGGGCGGCCAGCGCGGAGATCACCGCGGTGGCGGTCTCGCGTCCGCCGGGCGGTCGCTGCGCGCCGTCGGGCCCGGCCAGCAACGCGCCGAGGAACCGCTTGCGCGACGCCCCCACCAGGACCGGGATGCCGGTGGCGACCAACTCCGGCAGGGCGTGCAGCAACGCCCAATTGTGGTGTGCGGTCTTGGCGAACCCCAGACCGGGATCGATGATCAGCTTCGCCGGTTCGACGCCTGCGCGCACCGCATCGTCGACCGCGGCCAGCAGTTCGGCGCGCACCTCGGCCACCACGTCGCGATAGTGCGGCACCCGGTGCGGCTCGCCGGCGCAGACGGGTCGCCAGTGCATCAACACCCACGGAACACCGGCCTCGACCACCAGCCGGGCCATGCCCGGATCGGCCCGCCCACCGGACACGTCGTTGACCATCTGCGCGCCGTTGTCCAGCGCCACCCGTGCCACAGCCGCGTGCATCGTATCTATACTGACTGTAATGCCCTGTGCGACAAGTCCTTTGACGACAGGTACCACGCGCGCGGTCTCCACCGGCGGGTCGACGCCCACGGCGCCGGGCCGGGTCGACTCACCCCCGACATCGATGATCGCCGCGCCGTCGGCCGCCAATGCCATGCCGTGCTCGACAGCCCGGTCGGTGTCCAGGTAGCGCCCGCCATCCGAGAACGAGTCGCCGGTGACGTTCACCACCCCCATGACCCGGACGGACGACGTGCTCACTTGCGCAGGATGAGTTCGAGCGCCTCGGCTCGAGATGCCTGGCTGGTCTTGAACAGCCCGCGGACCGCCGAGGTGGTAGTGACGGCGCCGGGCTTGCGGACACCGCGCATCGACATGCACAGATGCTCGGCTTCGATCACCACGATGACGCCTCGCGGGTCGAGTTTGCGCGTCAGGGCGTCGGCGATCTGCGCGGTGAGACGCTCCTGCACCTGCGGCCGCTTGGCGTACAGGTCGACCAGGCGGGCGATCTTCGACAGGCCGGTCACCCGGCCGTCATGGCCGGGGATGTAGCCCACGTGCGCCAGCCCGTGAAAGGCAACCAGGTGGTGTTCGCAGGTGGAGTACATCGGAATACCTTTGACCAGCACCAACTCGTCATGCTGTTCGTCGAAGGTGGTGTCCAGCACGCTGTCGGGGTCGGTGTAGAGGCCGGAGAACACCTCGCGGTAGGCACGGGCGACCCGCGCCGGCGTGTCCGCCAGACCGTGCCGATCCGGGTCCTCCCCGATCGCGTACAGCAACTCGCGGACCGCGGCCTCGGCCCGCTCCTGGTCGAACACCGCCGCGTGCAGCGCCACGGTGCGGGAGTTCGGCTGCGCCATCAAAGCCTCCGTCTTCTCAGCCGTGCGCCGGCGGGTGGGAGCGTCTCGGGTCTCCGCCCTGCGGATCCGGGGACTGGCCGGTCTCCGGTACCGGTTTAGCGGATTGCGGATACGGCGGGTACGGGTGGCCCTGCGGCGGATGCGGCCAGTACGGCGGCGACTGGGCCGGCGCCGGCGGCGGGTACCAGTAGCCCGGCTGCGGCGGCGGCCAACCGGGCGCACGCCAGCCGGCGGGCGCGCCGTAGTCGGGCTGGCCCGACGGGCTGCCCTCGCCCGCCGGCAGACCGTGAGCACCGTTGGCGCCGTTGGTGGTTCGATCCCCGTCGGCCTGCGCGGCCTCGTGAGTCGCGCGAGCGATGGCAGCTTTGAACGCAGGCTCGGGCTCCGGCCTGGGCCAGGGCTCGCCGCGCTCGACGGCCAACTCGCCGGGTGTCTTGATCGGTGGCTTGTCCGACGGCACGCGGCCGCCGAAGTCGTCGAACATGGTCAGCCGCGGCCGCTTTTCGACGCCGGCGAAGATGGCCTCCAACTCGGGCCGGTGCAGCGTCTCCTTTTCCAGCAGCTCGCCGGCCAGGGCATCGAGCACGTCGCGGTATTCGGTGAGGACCTCCCAGGCCTCGGTGTGCGCAGCCTCGATCAGCTTGCGGATCTCGTCGTCGATGCCGCGGGCGACCTCATGCGAATAATCCGGCGCGGTGCCCATGGTCCGGCCCAGAAACGGGTCACCGTGTTCGGTCCCGTACTTGACCGCGCCCAGCTTGGAACTCATCCCGTATTCGGTGACCATCGAGCGCGCGATCTTGGTGGCCTGCTCGATGTCGGAGACCGCGCCGGTGGTGGGCTCGCGGAACACCAGTTCCTCGGCGGCGCGCCCACCCATCGCGAACACCAGCCGCGCGATCATCTCCGAGCGGGTCATCAGGCCCTTGTCGTCCTCGGGCACCGACACCGCGTGCCCGCCGGTGCGCCCGCGCGCCAGGATGGTCACCTTGTAGATCGGCTCGATGTCGGGCATCGCCCAGGCCGCAAGCGTGTGACCGCCCTCGTGGTAGGCGGTGATCTTCTTCTCCAGTTCGCTGATGATCCGGCCCTTGCGGCGCGGCCCGCCCACCACCCGGTCCACCGCCTCCTCGAGCGCGGCGCCGGTGATGACGGTGCCGTTCTCGCGGGCGGTCAGCAACGCGGCTTCGTTGATGACGTTGGCGAGGTCGGCGCCGGTCATGCCGACGGTGCGTTTCGCCAGCCCGTCCAGGTCGGCGTCGGGTGCGATGGGCTTGCCCTTGGAATGCACCCGCAGCACCGCGCGGCGACCGGCCAGGTCGGGGTTGGACACCGGGATCTGCCGGTCGAAGCGGCCCGGACGCAGCAGCGCCGGGTCCAGGATGTCGGGCCGGTTGGTGGCGGCTATCAGGATGACGCCCTGCCGGTCGCCGAAACCATCCATCTCCACCAGCAACTGGTTCAGCGTCTGCTCACGCTCGTCGTGCCCACCGCCCAGCCCGGCCCCGCGCTGACGGCCGACCGCGTCGATCTCGTCGACGAAGATGATGCACGGGTTGTTCTGCTTGGCCTGCTCGAACAGGTCGCGCACCCGTGAGGCGCCCACGCCGACGAACATCTCGACGAAGTCCGAGCCCGAGATGGTGAAAAAGGGCACGTCGGCCTCACCGGCGACGGCGCGGGCCAGCAGCGTCTTGCCGGTGCCGGGGGGGCCGTACAACAGCACACCCTTAGGGATCTTGGCGCCCAGCGCCTGGTAGCGGGCGGGGTTCTGCAGGAAGTCCTTGATCTCGTAGAGCTCCTCGACCGCCTCGTCGACGCCGGCGACGTCGGCGAACGTGGTCTTGGGCATGTCCTTGTTGAGCATCTTCGCCCGCGACTTGCCGAACCCGAAGCCCATCCGGGCGCCACCCTGCATGCGGGAGAACATGGCGAACAGGCCGACCAGCAACAGCAGCGGCAGCACGTAGATCAGCAGCGACCCCAGGATGCTGCCCTGGTTGACTACCGTGCTGACCTGCGCGTTTTTGCTGCTCAGCGCATCGAACAGCGGGACGGCGTATCCAGTCGGGTATTTGGTGATGATTTTGTCGGACCCGTCGGTGTCGCTGTCGGGGCTTTTCAGGGTCAACCGCAGCTGTTGCTCGCGGTCGTCGATCTGGGCGCTCTTGACGTTGTCGCCTCTGATCTGGGCAACCGCCACCGAGGTGTCGACGGGCTTGTAGCCGCGCGCGTCGTCGCTGAAGTAGAAGAACGACCAGCCCAGCAGCAGCACCACAGCGATCGCCGTGAGCGTGCGGATCACGTTTTTCCGGTTCATCAATCATCGGCCGTGGCCGGCCAGTTCCTTCCCCGTGCATGCGGTTCGAATAGTCCAGGCTACCGCCCGGCGATGACGTGGGCGGGGTACGGCCCGTGCCGGGGGCAGGGTGTGCTTTGGTGAGACGGTGCAGTCCACCGATCGCATGATCGAAACCAATGGCGTGCGGTTGCACACCGTCGAGGCGGGCGAACCCGGCGCACCCGTCGTCGTGCTGGCACACGGCTTCCCCGAGCTCGGCTATTCGTGGCGCCGCCAGATTCCCGCGCTGGCCGCCGCCGGATACCACGTCCTGGCGCCCGACCAGCGCGGCTACGGGCGCTCCAGCCGGCCCGCGGACGTCGCCGACTACAACGTCGCCGACCTGTCCGCCGACCTGGTCGGACTGCTCGACGACGTCGCCGCGGAACGCGCCGTGCTGGTCGGCCACGACTGGGGCGCACCCACGGTGTGCGCGACCGCGCAGCTGCACCCCGACCGGGTGGCGGCGGTGGTGAACCTGAGCGTGCCGCCGGTGCCGCGGGCTCAGGTGCCGCCGACGCAGGCCTTCCGCAAGATCTTCGGCGAGGCCTTCTTCTACATGCTGTATTTCCAGGAGCCCGGGGTTGCCGACGCCGAGCTCGACGCGGACCCGGCCACGACCATGCGGCGGATGATGTGCGGTCTGCGGGCCGGCGGCCAGGCGGGGCAGCAGATGGCCAGACCGGGACCGCAGGGTTTCATCGAACGGCTGCCGGAGCCGGACGGCCTGCCGGATTGGATCAGCCAGCCCGAGCTCGACCACTACATCGCCGAGTTCACCCGAACCGGTTTCACCGGCGGACTGAACTGGTACCGCAACCTGGACCGCAACTGGGAGATCATGGCCGACCCGGTGGCCGCCACGATCGGCGTGCCGACGCTGTTCATCGGCGGTACCGACGACCCGGTGCTGGCGTTCACCCGCCGGGACCGGGTCGCCGAGGTGGTCAGCGGTCCCTACCGCGAGGTGATGATCGACGGCGCCGGGCACTGGCTGCAGCAAGAGCGCGCCGACGAGGTGAACGCGGCGCTGGTGGATTTCCTGTCCGGATTGCGGCTGTCGTGAACCGACCGCGCACCGGCTGTGGGGGGTGCGGCCGCTGATGCGCGCGGCGGTGCTGCGCGACGGGCGCATGGTCTACCGCGACGACGTGCCGGACCCGGTGCCCGGGCCGGGACAGGTTCTGGTGGCCGTACGGTCGTGTGGAATCTGCGGCTCCGACCTGCATTTCGCAGCCCACGGTGCGCAGGTGCTGTCGTTGACCAAGCAGATGGGCCGCGCGCTGGGCGTCGACCTGAGCCGCGACATCTTCATGGGACACGAATTCAGCGCGGAGGTGCTGGAATCCGGTCCCGGCACCGACACTCCCGCCCCGGGCACGCTTGTGACGTCGATTCCGGTGTTGCTGTCGGATCGGGGCATGGAGCCGATCGTCTACTCCAACAACACAATCGGCGGCTATGCCGAGCGAATGCTGCTCTCGGCACCGCTGCTGGTGCCGATTCCGGCCGGACTGGACCCCCGCCACGCTGCGCTGACCGAGCCGATGGCCGTCGGTTTGCACGCCGTCAACAAGTCGGCCGTCGGGCGCGGTGAGACCGCGTTGGTGCTCGGTTGTGGCCCGATCGGCATCGCGATCATCGCAGCGCTGCGACTACGCGGTGTGGAAACCATTGTGGCTTCTGACTTTTCACCGAAGCGACGCGAACTTGCCGCCACGATGGGCGCGCACCGGACCGTCGACCCGGCCCAGGGATCACCCTTCGACACCGTCGCGGCGACCGTGGTGTTCGAGGCGGTCGGGGTGCCCGGAGTCATCGACGACGCGATGCGCCGGGTTCAGCCGGGCACGCGTCTGGTGGTTGCCGGGGTGTGTATGCAGCCCGACACCGTTCATCCGTTCTTCGCCATCGCCAAGGAAATCAGCGTGCAGTTCGTTCTGGCCTATGACCCAACGGAATTCGCCGACTCGCTGCGCGCGATCGCCGAGGGCGATATCGACGTTTCCGCCATGATCACCGGCGAGGTCGGTCTCGACGGGGTCGGTGCGGCGTTTGACGGCCTGGCAGATCCGGAGCGGCACTGCAAGATTCTGGTGGCGCCGTAACTTCCGCTTCGCGCGGCGACCCACTTCGGGTTCGGTCTGGCGGCGTCGAGGTCAACGCCGGAGTCTGGCGCCTACCCGGAACACATGTTAAGCTAAGCAAAATCTTAGCTGTTGCCCACTCTCTGCCATCTGACAGGTCTCCTGGAAAGGCAAAAACGATGCCCGACCCATCCGCCTCACGTGCAGTGCCCCGGAAGCCGAACCGCTGCGTCGGCGCCGGCCTTGCCCTCGCCGGCGCCGGCGTCATCGCCGTCACCCCGGTGATCACACCGCTACCCGCGGTCGACGCGCCCACCATCCGACTCGCCGCCGGCGAGGAGAGCATCGTCCTAGACATCGTCCGGCACGGCAAGACAGTGTCGACAGGCGTTGTTGCCGGCAACCTGCTTCCCGGATCTCCGCTCAGTGATCTCGGCCAGGAAGAGGCGCAGACGGTCGGGACGCAGCTGTTCAATCAGCTCGGCGGCCCGGACGGCGTCGCCGGGATCTTCATCGGGCAGAACGTCAGGATGGAGGAAACCGCAGCGCCGTTCGTCGGGCTCGAGCAGATGACCCCGCAGACCTTGTCCGGGCTCAACGAGATCGGTGGCGGCATCTACGCGGGTACCCCATATTCGGGCCCTGGTGGCATCCTGTACGACCTGACCTTGCTGGCGTGGGCGTTCGGAGTCGACCTCGTGCCGATGCCGGGCTCGTTCGACTTCACCGGGGTCGTGTTCGAGGACAGCTTCAACACCGCCGTTCAAACGATGTACGCCGACGCGCTGGCTAACCCGGTCGTCAGCGCGAACGGTCAGGTCACCGACGTGGCGGTCTCCGGCGAAGCGGCGATCAGCACCTGGACGCTGATGAACGTCAAAAACCCCGACCTGGCAATCTTTTTACCCCGCTTCGTCGAGGGGGTGCTCAGCCCGGAGTCGCATCCTTTCCTGTCCAATGCCGGCGTCGTCGAAGTCGAGGGCAACCCCACCGAGGGCTGGACGTTGGTCAACTTCGACGGGCAACCCATCCCGGCGGATCCCGGATTGCTGACGCAGCTCGTCGTCGACGTGCGAGACCTGATCATGCCGCCTCAAATTGCGACATACAACCTCCTCGAAGCCGCCCTCACCGGCGATCCGGCGACAATCGAGAATACGTTTGCGGCCGGTGCGCAAAGCGTCGGCGAGGCCATCGTTCGGTTCCCCGAATCGGTGATCGGTGACATCGTCTACGCGATACAGAACCTCTTCACCGACGTGGCGGCGGGCGAGCCGATCGGCGATGCATTCGGGTCGTTGGTCTTGGGCTTGGGCTGACCCTGGGCTGACCCGGCCGGATATGGCTTTTCAACCTTAAGCGGGCGCTGCTGATGGTCCTGTGCGATCAGTAGGTGGGCGGGGGTCTTGCAGGTGAGGGGCCCTTGGCTTGTTGCTGTCGGCCGTCCGCTGTATTATCGAATGTATGTTCGATATTGAGGCGGTCGATGCCGACGCGCTGCGGGAGTTGGATCCGTCTGGGCTGGTCGGCGTGGTCGAATCGGCTCACCGAACGGAGTCGATGCTGGCGGCGCGTCGGCTGGCGGCGGTTGCCGCACTGCTGCGGCACCGGGTAGCCGCGACGCAAAACTCCGTCACCACGAACGGCCACGCCGAGATCGACGGTTATGAGCAGACCGCCGCCGAGGTGGCCGCGGCGATGAACCTGTCCCCGATGGCGGCCAGTTTTGTGGTGTCCGATGCCGAGGCACTGGACACGCGCCTGCCGAAGGTCGCCGCGCTGCTTGCCGAGGGCCATACCGATTGGCGCACAGTGCAACTGATCATCAGCCGCACCGACCTCGTCGTCGACGAAGCAGTCGCCGCCGAGCTGGATCGGGGTATCGCCGCGCGGCTCACGTCGTGGCAGTGCTGGTCGCGGCAGAGGGTGATCAACGCGGTGGACGCAACGGTGCGGGCCGTCGACCCCGACGCCGCCCGCGAGCGCCGCCAGCGGGAACGCGACCACCGTGAAATCGGGATCAGCGCGCTCGGCAATGGAATGGCCGAAATCTACGGAACTGTGGCCGCTGCCGCGGCGACGGCTTTCGACCGCAGGCTCTCGGCGCTGGCCGCCGAAGTATGCCGCGACGATCCGCGCACCCTGGACCAGCGTCGCGCCGACGCGCTGGCCGTGCTGGCGGAGGGCCGGCGGCTGGTCTGCGCCTGCGGCAAGCCGGACTGCCCAGCACGCGCCACTGGCACCGACCCCGATCGCGTCAGCGGCGGCGCGCAGGTTGTCATCACGGTGGTGGCGAGCGAAGAGACAGTCCACGGCGAGGGCAGCCGACCTGGCTACCTCGACGGCTACGGCGTCATCGACGCCGAACAGGTGCGTGAGCTCGCCGCCGAAGCCTCACTGCGGCCGGCGGATCCGCGGACCAGCGCGGCCGAGGCGCTGCGGTATCAGCCGTCGGCCGCGCTGGAACGCGCTATTCGTGCCCGCGACCTCACGTGTCGCTTCCCGGGTTGTCATCGCCGGGCCACCCAGTGCGATATCGACCACACGGTGCCGTTCAACCACGCGAACCCTTCTGCGGGAGGTCTGACCGTGGCGGCCAA
>NZ_JAVKSH010000048.1:0-24690 GCF_039583805.1 Mycobacterium sp. | reverse complement strand
TGGTGGCGGTCAGCGAACTGCTGGACCGGTTGGATGTGATCGGGCTGCTCGATGGCGCGATCGGCCCAATCAAGGCCGGTGACTGCGGGGTGGGGGCCGGTGGGCTGCTGGTCGGGAACGCATCAACGCAGTTGGCGGGGCAGGATTTTTTGGTGGGGCTGGACCGCTACCGCGCTGATGCGGCCGGCCAAGCGCTAGCGCCGGTGCTCGGTTTGGCGTCGACCACCGCAGCCGGGGGAGGCGAGGCGATTCAACGAGCAGCGCTGGCGGGCGAGCGAATCGGGGCTGGCCGCGGTCACCGAGGCGATGCTGGCGCTGCTGCCCGCACAGCGCGCCGCCGCGCTGTGCGCGGACACGGCCACCATCGACATGGACGCCACCGATGTGCAGGTCGATGGCCGCACCAAGGACGGGGTCGACTACACCCACCAGGGCCAGAAGGCGGGCCGCCCGCAGGTGGCCTGCTGGGCGGAGATCCAGACCGAGCTGGCCGCCGACCTGGGCAGCGGGACCGACGACCCGCGCGCGGGCGCGGACAAACTGTTGGCGCGGGCGCTGGCCGCGCTGCCCGCGGCGTGTGCACCGCGGGCAGGTGCGGCTGCGCGCCGACGCCGGCTGCTTCGCCGCCCAGCTGGCCCGCGCCGCGCGCGCCGCGGGGATCGGGTTCGCGATCGCCGCCAACCGCCTCACCACCAGGTGGCGTGCCCTGGCCGGCATCGCCGAAACCGACTGGCACGACGCGATCGACATGCACCCCGCCCACGTCGGCGTCTCGGGCTATGCGCGCGCGGACTGGCCGGCGGGCACCCGGCTGCTGATCCGGCGGGTCCGCCTTGCCCCCGAGCAGGTCTGCGCCGACGTGCGCTCGCACCGGCGGCGCACCCTGCACCCCGAGCAGCCGGCGCTGCCACTGGACGAGCTCACCGACGCCGACGCTGACGCGATCTACGCCTGCATCGTTCATCGCGACCAACCTCGACGTGTCCACCCCTGGACAAGGCCGCCGCAGTCGAGCACTGCTACCGGCGGTGCGCTGCGGCAGCTACCCTCAGCAAACAAGCAGGTCAACACCGCCTGGATGGGGGGCGTGCTGCTGGCCGCCAACATCGCCGCCTGGTGCCACCAACTCACCGGCGTGCTCGGCGACGACGACGCTGCCATCATCGCCGGCCACGGCGTCCGCGGCGGCAAAGCCATGATCGCCACCCCGGCGCCACCGGGCAAACAGCCACGCCTGCACACTGGACCCGATCAACGATCCCCCCGAAAATCACCCGAAAATCAACTGCCCCGCTTACTCGCGGAATCGGGTCAGACAGCGGCCTGGACGCGGGCGGCGGCCGATTCCGGCATCGGCTCGTAGCGGACGAACGACCGGGTGAACGATGCCGCCCCGTGCCCCAGCGAGCGCAGGTCGATGGCGTAGCGCGTCAATTCCACCTGCGGCACCTCGGCTTTCACGACGGTGCGCTCGTTGCCCACGGTGTCGGTGCCGAGCACCCGCCCGCGCCGACCGGACAGGTCGCTCATCACCGCGCCGACCAGGTCGTCGGGCACCAGCACCGAGATCTCGTCGATCGGCTCGAGCAGAATCACCTTGGTCGCCGACGCCGCTTCCTTCAGCGCCAGCGAACCGGCCATCTGGAACGCGAAGTCCGACGAGTCGACGCTGTGCGCCTTGCCGTCCAGCAGCGTCACCCGGATGTCGACCACGGGGTAGCCGGCGAGCACGCCCCTCTCCATCTGTGCGCGAACGCCCTTTTCGACGCTCGGGATGAACTGCCGCGGCACCGCGCCGCCGACCACCTTGTCCACGAACTCGAAACCCGAGCCCTCCGGCAGCGGCTCCACCTCGACGTCGCACACCGCGTACTGGCCGTGCCCGCCGGACTGCTTGACGTGGCGGCCGTGGCCCTTGGCCTTGCCGGCGAACGTCTCCCGCAGCGGCACCCGCAGCTCCGCGGTGTCCACGGTGACGCCGTAGCGGTTGGCCAGGGCGTCGAGCACCACCCCGGCGTGCGCCTCGCCCATGCACCACAGCACCACCTGGTGGGTCTCGGGGTTCTGCTCGATCCGCAGTGTCGGATCCTCGGCGGCCAGCCGGCCCAACCCCACCGACAGCTTGTCCTCGTCGGTCTTGGCATGCGCCCGGATGGCGACCGGGAGCAGCGGCTCTGGCATGTTCCAGGGCTTGAGCACCAGCGGGTCGGCTTTGTCGGAGAGGGTGTCGCCGGTTTCGGCCCGGCTCAGCCGGCCGATCGCGCAGATGTCGCCGGCCAGCACAACCGGTGCGGGCCGCTGCTGCTTGCCCAGCGGGAACGACAGTGTGCCGATGCGTTCGTCCTCGTCGTGGTCGAGGTGGTTGCCGCCGCCGTCCTCACCGAAGAACGAGGTCGAATGGCCCGACACGTGCACCGTCGCGTCGGGCCTGATGGTCCCGGAGAACACCCGGACCAGGCTGACCCTGCCGACGTAGGGGTCCGAGGTCGTCTTCACCACCTCGGCCAGCAGCGGCGCGTCAGCATCGCAGGTCAGGCTGTTGCGCGCGGCACCCTGCGGGGTGAAGACCTCCGGCAGGGGGTGTTCCAGCGGGGACGGGAATCCGCGGGTGGCAATCTCGAGTAGTTCGACCGTGCCGACGCCGGTGTTGGCGCACACCGGGATCACCGGGAAGAACGATCCCCGCGCGACAGCCTTCTCCAGGTCGGCGACGAGCACCGCCTCGTCGATCGTCTCGCCGCCGAGGTAACGCTCCATCAGCGATTCGTCTTCGGACTCCTCGATGATGCCCTCGATCAGCGCGCCGCGGTGCGCCTCGACCTGCTCGGCGTAGGACGGGTCCGGCGGGTGCGTGGTCCGGGTGCCGCCGGTGTACTCATAGTGCGTCTGCGACAGCAGCCCGAGCAGGCCGTCGCCGGCGGGCAGGTACAGCGGTAAAACCTTGTCGCCGAACGCATCCTGTGCCGAGGTGAGCGCGTGGTGGTAGTTCGCGCGGGCATGGTCGAGCTTGGTGATCACCACCGCGCGCGGCATGCCGACGCGGCTGCACTCCTGCCAGAGCGACTTGGTCGGTTCGTCGACGCTTTCGTTGGCCGCGATCACGAACACCGCGCAGTCGGCGGCGCGCAGCCCGGCCCGCAGCTCGCCGACGAAATCGGCGTAGCCGGGGGTGTCGACGAGGTTGACTTTGACGCCGTCGTGGCACAGCGACGCCAGGGCCAGCCCCACCGACCGTTGCTGGCGGATCTCGGCTTCCTCGTAGTCGCAGACCGTGGTGCCGTCGGTGACCGAGCCGGGCCGGGACAGCACCCCGGAGGCCACCAGCAGCGCCTCGACCAACGTGGTCTTGCCGCCGCCGGACGGACCGACCAGCACCACGTTGCGCACCGCGGCCGGACTGTCCGCGGTGGGAGCGACTGCTGTGCCCTGATTCGCCTTGTCTGCCATGACGTGTGCTTCTCCTCGTGCCCCGCGTCGTTGCGTGTGCGTCCCCGGCCGCCGGAGGTAACTTTTCCCCTCACACCCACCCAGCACAAGACCGCAGGCCGGGTGCGAGTACGCCCGGCGCCGAGACCCGCGGTCAGGCGTGCCAGCTCTGCCAGTTTGTTACCGCGACGGCGATCACCGGACCGTTCAGCGAAACAGTCTGGTACTGAGGGTATTTCGCGCGCAGCAGCTGGTATGCGCGGTGCAACTCGGTGCCTTCGTGATGGATCTGCGCGACGCCGTCGACACGGACCCACCACAGCCCCGCCCAATCGTCGCTGTAGTGGTCGACGAGCATGCTCACGCGGGGGTTGCCCTCGATGTTGGCCAGCCGGCGCAGCCGCTGCGTGGACTTGCGCTTGGCGTCGACCGCGCTGTACACGACGTCGCCGCCGGAGTCGCCACCCCAGGCACCACCCGAGTCGCCGCCCAGCGCGAACACCACCGGCACCAGGTGCGGCGTTCCGCCGGGCCCGACGGTGGCCAGCCGTGCCACCGGTGCGCCCGCGAAGCCGGCTCGGGGGTCGAAGTCGACCACAGGGTCAGCGTAGGACCGCCACCCCGCTCGATGTGGTGTAAGTTTGCCGCGACGACGCGGCGGTTACTCCCCACCGCATGTCCATCCCGTATGCTGCGACCCCGTATGCTGCGACAATGCCGTCAACGGGGCTCTAACCCGTGCGGGAAACCAATGCAGGAGGTGACGTGATGAGCGGATCGCACCGCCGCGCGCCGCGGTGGTCGTCGCGGTTGCTCGGCCTGCTGACCGTCGTCGGGCTGGGTCTGGCCGCGGCGCCGGCGTACGCGTCGCCGGTGATGCCGCCCGGACTCAAAGACGCCCCGGCCGACCCGTTGCTGACGGTCGCCCAGGTCGGCCCGCAGATCGTCGACATCGACGCCAAGCTGGGCTACCAGAGCGCGGTGGGCGCCGGAACCGGCATCGTCATCGATCCGGGTGGCGTCGTGCTGACCAACAACCACGTGATCGCCGGCGCCACCGGACTCACCGCCCGCTCGATCGGCACCGGCCAGACCTATCCCGCGCAGGTGATCGGCTTCGACCGCAGCCACGACATCGCGGTGCTGCAGCTGGGAGGCGCCGGCGGGCTGCCGGTGGCCGACATCGGCGACTCGAACGCCCTCGCGGTCGGCGATCCGATCGTCTCGCTCGGCAACGCCGGCGGCGTCGGCGGCACACCCAGCGCCGTGGGCGGCCAGGTCACCGCCCTGAACCAGACCGTCTCCGCCGCGGACTCGCTGACCGGCAGCACGGAGACCCTCGACGGGCTGATCGAGGTCGACGCCGCGATCCGCCCCGGCGACTCTGGCGGGCCGATGGTCAACGCCGCCAACCAGGTGGTCGGCATGAACACCGCGGCGTCGGACAACTACCGACTCGGCCGCGGCGAGGGATTCGCGATCCCGATCAACGAGGCGATGGCGATCGCCGGGCAGATCCGCTCCGGCGCCGCGTCGCCGACCGTGCACATCGGCCCGACCGGGTTCCTCGGTGTGGGCGTGAACGACGTCCAGGGCGGTGGTGGCGCAGCGATCGCGCGAGTGGTGCCCAACGGTCCGGCCGCCCGGGCCGGCGTGACTCCGGGCGACGTGATCGTGTCGGTCGACGGCGCACCGGTGAACTCGCCTACCGCGCTGACGGATCTGCTTGACCAGCACCACCCCGGCGACGCGATTTCGCTGGGATTGCAGAACGGCGGCCCGGTCAGCATAGTGTTGGCGGACGGGCCGCCTGGCTGATCGGCGTGCGGCTCATCTGCGGCGATCAATTCGGTTGGCGCGTGCGGTTTTCGGTGTGCGGGTGGTGCAGGTAGCGTTGGGGACTTGACGACGCACAGGGCAGACCGGGACAGGGCAGACCGGGACAGGGCCGAGCACGCTCCTGCCCAGGGCAGCCACCTCGAAGCCGGCGTGGTCGAACACCCCACCGCCGACGACTTCGCCGGCGCCACCGCCCTGCCTGCCGACCCGACCTGGTACAAGCACGCCGTCTTCTATGAGGTGCTGGTGCGGGCGTTCTACGACGGCAACGCCGACGGGTCCGGCGACCTGCGCGGGCTGCTGGAGCGGCTGGACTACCTGCAGTGGCTCGGCATCGACTGCATCTGGTTGCCGCCCTTCTACGACTCCCCGCTGCGCGACGGCGGCTACGACATCCGCGACTTCTACAAGGTGCTGCCGGAGTTCGGCACCGTCGACGACTTCGTCGCGCTCGTCGACGCCGCGCACCGGCGGGGTGTGCGGGTCATCACCGACCTGGTGATGAACCACACCTCCGACTCCCATCCCTGGTTCCAGGAGTCCCGCCGCGATCCTGACGGCCCCTACGGCGACTACTACGTGTGGAGTGACACCAGCGAGAAATATGCCGGCGCCCGGATCATCTTCGTCGACACCGAGGAGTCGAACTGGACGTACGACCCGGTGCGCCGGCAGTTTTATTGGCACCGGTTTTTCTCCCACCAGCCGGATCTCAACTACGACAACCCGGCCGTGCAGGACGCGATGCTCGACGTGATGCGCTTCTGGCTCGGCCTGGGCATCGACGGGTTCCGGCTGGACGCCGTGCCGTACCTGTTCGAGCGGGAGGGCACCAACTCCGAGAACCTGCCGGAGACCCACGCGTTTCTGAAGCGGGTTCGCAAGGTGGTCGACGACGAGTTCCCCGGCCGGGTGCTGCTGGCGGAGGCCAACCAGTGGCCCAGCGACGTCGTGGAGTATTTCGGGGACCCGGGCACCGGCGGCGACGAATGCCACATGGCGTTCCACTTCCCGCTGATGCCCCGCATCTTCATGGCGGTCCGCCGCGAGTCGCGGTTCCCGATATCGGAGATCCTGGCGCAGACGCCGCCCATCCCCGGCCTGGCCCAGTGGGGGATTTTCCTGCGCAACCACGAC
This sequence comes from Mycobacterium sp., assembly GCF_039583805.1. Lineage (GTDB taxonomy): Bacteria > Actinomycetota > Actinomycetes > Mycobacteriales > Mycobacteriaceae > Mycobacterium. The sequence continues at coordinate 18,288 of NZ_JAVKSH010000048.1, read as the reverse complement.
GAGTTGACCCTGGAGATGGTCACCGACGACGAACGCGACTACATGTACGCCGAGTACGCCAAGGACCCGCGGATGAAGGCCAACGTCGGGATCCGCCGCCGGCTGGCGCCGCTGCTGGAGCAGGACCGCGACCAGATCGAGCTGTTCACCGCGCTGCTGCTGTCGCTGCCCGGCTCACCGGTGCTGTACTACGGCGACGAGATCGGCATGGGCGACGTCATCTGGCTGGGCGACCGGGACGGGGTGCGCACGCCGATGCAGTGGACACCGGACCGCAACGCCGGTTTTTCCACCGCCAACCCCGGCCGGCTCTACCTGCCGCCCAGCCAGGACCCGGTCTACGGCTATCAGGCCGTCAACGTGGAGGCCCAGCGCGACACGTCGACGTCGCTGCTGAACTGGACGCGCACGATGCTGGCGGTGCGGCGGCGCCACCACGCGTTCGCCGTCGGGACGTTCGAGGAGATGGGCGGATCCAACCCGTCGATGTTGGCCTACATTCGCCAGGCCGACGACGACGTGGTGCTCTGCGTGAACAACCTCTCCCGCTTCCCGCAGCCTATCGAGCTGAACCTGCAGCACTGGAACGGCCACATCCCGGTCGAGTTGACCGGGCAGGTGCTGTTTCCCCGCGTCGGCCACCTGCCCTATCTGCTGACGCTGCCGGGACACGGGTTTTACTGGTTCCAGTTGCGCGAATCCGAGGAGACGCTATGAACTCGCCGGCCGATCTGCCGTGGACGGACTGGCTTCCGCTGCAACGGTGGTACGCCGGGCGCGACCGCGAGCTCGTCACGGTGGGGCCGGGCGTCGTGGTCGCACTGCGCGACGACGTCGACGTCGTGCTGCTCGACGTCGGTTACGCCGACGGCTCCGCGGAGCGCTACCAGGTGATCGTCACCTGGGACTACGGGCCGGTGTCGGAGTTCAGTGCCGTCGCGACCATCGGTGTCGACAACGACCGCACCGCCTGCGACGCGCTGTACGACCCGGCCGCGGCGCGGGTGCTGCTGTCGTTGATGGACTCGTCGGCCGTGTGCGGCTCGGCCGCCGCGCAGGTGCGGTTCGCCAAGGAGCCCGGCGTCACCCTCCCGCGCGACGCGGCCCCCCGGGTGTCGGACGCCGAGCAGAGCAACACCAGCGTGATCTTCGATCGCGACGTGATCCTCAAGGTGTTTCGCCGGGTCAGCGGCGGCGTCAACCCCGACATCGAGCTCGGCAGGGTGCTCAGCCGTGCCGGCAACCCGCACGTGGCCCGGCTGCTGGGCAGCTACGAACTCGCGCTGGCCGACGGGCCGTGCGCGTTGGGTGTGGCGACCGAGTACGAGGCGAACGCGGCCGAAGGGTGGGCGATGGCCACCGCCAGCGTGCGCGACCTGTTCGCCGAAGGTGACCTTTACGCCTACGAGGTCGGCGGCGACTTCGCAGGCGAGTCGTTCCGGCTCGGCGAGGCGGTCGCTGCGGTGCACGCGACGCTGGCGCAGACGCTCGGCACGTCGACGGCGACGTTCCCGGTCGACGTCGTGCTGGCGCGGCTGGCGTCGACGGCGGCGACGGTGCCCGGGCTGGCGCCCTACACCGCGGCCGCCGAGCGGCGCTTCCGCGACCTGGCCGGCGAGACGGTCACCGTGCAGCGGGTGCACGGTGACCTGCATCTGGGCCAGGTGCTGCGCACGCCGGAGACGTGGCTGCTGATCGACTTCGAAGGCGAGCCGGGCCAGCCGTTGCCCGAGCGGCGCGCCCCGGACTGCCCGTTGCGCGACGTGGCCGGCGTGCTGAGGTCCTTCGAGTACGCCGCCCACGGGCCGCTGCTCGACCAGTCCGCCGACAAGCAGCTCGCCGCCCGCGCTCGCGAGTGGATCGAGCGCAACCGCAGCGCGTTCTGCGACGGCTACGCGGCGGTGTCGGGCGTAGACCCCCGCGACTCGGCTCTGTTGCTGGCGGCCTACGAGTTGGACAAGGCGATTTACGAGGCCGGGTACGAGTCCCGTCATCGGCCCAGTTGGCTGCCCATCCCGCTGCGTGCCATAGCCCGGCTGACGGCCGGCTAGACGAATGATTCCGAGCAAGGGGTCGCGGGCCGCGCGATTGCGCCTGGTTCGATAGGAAGCGTTCATCCAGGTTTGCGACGCGACGCGGCTCCGGAGAGGATTCTCACGTGCCGGCCACCACGTTCGACAGCGAGGCACGGTTGTCGTGGGTGCTGGCCGGGCTGGCGGGGGTGTTGGGCGCGACGGCGTTCGTGCATTCCGCCGGATACTTCGTGACCTTCATGACCGGTAACGCGCAGCGCGCGGTGCTGGGGTTCTTCAGCGGCGACCGCGGGCTGGCGGCGGCGGCGGCGCTGCTGATGGTCTCGTTCGTCGCCGGCGTGGTGGTCGCCTCGCTGTGTCGGCGGCATTTCTGGGTGGCCCATCCGCACGGGCCGACGGTGCTGACGACGCTGTCGCTGGTGACCGCGACCGTGCTCGACATCGTGTTCAGCGGATGGTCGGTCCGCCAGGTCTCGTTCGTCCCGATCGTGGTGGTGGTCTTTGGTATCGGCGCGCTGAACACGTCGTTCGTGGCGAACGGCGAGGTTTCGATCCCGTTGAGCTACGTGACCGGGACGCTGGTGAAAATGGGCCAGGGTATCGAACGCCACGTCAGCGGCGGGACACTGGCCGACTGGCTGGGCTACTTCCTGCTGTTTTCGAGCTTCGTCGCGGGCGCCGCGGCCGGCGGCTGTATCAGCCTGGTGGTCAACGGGCCGCAGATGCTGCTGGCGGCCAGCGCTGTGTGCGCGCTCACCACGGGGTACACCTACTTCCATGCCGACCGGCGGGCGTTGCTGGGTTCTTCGGACTAGCCGGCCGCGGCGGCCACCACGATGTCCACTGCCGCCTCGATGACGGTGTCGTCGGGGACGGTGCCGAACATCAGCGACGGGCACGCGACGACACCGGAGAGCATGGACACCGCCGCTTCCAGCCGCGCGCCGTGAAAAGACTCCTCGAGGATGGCGCGGATCGGTCGCTGACCTTTGGTATTGATGTCGTCTCTGATGTGTCGCATCGTGTCGACCGTCGCCCACTGGGCCATCGCGGAGAGCACGCGGTCGAGCCGAAGGTCGAGCACGGCCTGGCGGAACAGGGTGAGCTGCCCGATCAGATCGGCGCGCAGATCGCCGGTCCGCGCGTGCTGCTGCACGTCGCCGAAGGCCTCCAGCGCGAGGGCGGCCAGATCGAAACGCGACGGCCAGTGCGTGTAGACGGTGGTTTTCGAGTACCCAGCCCGCTCGGCGACCCGCGCGTGGGTGAGCGCCTCGGCACCCTCGTGGATCAGCACGCTGCGGGCCGTGCGTGCAACGTCGGCGCGGGTGCGGACGATCCGGGCGTCAGTGCTTGCCGGGGCTGTCGTGTCGCTGTGGCCGGGAATGCACGCCTCCTGATGCCGGTGATGCCGTCGCTGCACCGCAACGGTAGCCGATGGAAGACATGATCAAAAGTTGATCAGATGAACACTAGTGTACAGATTATCCTATACTGTACGGTATGTTCAGCACTACTCGTTCAGTGCTGTTTGTCCCGCTCAGTCCAGCCAACGTCGCTCAAAGGTGAGAGATGATCCCTGATCAACTGACCCAGTCCCAGTTCAACACCGTCTACAACGTGCTCTCGTTCTCGATCGCCGCGCAGTTGTTCACCGCGATCTTCCTGCTCTCGGTCCAGCCCCGGGTGTTGGCCCGCTACCGGCAGGCCGTGGTGATCTCCGCCATCGTGTGCGGCATCGCCGCCTACCACTACTTCCGTATCTTCGATTCGTTCCGGGCGGCGTTCGTCACATCCGCGCAGGGTGGCCGTGGCACCTACGTGCAGGCGGCAGGCGAGTCGTTCAACGAGGGCTACCGCTACGTCGACTGGCTGCTCACGGTGCCGCTGTTGCTGACCGAGCTGGTCGTCGTCTTGGCGCTGGCCCGCAAGCTTCAGACCTCGCTGTTGTACCGGCTGATTCCGGCGTCGGCGCTGATGATCGCACTCGGTTACCCGGGCGAGGTCAGCGGTGAGAACGGGCTGCGCAACCTCTTCGGTTTGCTGTCCACCATCCCGTTCCTCTACATCTTGTACGTGCTGTTCGTGGAGCTGACCCGCTCGCTGGACCGGCAACCTGCGGGTGTGCGCAGCACCGTAAGCGGTCTTCGGTTCCTGCTGCTCGCCACCTGGGGGGTCTACCCGCTCGCGTACATCATTCCGCTGTACGCATCGTCCTCCGGGGCGGCTGCGTGGGTTGCCAAGCAAGGCGCCTACTCCGTCGCCGACATCCTGGCCAAGTGTTTGTACGGCCTGCTCATCTACAAGATCGCCCGGCTGAAGTCCGACGCCGACGATCCCGCCTTCGCCGGCGAAGAGGGCATGCACGGCGACGGCGAAACCCTGTCCTCGATCAGGAGCGGCACAGCAGCCACGCCCGCGGCGTGACGGCACGCGGCCGGGCTTGCCGGTGACGTTCTGCTCCCTCCGGTCGGCTGCCGACCCGCTGGCGGTTGCCGCCGGCGGGTCGCGCCTGCTGATGTGGTCAGCGGTGGCCGTCATGGGCGGGACGTCAGTCGGCATGCCGGCCGTGCCTGCGCCGCTCGTGCTGCTCGGTGCCGCGCTGGGTCTGGTGGCCGGCATTCCGCACGGCGCCGCCGATCATGTGCTGGCCGTCCGGGTGGCCGGCGGCAGGTCCCTCGCGGTGGTGGCGGCGGTCTACGCCGGCGCGACCGCCGTGGTCTGGGCGCTGCTGGAGTGGGCAGGCCTGATCGCGCTGATCGCGGTCGTGGCGCTGAGTGCTGTGCACTTCGGCCTCGGGGAACTCGAATTCACGCGTCACCACACCGGGTGGCGACCGCCGTCCCTGGCGGCCGTGTCGATCGCGATCGCCGGATCCGGAGCGTTGCTGCTGCCGCTGGCTCGCTGCGGCGACCAGCTCGGTGCGGTGGCCGACGCCGTCTCGCCGGGCCTGGTGCTCGTGGTCGCCGACTCGTCGGTGCGCATCGTGCTGCTGTCGCTGTGGCTGCTGGCGGCCGTTGTCGCGGTCATCTCCTCGCTGCGCTCGGATCACCCGGGCGTCGCCCTCGACGTCGCCACGATCGGCGCGCTCGGCCTGCTGGTGCCGCCGCTGGCGGCCTTCGCGGTGTGGTTCGGCGGCTGGCACGCGCTGCGGCACTGCGCGCGGATGATGACCATCGAGCCAGGTTGCGCCGCCCTGGTCAGCCGGGGCCGGCTACGGTCTGCGGTGCTGCGGCTGGCCCGGCTCGCCGCGCCGCCGTCAATCGCGGCCGTGGCGACGCTGGCCGCCGTGGTCTGCCTGAGCGTGACGGCGTCGACGCCGGTCGCGCTGCTCGCGGAGCTGGTGCGGATGCTGTTGGCATTGACGGTGCCGCACATGCTCGTCGTGCTCTGGGTCGACCGGGACGCCGACCGCCGGGCGATGCTGACCGCTCGGGAGTAACCGTCAGCCGCCCGACGGCGGGCCGGGTCAGGCGGCGTTCGGTGCGGCGAGGAGGACTCGCTGGATGTCGGGCTTCATCGCTGCCAGTTGCTGGTTCCAGTAACCCCAGTCGTGTGTTCCGTTGGCGGGGAAGTTGAACACACCGTTGGTGCCGCCCGCGGCCAGGTAGTTGTTCTGGAAGGACTGGTTGGTGCGCAGGGTGAACGTCTCCAGGAACTTGGCCGGCATGCTGTCGCCGCCCAGCTCGTTGGGGGTGCCGTTGCCGCAGTAGACCCAGATCCGGGTGTTGTTGGCGACGAGCCGCGGGATCTGCAGCATCGGGTCGTTACGCTTCCACGCCGGGTCGCTGGTCGGACCCCACATGCTGTTGGCGTTGTACCCGCCCGAGTCGTTCATCGCCAGGCCGATCATCGTCGGCCACCAGCCCTCGGAGGGGTTCAGAAAGCCCGACAGCGATGCCGCGTAGGGGAACTGCTGGGGGTAGTAGGCGGCCAGGATCAACGCCGAGCCACCCGACATCGACAGGCCCACCGCGGCGTTGCCGGTCGGCGAGACACCCTTGTTGGCCTGCAGCCAGGCCGGCATCTCCCGGGTCAGGAACGTCTCCCATTTGTAGGTGTAGTTCTGGCCGTTGCCCTGCGACGGCTGATACCAGTCGGTGTAGAAGCTCGACGTGCCGCCGACCGGCATGATCACCGACAGGCCCGACTCGTAGTACTCCTCGAACGCCGGGGTGTTGATGTCCCAGCCGTTGTAGTCGTCCTGGGCGCGCAGACCGTCGAGCAGGTAGACCGAGTGCGGGCCGCCGCCCTGGAACTGCACCTTGATGTCGCGGCCCATGGACGGCGACGGCACCTGCAGGTATTCGACTGGCAGGCCCGGCTTGGAGAAAGCCCCCGCGATCGCCGAGCCGCCGACTGCGCCGACCAGACCGGGCAACAGGGCCGCTCCCAATGCCGCGATAGTCAGTCGGCGTGGCAAACGCGTTGCTGCACCGCGTAACTTCTCAACGAACTTCATAGCTCCTTACCATCCCAACTCTCATCAGCCGCACACCGCGGACGAATAGCTTTCTGTCGCAGTCAAACACAGCCATATGCCGTCGTGAGGTTTCCGGCGCGGGGTGTGGCGTCGCGGTTGGCTAACGATTAGGCGTCGACGGGGACTCGCGAGATAACGAGCACGCTTCTACGTGCGCTTTTCAGGCTGCTGACACGAAACAGCCAGCAGCGCAATTATTTCCGCATGACCTAGGCGACCAGGCGTCGCACCAGGGCCGACGCGGTCGCGACGCCGACAACCGGTGCCGCCACCAACACGGCAATACCGGCTGGATGGAAGGGGGTGCCGATCAGCAGCGCCCTCAGCGCGTCGACCTCGTAGCTGAGCGGGTTGACGGTACTGACGACGCGCAGCCACGCCGGCATCACGTCAACCGGATAGAGCGCGTTGGACGCGAAGAACAGCGGCATGGTGATGGCCTGGCCGATGCCCATCAGGCGATCGCGGTTGCGCACCAACCCGGCCAGTGTCATGGAAAGGCAGGAGAAAAACGCCGCGCCGAGCACGACTATCGCCGTCGCCGCCAGAATCCGCAGCGGATTGACGGTCAGGCCCACACCCATGAGATAGGTCAGGGCCAGCACGCCGACGACTTGCGCGACTGCTCGCACTCCCGCCGCGAACGCCTTGCCGGTAATCAGCGCGGACGCCGGTGCGGGCGTCACCAGGAGTTTGGCCAGCACGCCGGCATCCCTGTCCCAGATGATCTGGATGCCGTAGAAGATCGAAATGAACAGCGCCGACTGAGCGATGATGCCCGGCGCCAAGAACGCCACATAGGAAACCGATCCGGTGTCGATGACGTGCAAGTGGCTGAACGTGCTGCCGAAGATCAGCAGCCACAGCGCCGGTTGCACCATGCGGGCGAGGAGTTCGGTTCGGTCATGACGCAGCTTCTGTATCTCGACGATCGCGAACGCGGCGACCTGTTGCGTTGCGGCGCCGGCCCGCCGCCATCGGTGTGGGGCGCGCAGCCAGCCCGCGTCGACGGCGGGCTCAACCGACACGGCGAATAACCCTTCTGCTGGAACGGATTTCACGGATCCCCTGCGCTGGTTCGCGGTTGTCCAGGTCGGTGCCCGCGTAGTGGCGGAACACGTCCTCGAGGGTGGCATCCGGGCAGAGGGTCGACTTCAGTTCACCGGGTGCCCCCACCGCCCGCAAAGTGCCGTGGTTCATGAGCGCGACGCAATCGCATAACGTGTCGGCCTCCTGCATGTAGTGGGTGGTCAGCAGCACCGTCATGCCGAAGTCGGCCTGCAGGTTGCGCACCTGGGTCCAGACGCCGTCTCGCGCGATGGGATCGAGTCCGACCGTGGGCTCGTCCAGCACCAGCAGGGACGGCCGGTTGACCAGTGCTTGCGCGAGTTCCAGCCGGCGCACCATGCCGCCGGAATACGTGCCAGCCGGCCGGTCGGCGGCCTCGCGCAGTCCCATGGCGTCGAGGGCTTGGTCGACACGTTCGGCGCGGTGCGCGCGGGGAACTGCGTACAGCCGCGCGAACCACTCCACGTTCTGCCGGCCGGTCAGTGCCGGCTCAATCGACAGTTGTTGTGGCACATAGCCGATGGTGCGCCGGATGTCGAGGGCGTCGCGGCGGGCGTCCATGCCGAAGATGTACAGTTCGCCCTCTTGCGGTGGCGTCAAGGTGGTGAGTAGGCGCACCACGGTGGTCTTGCCGGCGCCGTTGGGCCCCAGCAGGCCCATTGTCTCGCCCGGGCGGACCTGCAACGTCATGTCGGAGACGGCGGTGAACTGGCCGTAGCGGTGGGTCAGGTGCCGGCAGTCGATCGCCGGCGGGGCCGTCCCGCTCATGGTCTTCGCTTCTGCAGCATCCGGGTCATCTCGTCAAGGACCTCCAATCCGCCTGTCAGCGCGGCAATCTGATCGTCTTCGAGCTCGCCGAGCACCTCGGCGAGCAGCACCCGTCGCGCCGCGGCCGAGGCATCGACAATCTGCTGGGCCGCCGCGGTGGGCCACAACCGGCACACGCGGCGGTCGGTGGGGTCGACGTCACGGTCGACCACGCCGTTGTCGACGAGCTTGGACACCAGGGTCGAGGCGGTGTTCGCCACCAGCCCGAGTTCGGCGGCGGCCATGCTGACCGAGATCCCGGGGCGGCGGGCGACCACCCACAACAGCTCGGTGTGCGACTCCGACAGCGCCCCGGGTGGGCTGCCGATCCCGGCTGATCGGCGCAGCTGGCGCCGCAACCGCCGCAGGACGCTCGACAGGTCGGCGGCCAGATCGGTCGGTGCGGTCACCGCACGATAATACCTCTGTATGCGAGCTATCTTGTGAGCGGCAGGCACGGCCTGAGGGCACGGCGCGTGCCGTGCCGTGGCACGATGCTGGCATGCGCGCCTTCGAGTCAGTCGCCGATCTCACCGCCGCCGCCGGCCAGGAACTGGGGCAGAGCTCCTGGGTGACGATCACCCAGGACGACGTCAACCTGTTCGCCGACGCGACCGGGGACCACCAATGGATTCATGTCGACCCCGAACGGGCGGCCACGGGGCCCTTCGGCACGACGATCGCCCACGGCTTCCTCACGCTGTCCCTGCTGCCGCGGCTGACGCACGAGATCTACACGGTGAAAGGCGTCACGCTGTCCATCAACTACGGCCTGAACAAGGTGCGCTTCCCCGCTCCGGTGCCGGTCGGCGCCAGGGTGCGGGCGAAGAGCTCCCTGGTCGACGTCGAGGACCTGGGCAACGGCGCCGTGCAGGCGACGGTGTCGACCGTCATCGAGATCGAGGGGTCGGCCAAGCCGGCGTGTGTCGCGGAGAGCGTCGCGCGCTTCGTCAGCTGAGCCTTCAGAACTCGACGACGGCGTGTTCGATTCGCTCAGCCAGCCGGGCCTGCGCCGCGGCCCGCCGGGTCGGCAGGTGCGCCGACGGGAAAAGCGTTGACACCGGCTGGTATTCGCGCAACGTGCGGCGGGCCACCGTCATCTTGTGCAGTTCGGTGGCGCCGTCGGCGATGCCCAGCGACTCCGCGGCCACCATCATCTTGACGAACGGCATCTCGTCGGAGACCCCGAGCGCGCCGTGCAGGTGCATGGCGCGCTGCACGACGTCGTGCAGCACCGCCGGCATCGCCACCTTCACCGCGGCGATGTCGCGGCGCACCTTCTGGTAGTCGTGGTGCTTGTCGATCAGCCAGGCGGTGCGCAAAACCAGCAGCCGGAACTGCTCGATCTGAATCCAGCTGTCGGCGACCTTCTCCTGGGTCATCTGCAGATCGGCCAGCGGACCGAACCGGGTCTGCCGGGACACCGCCCGCTCGCACATCATGTCGAAGGCCAGCCGGGCCAGCGCGATGGTGCGCATGGCGTGGTGGATGCGGCCGCCGCCGAGGCGGGTCTGCGCGATCGCGAAAGCCCGCCCCTCGCCGCCGAGCACATGATCGGCCGGCACCCGCACATCGGTGTAGCGGATGTAGCCGTGGCTGGCGTGCCCGGACTCGGTGCCCACCCCGACGTTGCGCAGGATCTGCACGCCCGGGGTCTCGGCCGGGACAATGAACAGCGACATCTTCTCGCGGGTGCGGGCCTCGGGTTTGGTGACGGCCATGACGATGAAGAAGGACGCATGCCGGGCGTTGGAGGAGAACCACTTCTCCCCGTTGATCACCCACGAGTCGCCGTCGCGCTCCGCGCGGGTGACGAACAGGCCCGGATCCGAGCCACCCTGCGGCTCGGTCATCGAGTAGCAGGAGCTGATCTCCCCGTCCAGCAGCGGCTGCAGGTAGCGGGTCTTCTGTTCGTCGGTGCCGAACATCGCCAGGATCTCGGCATTGCCCGAGTCGGGCGCCTGGCAGCCGAAAACCGAAGGCGCCCAACGGGAACGCCCGAGGATTTCGTTGAGCAGCGCGAGCTCCACCTGGCCGTAGCCCTGGCCGCCGAGTTCGGGCCGCAAGTGCGCGGCCCACAGCCCCTGGTCCTTGACCCGCTGCTGCAGCGGCCGCAGCAGCGCCATCATCTCGGCGTTCTTCTTGTCGTACGGGTCGAGAGGCACCAGGTCGAGCGGCTCGACGTCGTCGACCATGAAACCGGCAACCCAGTCCAGCTTCTGCTGGTAGTCGGGTTCTGTCTCGAAGTCCCACATGGTTGGCCTCTCCGGTTGTTCCCGACGGTACATCGTGGCGAACGCCAGGGTGCGTGCCCGGGCATGCGGTGCTCGTCGACGTCGCTATCGGCGAAATTTCGCCGATAGCGGCAACAATGACCAATAATGACGGGACAGCCTTCAGGGGCCGTCACACTTGCCGTTCGCACGCAGACGTTTAGGAGGGGGCGGAATGTTTCGACATGTCGGGGTGAGTTCGCCGCCGGGGGGGCGAGCCGGCGGCGACCGCGGCACAGACGAAATCCCCGCGCCGAGGGGTACTGTCACGTGATGATTCCGCGGCTTCACCTCTCGCGGCCGGCGATCGTCATGCCGACCGCGGCTCTGGATAACGACGCGGTGCTGGCGCGCGTCCGCGCGGCGTTCCGCGGCGCGGCCACCGAATGGGACCCGATCGAGCAGGGCATCCGTTACGTTTTCGACCGGTGCAACACGAAAGTCCGCTACATCGAAGGCGACCCTGCGCTCTCGCCCGGTGAGTTCGCGTCGCGCGCCGCCACCGCCTGCTTCCGGCAGAACGGGGTGGCCGCATCCGAGATCGACCTGCTGGTCTACGGCGGGATCGCTCGCGACGCGTTCGAGCCCGCGACCGCGGCCGAAGTGGCGGGGCGCCTCGGCGCGAAGCCGCTGCACGCCATGGACGTGACCTGCGCCTGCGCCGGGCTGATCGAGGCGCTGCACGTGGTCGCGGGCTACTTCGCTCTGCACGACGAGCTTCAGACGGCGCTCGTCTGCGCGGGCGAGCTGACCCGCGACCGGCTCAGCTACGACATCCAGTCGCTCGAGGATGTCGCGGTCCGCGCAGCCGGCCTGACGCTGGGCAACGCCGCCGCCGCGTTGCTGGTGTCGCGCCGTCCGCTGCCGGCGGGCAGCGCACGGCTGGTGGGGTTGCGGCACACGACGCTCTCCGAGCACCATGCCCTCTGCCGAGCGCCCGTCGACGGGTATTTCACGTCGCACTCCAAAGAGCTGTTCGCGCTCGCCGTCCACGTGCCGCCCGAGGTCCGCCGCCTTGTCGAGGCCGCCGGATGGTCGCCGCAAGAGGTCGACCACTACGCCTTCCACCAGCCCAGCGAGGCGATCCTGACACGGGTCCTCACCGAGCTCGACGCCAAGCCCCGGGCGTGTGTGCACACGCATTCGCTGTACGGAAACACCGCGAGCACCTCGTGGGCTGTCGCGCTCGACCACCGCCTGCGGCAGGGAGCCGTCCGGGCCGGCGACAAGATCGTCCTGGCAAGCGCCGCGGCCGGCTTCACGATCGTGGGCGCCGCCGCGGTGTGGGACGGCTGAATGCCGCGTCACCTGCGCCTCTACCGGACGATCACCACGACGTTCGGCTTGTGGCTGCGGCCGGTCGGCGCGTTTCTGCTGCTGCAGGTGCGGCAGGTCATCTCGGCGGCGACCCTCGGCCTCGACCACCTCGTCTACCCGCGCCACCGCAAGCAGACGCTCGACCGGCCGATCTTCATCATCGGCAATCCGCGCAGCGGCACCACGTTCCTGCACCGGCTGCTGCTCGGAGCCGGCGGGATGGCGGCCTTCGAGCTGTGGGAGATGCTCTTCCCGGCCATCACCGCGCGCAAGCTGCTGGGCGGCGTCGTCCCGCGGCTCGGGCGGCTGTCGCCTGCGCGCTACCATCCCTCGGACGTGCACGACACGAGCCTGCGCGGCATCGAGACCGACGACGTGCTGTGGTTCTTCCGCACCCTCGACGGACCGTTCGCCTGGGCGTACTTCCTGGCCTGGCAGGACACCTGGGGCAGCGAGCTGTCGCGGCGCAGCTTCGGGATCGGCGGCGTGGCGCCGCGCGACGAGAAGCGCTTCTTCGCCTACCACGAGGCGTGCTGGCGACGGAACCTGGCGTTCAAACATGCTGACCGCATCCTGGTCAAGTCGAGCATGCTCACCTTCCGCCTAGACGCGCTGCTGCGGCGCTACCCCGACTGCCGCCTCGTGTACGTCGTCCGCGACCCGGTCGAGGTGATCCCGTCTGGCATGTCACTGCTGGCCGGCGTGCTGGAGAACGGGTACGACGTGTGGAACCGCACCCGCGAGGACGACCAGCGGCGGTGGCTGGAGAACCTTTACCAGGCGTCGTGCTCGATGCTCAGCTCCTTCCACGACGCACACGGGTCCGGTCTCGTTCCCCAGCGGAACCTGTGCGTGGTGCGCTACCCCGATCTCCTGGAGAACCTGCAGCCGACGATCGCACGGATCCTCGACTTCGTCGAAGTCGAGCCCACCGCGGCCTTCCTGGAAGAGGTCCGGGAGCAGGCCGAACGCCAGCGCGCCTACACCAGCCGCCACGAGCATTCGCCCGAGCAGTTCGGCCTGACCGCCGAGCGCATCCGAAGCGACCTCGGGTTCGTCTACGACATGCTCGGGTCGCCCTGATGGCTCGCCCGCGTATCGCCTGCGCCGTGGGTGCGGCTGTCGGTGGGCTGTTGGGCGCCGCGTCACTCCCCGTCGCCGTCGCCGACGACTACACCATCGTGGCTGACCCTGATTCCATTGAGGCTGTCACCGGAATCTACGAAATAGAGGGCCTGACCCTGCCGGTGAAGGAGGGCAGCGTTCAGGGACAACAGCTGTTCGACGTCGACAACACAACCGTCGGGAGCACGACGAGCCCGGATGTGGTCGGGATCTTCGATGCCGACGAGGCCACCGTGCCGTCCTCGGGCGGCTACCAGGTAATCTTGGTGACGTCTGACCTAGCGGGCACTCCGGGCGCCGCCGCCGGGGACGTGCCGCCGGTCGGCTCGGTGTTCGCCACCGTCAGCCTCGGTCACGGCTTCGAGAACGTCTACTCCGACCTCGCGTCGACGACACCCGGCGGGGACGTGATCTCGGATACCCTGGTGACCCCCTTCGGCCAGTTCAGCATTCCGATCCCGTTCGACGCAGCAGCGGGTATCGCCGCCGATTCGCTGAGCGCCGCGTTCCCCGTCGCCGGCGGATACGACATCGTTCCTGATCCTGCGTCCACCGAAAAGCTCGCCGCAATAGCCGGCGTTCCGCCGTTGGACGTCACCGTCGGGGGATATGAGCGGTTCGACCTTGACGGCCCGACCGCTGCTACGGGGCCGGATGTGGTCGGGACCTTCGACACCGAGGAGACCGACACCTCGGACATCTTCGGCAATTACACCCAGGCACTGCTGGTGACCGCCGACGTGTCGGGCACCCCGGGCACCGCCGCCGGCGACGTGCCACCGGTCGGCTCGGTGTTCAACACCCTCAGCAGCATCATTCCCGGTGTCGAGAACGTCTACTCCGACCTGGCGTCGACGACACCCGGCGGGGACGTGATCTCGGATGTCCTGGTGACCCCCTTCGGGCAGCTGCGCATTCCGATGACGTTCGACGCAGCCGCGGGTATCGCCACCGACTCGCTGAGCACCGCCGACCCCGTCGCCGGCGGCGACGAGATCGTTCCTGATCCCGCGTCGAACGAACAGTTCACCGGCATCAACGGACTGCCGCCTTTGGACGTCGTCGTGCAGGGCCATCAGCTGTTCGACGTCGACGCCGCCGGCACGCAGCCGGACGTGGTCGGGACCTTCGCGGCCGACGAGGCCAACGCGTCGGATATCGTCGGCATCTCCACCCGGACGCTGCTCGTCACCTCCGACCTCTCGGGCACCGCGGGCACCGCGGCCGGAGACGTTCCGGCGGTCGGCTCGATGTTCGAGACTCTCACCCTCGGCGACAGCGGCTTCGGGAACGTCTACTCCGACCTCGCCTCGACGACACCCGGCGCGGACGTGATCTCGGATACGCTGGTGACTCCGTTCGGGGACTTCGCCATTCCCTCCACCCTCGACCCTGCCGCGGTGCTCGCCGATGATTCGTTCGTGACGCTCCCCTGAGGCCGCTCGCGCTGTCCGAGGGGACGCGGGCGTTAGCCTGGCGATGTGGCGATCGAGGTGCGCCCCGCGGGCAAAGTCGATATCCGCGGGTTGTCGCAGACCCTGGGTCGGGCGTTCTTCGACGATCCGGTGAGCATGTGGATGCTGCCCGACGACGGGCGCAGACGCGCGCAGCTAAGCCGGCTGTTCGCGATCCTGACCCGGCACCATCATCTGGCCGGCGGCGGCGTGCAGGTGGCCTGCGACGGACCGACACTTGGTGCGGCCGCGCTGTGGGATCCGCCGAACCGCTGGAAGCAGTCCCGCCGCGCGCAGCTGGTGACGGCGCTGCCGCTGTTTCGCGCCTTCGGGTTTCGTGCCGCGGCCGCGCGTGGCGCGATGGCGACGATCAGCCGTGACCACCCCGAGGAACCGCACTGGTACCTCGCCGTGATCGGAAGCGAACCCGCATTGCGCGGCAAAGGTTTCGGGCAGGCGTTGCTGCGGTCGCGGCTGGACCGGTGCGATGCCGAGCACTGTCCCGCGTACCTGGAGTCGAGCAAAGTCGACAACGTGCCGTACTACCAACGTTTCGGCTTCGAGGTGACCGGTGAGATCGCGCTGCCCGGCGGCGGCCCGACGCTGTGGCCGATGTGGCGCCCGGCGCGGTAGCCGCCGTGACCCGGCCCGTGCCGCGTCCCGGTGCTACGGGGCGCTGCGCCAACCGTCGACTCCGACCACGATCATCCGCAACTGCTTGACCGCGGTCCGGCGGATCTCGTCGAGCGCCTCGGCGCTCTTGGCGTCCTCGATCGCCTCGGCGATGGCGATCATCGAGTTGACGAACAGCGTCGCCAGCACGGTGAGGTCCTCGGTGCTCCAGGCGTTCAGGCCGGGGAACCGGGCGAGGTCGGTGGCCAGTTCGGAGGTGATCAGCCGGAACTCGGTGTGGATGGCGTAGCGCAGCACCGTCACACCGCTGGAACGCTCCCGGCCGATGAACCGCCAATGCTCGCGACGTTCGGCGACGCTGGCCACCACGATGTCGACGGACGACTCGATCACCCGGTTGGGGTCGAGCTTGCCCGCGCGTGCGCCGCGCAGCATGTCGCGCAGCGTCCGGAACGACTCGTCGATGAGAACCAGGCCGAGCGCCTCCATCGACTCGAAGTGGCGGTAGAACGCCGCGGGCACGATCCCGGCCTCGCGCGTCACCTCCCGCAGGCTCAGCCCGCTGAAGCTGCGGTCGTCGAGCAGCTTGAGCGCGGCGGCGACGATGGCACGCCGGGTCGCCTCCTTGCGCTCCTCGCGGGAAGGGCTGTCCGGGGTGCCGGCCCGGTCCGGCCGCCGCGACCGTGATCTGGGCGTACGGGTGTTCACTGTGTGAAGCCTACTACAGAGCAGCGGAAACACTTGACGAACTGGGATATCACACCACACTGTGTACACATGTTCACTCAAACTTTGACGCGGCGGGTGCTGGGCTCCGACCTGGTGGATCTGCTCACCGGTCCGCACGGCGTCGACCGCTACACCGAGCTGGTCACCCCGACCTGGACGCGGGGGGAGGCCCGGGCCAAGGTCGTCGACGTGTGGCGCGGCACGCCGCGCAGCGTCACCCTGGTCCTGGCGCCCAACGCGGCGTTGCGCCACCCGGTCGCGGCCGGCCAGTACGTCAACCTCGTCGTGGAGATCGACGGCCGCCGGCACACCCGGTGCTATTCGCCGGCCAATGCGCAGCGGGCCCGCCATCTGGAGTTGACCATCGCGCGTCACGACGGCGGCCTGGTCTCGACGTACCTGTACCGGCACGCCCGCCGCGGGATGGTGGTCGGCCTGGCCGGTGCCGGCGGCGACTTCGTGCTGCCGGATGGACACACGCAGCCGCGGCCGCAGCGCATGCTGTTCGTCTCCGGCGGCAGCGGTATCACGCCCGTGCTGGCGATGCTGCGCACGCTGGTCGCCGAGCGGCACGACGGCGAGCTCGCATTCGTCCACTACGCCCGGACTCCGGCCGAAGCCTGCTACCGCGACGAGCTCGCCGCGATGACCGGTGTGCGGGTGCTGCACGGCTACACCCGATCCGGTTCCGGCGATCTCGACGGCCGGTTCGGGCCGGACCACCTGGCCGCGGCGATGCCGGAGCCGGACGCGGTATTCGTCTGCGGCCCAACAGCGTTGGCCGACGCGGTGCGAAGGCACTGCGCGAACGTCCACACCGAGAACTTCGTGGCACCGGCATTCGAGATTCCCGCCACCTCGTCGGGTGGGCGAGTACGTTTCGCCGACAGCGGGATTGACGTGGCCGACGACGGCCGCCCGCTGCTGGAGCAGGCCGAGTCGGCCGGTCTGAACCCGGACAGCGGATGCCGGATGGGCATCTGCCACACCTGCACCCGCCGGAAGACCTCCGGTGTGGTGCGCAACCTGACCACCGGAGCGGTCTCGACCGCCGCCGACGAGGACATCCAGATCTGCGTGTCCGCCCCCGTCGGCGACGTCGAGATCGCCCTGTAGGCCCGAAGGAAAACCCTTTAGGCCCTGAAGGAAAAGCCTGTAGGCCCCGAAGGGAAAGCCTGTAGGCCCCGAAGGGAAAGCCATGACACAGAACACGATCACCCTGACCCCCGAACAGGCCGACGCGTTCGGCCGCGAACTCGACGCCATCAGGCAGCGCGTGATGTCCGAGCTGGGCCAGCGCGACGCCGACTACATCCGCCGCGTCATCAAGACCCAGCGGGCACTCGAAATCGGCGGCCGAGCAATGCTGTTCGCCGGGATCCTGCCGCCGGCCTGGCTGGCCGGCACCGCCATGCTGGCGGTGTCGAAGATCCTCGACAACATGGAGATCGGCCACAACGTCATGCACGGCCAGTACGACTGGATGCGTGACCCGTCGATCTGCGGCCGCACCTTCGAGTGGGACACGGCCTGCCCGGCCGACCAGTGGCGGCACTCGCACAACTACATGCATCACACCTACACCAACATCGTGGGCATGGACCGCGACATCGGGTACGGCATTCTGCGGATGAGCGACGACCAGCCCTGGCGGCCCTACTATCTGGGCAACCCGGTCTACGCCTTCCTGCTGATGGTGTTGTTCCAGTACGGCGTGGCGCTGCACGAGCTGGAAAGCGAGCGAATCCGCGACGGCGAGATCACCCTGGCCGACAAACGCAATGTCCTGCAGGGCATCTGGCGCAAGACCCGCCGCCAGCTGGGCAAGGACTACGTCGCCTTTCCGCTGCTGGCCGGGCCGTTCGCCCCGGTGGTCTTCGCGGGCAACCTCACGGCCAACCTGACCCGCAACGTCTGGTCCTACATGATCATCTTCTGCGGCCACTTCCCGGACGGCACCCGTGAGTTCTCCGCCGAGGAGGCGCAGAACGAGTCGCGCGGCATGTGGTATCACCGCCAGGTCCTCGGCTCGGCAAACCTGACCGGCGGCAAGCTGTTCCACCTGATGTCGGGCAACCTGTCGCACCAGATCGAGCACCACCTGTTCCCCGACATGCCGGCACACCGTTACGCCGAGATCGCGCCCGAGGTGCGCGAGATCTGCCGGCGTTACGGCATCCCGTACAACTCGGGCCCGCTGCCCGCGCAGTTCGCCACCGTGGTGCGCAAGATCGTGCGGCTGAGTCTGCCGGGCCCTTGGCGCGTCACCGCCGCGGCAACCTCGCCGGCCGACTAGGGCGTGTCTCCCATATTTTTGGGTGTTGACCAGCCAGGATTGGCTGGTGACGCGGATTGGTGTGATTTCTGAT
>NZ_JAVKSH010000047.1:0-24955 GCF_039583805.1 Mycobacterium sp. | reverse complement strand
GCGCCGGATCTACCTGAGATGCTACCAAGTAAGCACCTTAGAACACACCCTTAAGCTACACCTAATAGCTCACCAGGCCCGGCCAACGGTCAAGTCCCTGGGAGTGGTGTATCACCTGATCGTGTCAGCCGGTGCGAACGTCAAGGCAGTCCGGCGGATGCTCGGGCATGCCGAGGCGAGCATGACTTTGGACATGTACGCGGACCTGTTCGGCACCGACCTCGACGAGGTGGCGGGCGCACTGGACGCCGCGATCACCTCCGCTCAAGCACCCTGGCCCGAATATGCTGCGGCATCCTTGCGGCAGGTCGACCTCTAGCCTAGCTGTTCAGCTAACCGATAAACCGCCAGTGAACCTTTGTTTCTTTGCGTGGAGCTAAGGGGATTCGAACCCCTGACCTACTCGATGCGAACGAGTCGCGCTACCAACTGCGCCATAGCCCCTGGCCGCTAGCAGGCTACCAGCCACGCGCCGCACCGGCGGTACCGCTACTGGCCCACGGCCCGCGGCAGGTCCCTGTGCCAGCCGTAGTCGCGCGAGGACGGGCCCGCGAACGGTGCCCCGGACCGCGCCTCAGACCGCGCCTCAGACCGGGCCCCAAACCGGGCCTCAAACCGGGCGTAGTCGAGATGCTCGAAGATCGGGTCCTCGTCGTCGATCTCGAGTACGACGGCACCCGGGCGCCGCAGCCGCGCCGGAACCATGTCGAAGTCGCGGTCGCGGGTGTTGTCCACGCCGAGCCGCGCTCGCGCCATCCGATGCATGCGCCGGCGCCGCAGCCGTGCTTCGATCCGGGTCTGACGGCGCAGATACGCCAGATAGAGCACCGTCACCGCGGCCGTGCCCGCGCACACCCACCACGCCGAGCGAGCCAGCACCAGTGCCGCCGCAGCCGACCCCACCAGGGCCAGCGCCATCCCCATCAGCATCCGCTTGCGGAACGTGTATTTGCGGGCGCTGACCGCAGCGGCGGTGTCCGCCTCGTAGCGACGCCGCCTCGCCACCGCCGGGGTTGAGGTCAGTGTGGGTTCCTCGGCGACCGGTATGCCCGAGGTGTCCTCGACGTACTCGTACTCATCATCACCGTCGGCGTCGGCGGCGACGTCGGCGGCGGCGGTTTCGGCTCCGGCATCGGCGGCGGTTTCGACTTCGGCGGTTTCAGCATCGGCCTCGTCGCCGGCCTCGAGTTCGTCCTCGCCCTGGCCCGCGGCCGCGACCACCTTGGCGTCGACAACCTTGGCGTCGACCACCTCGGCGTCGACCACCTCGGCGTCGACCACCTCGGCGTCGACCACCTCGCCGCCGGCGTCCGAACCCGCCTCATCGGCCACCGCCATGACGGTCGGCACGGTCGCCGGCGCCGGATCGTCGATCTCGTCGATCTCGTCGTCGATGTCGTCGTGCCCGGCTGCCTCGGGCCGCCAGTCCGGATCGCTGCGGTGGCCCGCCGCCGGCCCGCCCCGCCGGAGCAGCCGCGTGGCAGCCGCGCTGTTGAGCACGCGGGTGGCCAGCGCCACGTCGCTGGTCCGTCGTACCGCGTCGCGTTTGCTGACCAGCATCGGCACCAACACGAACAGCCACAGCACCACCAGTGAGATCCACAGCAGCGATTGCGGGATGCTTGGCATGGGGACGGGCTCCTTTCCCTGCCAGGCAACGCAGCCGACTCGTAGTGGTTCGCCGGCGTCGGGCCTGGTGCGATGGGGTCAATTACACACCTGTAATTCACCAGTTACAAGCATCAAAGGCCGCAAATGTCACATCGGTAACAGCGCGCCCGGGTTAGGCTGCCAGCCGGATGCCTGCCGCGCCCGGATCGGCGCACCCGTCAGACCCAACCAGCATGGCCGTCGCGCACCAACGTCGACGTCACCGACCCATACAGATCCTCGACCGTCAGCGCCACCAGGACGTGGTCCCGCCAGGCCCCGTCGACCTGCAGGTAGCGCCGCAGCAGCCCCTCCTCGCGGAACCCGACCTTGGCCAGCACTGCCCGGCTGGCCGTATTCTCCGGGCGCACGGTGGCCTCCACCCGATGCAGCATGACCGGGCCAAAGCAGTGGTCCAGCCCCAGCGCCAGCGCGCCCGTCGCCACCCCGCCGCCGGTCGCCGAGCGCGACACCCAGTAGCCGATCCACGCCGAGCGCAACGCGCCGTGCGTGACGTTGCCGATCGTCAACTGCCCGCAGAACTGGCCGTCCAGCTCGATCGCATACGGCAGCATGCGCCCCCGACGGGCTTCCGAACGCAAGCTCGAACACACCGCCGGCCACGACGAAACCGTATGCCGCACACCCCAATCGATGTCAGCGCTGGGCTCCCACGGCTCCAGATGACCACGGTCGGCCAGCCGGGTACGGCTCCACTGCGCACCGTCGCGCAGCCGCACCGGACGCAGCCGCACCACCCCGGCACCAACCCGCAACGGCCCCACCGGCATCGGCCACCCCGGATGCTGGGAAGTGTTGCGCCACAGGTTCACGAGCAGGTGCCGCCGCGTCGCTCAGCCACGCTGGGCCAGGAACGCGACGTCGACGATCTCGCCGGTGCGGATCTGCTCGGCTTCGCGGGGAACCACCACCAGACAGTTCGCCTCGGCCAGCGTCGCCAGCAGGTGCGACGACGCGCCGGGGGCGCCGCCCAGCGCCTGGACCAGGTACTCGCCGGTGTCCTGGTCGCGCATCAACTGACCGCGAAGGTAGCCCTTGCGTCCGGCCACCGACGTGATCGGCGCCAGGGTGCGGGCCTGCACGATCCGGCGCATCGGCTGGCGCTTGCCCAGCGACAGCCGGATCAACGGCCGCACCATCACCTCGAACACCACCAGCGCGCTGACCGGGTTGGCGGGCAACAGGAAAGTCGGGACACCCTCGGGACCCAGCTGCCCGAAACCCTGCACCGACCCCGGGTGCATCGCGACCCGGGTGACTTCCATCTCGCCGAGCTCGGCCAGGGTGGCGCGCACCTGCTCGGCCGCGGCGCCCCCCACCGCCCCGGCGATCACGACGATCTCGGCACGGCCGAGCTGGCCCTCGACGACTTCGCGAAGCCTGCCGGGGTCGTTGCCGACGATGCCGACGCGGCTCACGTCCGCGCCGGCGTCACGGCCGGCCGCGGCCAGAGCATAGGAGTTGACGTCGTAGACCTGTCCGGGGCCGGGTGTGCGCGAGACGTCGACCAGCTCGCCGCCGACCGCCATCACCGACAGCCGCGGCCGCGGGTGCACCAGCACCCGTTCGCGGCCGACCGCCGCCAACAGCCCGACCTGGGCCGCGCCGATGACCGTGCCGGCGCGCACCGCGACGTCACCGGGCTGCACGTCGTCGCCGGTGCGCCGCACGTAGGCGCCCGACCGCACGCCGCGCAGCACCCGCACCCGCGACTGTCCGCCGTCGGTCCAGCGCAACGGCAGCACCGCATCGGCCAGCGTCGGCAGCGGAGCGCCGGTCTGCACCCGGGCCGCCTGCCGCGGCTGCAGCCGGCTGGGTGTGCGCGCCCCGGCCTCGATGGTGCCCATCACCGGCAAGGTCAGGGGGGCAGCGTCGTCGTCCGCGGCGCCCTGGTCGACATCGCTGTCGCCGGCACCGAGCACGTCGACGCTGCGAACCGCGTAGCCGTCGATCGCGGCCTGGTCGAAACCCGGCAGCGGGTGCTCGGTCACCACCTCCTCGGCGCACATCAGCCCCTGGGCCTCCGCGATGGCCACCCGGATGGGCCGCGGTGCCACCGCGGCGGCGTTCACCCGGGCCTGCTGCTCTTCCACCGAACGCACATCGCGCCTTTCTGCCGTCGACGCGGCCAGACCCCGATTGCCCGGGCCTGGCTCGGGCCGCCGCGCGGCTCGCGTCGTGGCCGCGCCGCTATTCGCCGGTCAGGCCCAAGCGCGACACCAGCCACCGCCGCAAGTCCGGGCCGTAGTCGTCGCGGTCCAACGCAAAGTCAACCGCAGCCTTGAGGTAGCCGCCGGGATTTCCCAGGTCGTGTCGAGAACCCCGATGCACGACGACGTGGACCGGTCGCCCGTCGGCGATCAGCACCGCGATGGCGTCGGTGAGCTGCACCTCGCCGCCCGCGCCGGGATCGATGCGGCGCAACGCGTCGAAGATCTCCCGGTCGAGCACATACCGACCGGCCGCCGCGTACAGCGACGGGGCGTCCTGCGGCCGGGGTTTTTCGACCATGCCGTTGACCTTCAGCACGGTGTTGTCCGCCCACTCCCCGGGCGGCAACGGTTCGACGTCGAAGACGCCGTAGGAGCTGATCTCGTCGGGAGCGACTTCGATGGCGCACAGCACCGAGCCGCCGTAGCGGGCCCGCACCGCCGACATCGTCTCCAACACGCCGGTCGGCACCACCAGGTCGTCGGGCAGCAGCACGGCGACCGCATCTTCGTCGGCCGACAGCCGGGACTCCACACAGCCGATGGCGTGCCCGAGACCGAGCGGCTCGGCCTGCACGACGGACTCGACCTTGATCAACTGCGGGGCGCGACGCACCTTGGCCAGCATGGCCTTTTTGCCGCGGGCTTCCAGCGTGCCCTCCAGCACCAGATCCTCGACGAAATGCGCGACGACGCCGTCCTTGCCCTCGGAGGTGACGATCACCAGGCGTTCGGCGCCGGCCTCGGCCGCCTCGGCAGCGACCAGCTCGATGCCCGGCGTGTCGACCACCGGCAGCAGCTCCTTGGGCACCGTTTTGGTGGCAGGCAGAAACCGGGTGCCCAACCCGGCTGCGGGCACGATCGCGGTACGCGGAATTCGAACCTGTGGTCGCGACATCGTTCACACCATAACCGCCCGGCAGGGTGCGCCGGCGCAGCGGCACTGCCATGGTGGACGGATGCCGACCACCGGTAAGGCTGCGCTGCGGGAGCGGCTGCTGGCCGCGCGGCGCTCGGTTCCCGACGAGGTGCACGCCGCCGAGGCTCGGGCGTTGAGCAGGCACATCACCGAGTTGGCGGCCGGGTTGGTGGACACCGGCGGCACCGTCTGCGCCTATGTGCCGGTGGGTGCCGAGCCCGGGTCGATCGACATGCTCGAGGTGTTGCGGGGCCGAGCCGCCCGGGTGCTGGTGCCGGTCGCGCGCACCGGCGAAGGCGGCGCGGCGCTGCAGCTGCGGTGGGGCGAGTACCGGCCCGGGCACCTGGTGGCCGGGCCGTTCGGCCTGCTCGAGCCGCCCGAGCCGTGGCTGCCGGCGTCGGCGCTCGCCGATGCCGCCGTCGTGCTGGTGCCCGCCCTGGCTGTCGACTGGTCCGGGGTGCGGCTGGGCCGGGGTGGCGGCTTCTACGACCGCTCGCTGGTGGGCCGGCACCCGCAGGCGCGGCTGGCCGCGGTGATCCGCGACGGCGAACTCGTCGACGTCGTGCCCAGCGAGCCCCACGACGTGCCGATGACCCACGCGGTGACGCCCGCACGCGGGGTGGTCGCGCTGGGCGCCGCCTCGAAATGATGCGGAATGGTGCTGCGCGAATGGCGGTTTTAGCACTTGACACGGTAGAGTGCTAGCGAAATCTGAGCTCCGGAGGTTTCTGTGCCGACTTACAGCTATGCGTGCACCGAGTGCGGCGACCGCTTCGACGTGGTGCAGGCCTTCACCGACGACGCGCTGACCACGTGCGGACAGTGCTCGGGCCGGCTGCGCAAACTGTTCAACGCCGTCGGCGTGGTGTTCAAGGGCAGCGGTTTCTACCGCACTGACAGCCGTGAGCCGGCGAAGAGCAAGTCCAACGGCTCCCCCAAGAGCGATGCGGCGGCGAGCCCGAGCGGGTCGTCCGGCTCCACCGACACGGCGAGCGCGCCGTCGCCGTCGCCGTCGACGGCGGGCTCGACGACGGCGGCCGCCTCCTCGAGCTAGCGGTCTCGCTCGTCAGTTCGACGGGGTGCCGTGCACCGGGGGTCAGGTCACCGAACGTGAAGCCCTTGGGAAAAAATCCGGCCTTGGTTCACGGGGTGGTCGCAACGGCTTCACGTTCGGTGCGGCCGGGCTGAACAGGGTCGACCCACACGCCTCGTTAGTCCCATCTACCCGGCTGTGCTGCAGACCTGGTGACAAGCACAGGATCCCGACGAACGTATGAGCGCGACCACCAGCGGTTATCCACAAGCTGACTCCCGGCCCGGCACGGCCGAGCCGCCGCCCTGCCTAGGTTTGCGGTATGGCGCACTCACTGAACCCGTCGCTGCCGGACCGAATCTCGCAGTGGTTGCGGCCGGACTGGACGCGGACGATGCTGGCCCGCCGTTGCGCGGCCGCCGGGCTGGTGGTGCTGGCCGGTGTGGCGGCGGTGCGCTCCAACCCTTCCGGCGACACTGCGGACGTGGTGGTCGCCGCGCACGATCTGCACCCGGGCACGGCGCTCTCACCCGACGACGTGCGGCTTGAAAAACGTTTGGCCGCAACCATTCCCGACGGATCACGAACTGACGTCCTGGCCGTCGTCGGCTCGACGGTCGCGGGGCCGGCCCGGCGCGGCGAGATTCTCACCGACGTACGGCTACTGGGCCGCCGGCTCGCCGAGTCCGCCGCCGGCCCCGACGCCAGGATCGTGCCCCTGCACCCGTCCGACGGCGCCCTCGTCGACCTGGTGCGGCCGGGCGATGTCGTCGACGTCGTCGCCGCCTCGGACACCGACGCCCAGCCACGCACCCGGGTGGTCGCCACCGATGCCGTCGTCGTGCTGGTCTCGGCCCGGCAAAAACTCCAGGCCGGCGACGACGACCGGGTGCTGCTGGTGGCGCTGCCGGCGGCCGCCGCAACCGCCGTCGCGCAGGCCGGCCTGGGTCACGCCGTCACCCTGACCCTGCACTGATCAGACACTGCGCAGGCCCGTCAGACACTGCGCAGGCCCGTCAGACACTGCGCAGGCCCGTCAGGCCGCCCGCTGCCCGCTGCCGCAGCACTTGCACCTGGTGGCGGCCGCGGGGATGTCGGACAGGCATTCCGAACACGACTTGGTCACCGGCTCGTCCCCGAACACTGTGACGCCGCGGCGGGCCTGAATGTGGCGGTAGGGCACCACGATCGCGAGGTAGACAACCGTCATGAACACGATGAAGTAGACGATCGCCGAGATGAACGACCCGATGTCGACGAACGTCGTCTTGTCGCCCTGCTCGCCGAGCTGCCAGCCCAGGCCCAGGCCCTGGTGGGGCTGCGCCGCCGCGACGAGCGGGTTGATCACCGAGTCGGTGAAGGCCTTCACCAGGGTGGAGAAGGCCAGGGCCACCACCAGTCCGATGGCCACGGTGATGACGTCACCACGCATGAGAAAACTCTTGAAGCCCTTGAACACGCGATACACCTCCGGTCGGCTCGGGTTGCGCGGGCAGTGCGGCGTCGCCCGTAACGACGTTATGTGCCTATGCGCAGACCTGCACGCTTTCCGGGCAATTACCGTTGCCGTCCCGGCGGGCAGGCGTTCACCTGTCGTCTCACCCGTGGTGCGGTGGCACGTTCTCGAGCAACCACTGCTCGCGCTCGTCGGCGTCGCGGTGCCCCTCGGGGTCACCCTCGTCGACGCATTCCTGCGGCCGGGTGCCGTCGGACACCGTCAGATCTCCAGACTCGACAACTGTCCGATGATCTGCGCTGCCAACGGGTTCAGCGTCGCCAGGCCGTCGCGCACCGCCGACCGCGAACCGGCGAGGTTGACCACCAGCGTGCTGCCGGAGATACCCGCCAGGCCACGCGACAACGCGGCGTCGGTGATGCCGGCCAACAGGCCGGACGCGCGCACCGCCTCGGCGATGCCGAGGATTTCGCGGTCGAGAATGTCGCGGGTTGCTTCCGGGGTGACGTCGCGCGGGGTCACTCCCGTGCCGCCGATCGACACCATCAGATCCACCCCGCCAATCACGGCGGTGTTCAGCGCGTTCCGAATCTCCACCTCGTCGGCCGAAACGACGACCACGCCGTCGACGACGAAGCCCGCTTCGGTGAGCAGTTCGGTGACCAGCGGCCCGCTGTGGTCCTCCTCGTCCCCGTGCGCGGTGCGGTCGTCGACGACGACGACGAGCGCCCTGCCCAGTACCAACTCCTCGCGCTCCTGCATGGGCTCAACCGTATATCCGGGCTGCGACCGCAGCGCGGCGAGTCTGGTCACTGTTGCGCCTTGCCCAGCGTGACCCGCACGGTCTTGCTGTCGCCGGAGGGATCCAGATACGTCAGCGTCACCTTGTCGCCCGGTGCCCTGGACCGAACGGCGGCAACCAGCGCGTCGGCGCTGTTGATCGGCCGGTCGTCGACCTTGGTGACCACCACACCGCCGGGCAAGCCGGCGCCGGCCGCCGCCCCGTCCGGCACCACTTCCACGACCTTCGCGCCGGGGACGCTCTTGTCGCTGGTGACCTGCACCCCCAGCGAGGCGTGCGATGCCGTTCCGGTCCTGATCAGCTCGTCGGCGATGCGCTTGGCCTGGTCGATGGGAATCGCGAAGCCGAGGCCGATCGAGCCGCCCTGGCCCTCGGGAGAGTCGCCGCCCAGCGTCGCGATGGCGGAGTTGACGCCGACCAGGTCGCCGTTCATGTTGACCAGCGCGCCGCCCGAGTTGCCCGGGTTGATCGCGGCGTCGGTCTGGATGGCGTCCAGCACGGTGTTCTGGTTACCCGACTCCCCCGTCGTCGACACCGGGCGGTTGAGCGCGCTGACGATCCCGTTGGTCACGGTTCCCTCCAGACCCAGCGGTGACCCGATCGCCACCACGGGCTGGCCGACCCTCAGGTTCGCCGAGGAGCCGAGCGTGATCGGGGACAGCCCGGTCATGTCCTGCACCCGGACAACCGCGATGTCGGTCGTCGGGTCGGTTCCGACCACGCTGAAGGGTGCGGTGCGGCCGTCGGAGAACGTCACGGTGGTTTTCGGCGGCCCACCCGGGGCGCCGTCATGGCCCGCGTCGGCGGCGGCGGCGACGACGTGGTTGTTGGTCAGGATCAGCCCGTCCGAAGTCAGGATGATGCCCGAACCTTCCTCGGACTGACGCCCCAGATTGGTCTCGAGCATGACGACGCTGGGCACCACCTTGGCGGCGACCTGCTCGACGCTGCCGCCCGGCACATTGCCGGCCGGCATGCTGGGCGCCGCGCCGCCCGCTGTGGCGCCGACGCTGGCGCCGATCGGCTGACCGGCGTGCTCGACCACCGAGGCCACCGCGCCGCCGATGCCGGCCGAGACCACCGCGATCGCCAGCGCGCCGGCGGCCAACAGGCCGCCGCGGGAACGCTTTTCGCCCACCCGGCGGGGCATCGGACCGGCGGGAGGCGCGGGCTGGCGGCCGGCGAAGGGGTCGAACGGCTGGGCGTAGCCGGGCTGTTGCGCATAGCGCCAGTCGTACTGCGAATACGTCTGCTGCTGCCCCGGGACGACCCCCGGGGCGGCATAGCCCGGGTCGGCGGGCACGCCGGAGCCGGGACGGTACCCCGGTTGCTGCGGCGGCGGCGAATATCTCGGGTGATTCGTCATGTCGCTCTTTCTGTGTGGATGCGCGGACCCGACGGCCCGACTACCTTGCCTGTGTGCTTGCGTGCGTGGACTGCGGTTCCACTGGGTCAACGTTGCCCGGGCCGGCAGAGTTTCCGCCGTCCGCGGCGGCCAGGCCCGCCGGCGCCGCGATGGGCCGCCCGGGCAACAGCACGTGGATCGACGCCCCCGGGGGGTGACCTCCCGGCACGGTGTCCTCGATGCGCAGTGCACCGCCGTGGTTGAGCACCACTTGTTTGACGATCGCCAGTCCCAGCCCGGAGCCGGGCATGGCTCGCGCCGACGCCGACCGGTAGAACCGGTCGAACACCAGAGCACGCTCGTGCTGCGGAATGCCCGGTCCGTGGTCGCAGACCACCAGCTCGGCGTGGGACGGGTCGAGCTGGGTCAGCCGGACGCCGACGCGTCCGCCGGACGGGCTCCACTTGGCCGCGTTGTCCATCAGGTTCAGCACTGCCCGCGACAGTGCCGCCGCGTCGCCGTCGACCTGCCAGGCGATCACGTCGACGTCGAAGTCGACGTCGTTGCGGCGCCGGCGCACCCGCTCCAGGCTGCGCTCGACGACCTCGGACAGGTCCACCGGCTCGTCGACCACCGCGCCGGCGTCGTCCCGGGTGAGGTCGATCAGGTCGCCCACCAGCGTGGACAACTCCGCGATCTGCGCGATCACGTCGGCGCGCAGGTCGGCCATCTCCTGCTCCGGCAGCGGCGGCGCCCCGGGTTGCATCGCGGCCATCAGGAGCTCGACGTTGGTGCGCAGCGAGGTGAGCGGGGTGCGCAGTTCGTGGCCGGCGTCGGTGACCAGGCGTGCCTGCCGTTCCCGGGACTCGGCCAGCGCCTGCAGCATCAGATTGAATGCCTCGGTGAGCCTGGACAGTTCGTCGCTGCCGTACACCGGGATGGGCCGCAGGTCGTCGGTGCGGGCCACCCGCTCGGCCGCTCCGGTGAGCCGTGCCACCGGCCGCAGTCCGGCCCGGGTGACCATCCCGCCCGCCACCGCGGCGACGGCGACACCGACGCCGCCGACGATCAGCAGCACCCACCGCAGTCTCATCATGACCGCGTCGGTCGGGGCCAGGCTCTTGGAGATCAGCAGCGAGCTGCCGTTGCGCAGGTGAACGGCCAGCACCCGCTGATTGGCTACGGTGCGCCGCGACATGAACAACTCGCCGCGGATGACGGCCCGCTCCGGCGCCCCCACCGGCAGCCGCTGCCCCGGCTGGTTGGCGGTGTAGATCGCACGGCCCGGATTCACCAGCATCGCGTTGACGTCGGAATACGCCGTGCCCTCGATGGCTTTCGCGGGGTCGGCGGCCAGCGAACCGCTGGTGATGAGCAGCTCCGCCCGGCTCTGCAGCTGGGTGTCGATGTCCTTGTACAGCGCCGCGGAGATCACCGCGTACACGATCGCCGCCATCACCACGATCGCCATGGCCACCATGGACATCGCCAGCAGCATCACCCGGCCCCGCAACGACAACGAGGTGCTCGCTCGCAGCGGAGCCCGGTGCCGCCGACGAAGCCAGGACATCAGGGAGGTGTTTCGCGTAGCACGTAACCCACCCCGCGAACGGTGTGGATCAGCCGCGGCTCTCCCTCGGCTTCGGTCTTGCGACGCAGATACCCGACGTACACCTCCAGCGCGTTGCCGGAAGTGGGGAAGTCCAAACCCCACACCTCTTCGAGGATGCGGCTGCGGGACATTACCCGCCGCGCGTTGGCGATCAGCATCTCCAGCAGCGCGAATTCGGTTCGGGTCAGGCTGATCTGCCGACCGCCGCGGGTGACCTCCCGAGTCAGCGGGTCCAGGGTGAGATCGGCGAACGTCAGCGCGACGGCCTCGCGGGAGTCTTCGGACCTGGTGCGGCGCAACAACGCCCGCAGCCTGGCCAGCAGCTCCTCGAGGGCGAACGGCTTGGGCAGGTAGTCGTCGGCCCCCGCGTCCAGGCCGGCGACCCGTTCGGAGACCGCGTCGCGGGCGGTCAGCACCAGGATCGGCAGGCTGTCGCCGGTGCTGCGCAGATGACGGCACACTTCCAGCCCGTCCAGTCGCGGCATCATGACGTCCAGCACCAGCGCGTCGGGCCGGTCGTTGGTGATCATGTCGAGGGCCTCGACGCCGTCCTGGGCCAGCGTCACCGAATACCCGTTGAACGCCAGCGACCTGCGCAGCGATTCGCGCACTGCGCGATCGTCGTCAACCACAAGAATCCGCACGGCCACCAGTGTCATCCAATCGTCTGAGAACGACCTAAGAGTTGCGCCGACCGGCTATCGGCGGTCGAGATCGATCAGGCCCAGCCGCACCGCCTTCAGCAGCCGGCGGGGCACCTTGTGCCGCTGACCTGCCACCGTCACGCCGACGAGTTCGGGCTTGGCGGCCTTCCACTGCGCACGCCGGCTCCGGGTGTTCGCGCGCGACATTCTGCGCTTGGGCACAGCCATGATGGGGCCTTACTCCTGGTAGGGAAGCGCGGCGCCGCGCAGATCGGCGGCATCGCGTGCGTTGAAGAATAATAGCTGACCTCGGGTCGGCCCAAATCGAATCGCTGGGAACGGCACCCGCGTCGGCGAGGCATCCTTGACGTGACACCTGCGGTACCCGCTAACCTACCGGTTGGTTGGTAGATCGGCGGAACCCTCACCCCGGGAGGAGGACACGCGCGCGATGCCTGCGGTCCGGATCGGCAACTGCTCGGGGTTCTACGGCGACCGGCTCTCCGCGATGCGCGAGATGCTCACCGGCGGGGAGCTGGACTACCTCACCGGCGACTACCTGGCCGAACTGACCATGCTCATCCTGGGCCGCGACCGCGCCCGCAACCCCGACCGCGGCTACGCCAGGACCTTCCTCACCCAGCTCGAGGAGTGCCTGGGGCTCGCGCATGACCGCGGCGTGCGCATCGTCGCCAACGCGGGCGGCCTCAACCCGGCCGGTCTGGCCGACGCGGTGCGGGCGCTGGCCGAGCGGCTGGGCATCCCGGTGCGGGTGGCGCACGTCGAAGGCGACGACCTGCTGTCGCGGGCCGGGCAGCTGGGCCTGGGCGCCCCGCTGACCGCCAACGCCTACCTGGGCGCCTGGGGCATCGTCGACTGCCTGGACAGCGGCGCCGACGTCGTCGTCACCGGCCGGGTCACCGACGCCTCGGTGATCGTCGGCCCGGCGGCGGCGCACTTCGGCTGGGACCGCACCGACTACGACCGGCTCGCCGGTGCGGTGGTCGCCGGCCACGTCATCGAGTGCGGGGTGCAGGCCACCGGCGGCAACTACGCGTTCTTCACCGACGTCGAGGATCTGACCCATGCCGGCTTCCCGCTGGCCGAGATCGCCGTGGACGGCTCGTCGGTGATCACCAAACACCCCGGGACCGGGGGCGCGGTCAGCGTCGACACCGTGACCGCGCAGCTGCTCTACGAGGTCGGCGGCGCCCGCTACGCCAACCCCGACGTCACCGCCCGGATGGACAGCATCGAGCTGGCCGCGGACGGGCCGGACCGGGTGCGGCTCACCGGCGTGGCCGGCGAGCCGCCGCCGCCCACCTACAAGGTGTCGCTGAACAGCATCGGCGGCTTCCGCAACTCGATGACGTTCGTGCTGACCGGCCTGGACATCGACGCCAAGGCCGAGCTGGTGCGACGGCAGCTGGAAACCGGCCTGACCGTCAAACCGGCCGAGCTGCAGTGGACCCTGGCGCGCACCGACCACGCCGACGCCGACACCGAGGAAGCCGCCAGCGCGCTGCTGCGCTGCGTGGTCCGCGACCCCGACCCCGCCACCGTGGGACGACAGTTCTCCTCGGCGGCGGTGGAGCTGGCGCTGGCCAGCTACCCCGGCTTTCACGTGACAACCCCGCCCGGCGAGGGTCAGGTCTACGGCGTGTTCACCGCCGGCTACGTCGACGCGGCCGCGGTGCCCCACGCCGCGGTGCACGCCGACGGCACCCGCGTCGCGATCCCGTGCTCCGCCGACACCCGGGAGCTGGCGCCCGCCGACCCGCCGCCGTTGCCGCCGCCGCTGCCGCCGGGGCCCACCCGGCGGGTGCCGCTGGGCCTGGTGGCCGGCGCCCGCAGCGGCGACAAGGGCGGCTCGGCCAACGTCGGGGTGTGGGTGCGCAGCGACGAGGCGTGGCGCTGGCTGGCCCACACGCTGACCGTCGAGCTGCTCGGGGAGCTGCTGCCGGAGACCGCGGATCTGCCGGTCACCCGGCATCTGCTGCCCAACCTGCGGGCGGTCAACGTCGTCATCGACGGCATCCTCGGCCAGGGGGTGGCCTACCAGGCCCGGTTCGACCCGCAGGCCAAGGGGCTGGGCGAATGGCTGCGCAGCCGCCACGTCGACGTCCCGGAGAGCGTGCTGTGAGCATCTGGACCACACCCGAACGCGACCAGCTGCGCAAAACGGTGCGCTCGTTCGCCGAGCGGGAGATCCTCCCCCACGTCGACGAGTGGGAGCGGGCCGGCGAGCTGCCGCGCGAGCTGCACCGGCGTGCCGGGGCGGCCGGGCTGCTGGGCGCGGGCCTGCCCGAATCGGTCGGCGGGGGTGGCGGTGACGGCGCCGACGCGGTGATCATCTGCGAGGAGCTGCACGAGGCCGGCACGCCGGGCGGGGTGTTCGCGTCGCTGTTCACCTGCGGCATCGCGGTGCCGCACATGGTGGCCTCCGGAGACGATCGGCTCATCGAGCGGTTCGTCCGTCCGACGCTGGCCGGGGAGATGATCGGCGCGCTGGCCATCACCGAGCCCGGCGGCGGCTCCGACGTCGGGCACCTGCGCACCACCGCGGTTCGGGACGGCGACCACTACGTCGTCAACGGCGCCAAGACCTACATCACCTCCGGGGTGCGCGCCGACTATGTCGTCACCGCGGTGCGCACCGGCGGTCCCGGCGCGGAAGGCGTCTCGCTGCTGGTCATTGAACGTGGTACGCCCGGGTTTGAGGTGACCCGCAAGCTGGACAAGATGGGCTGGCGCTCCTCGGACACCGCGGAGCTGTCGTTCACCGACGCAGCCGTGCCGGCGGCCAACCTGGTCGGCGTCGAGAACACCGGTTTCGCACAGATCGCGCAGGCATTCGTCTCCGAACGTATCGGCCTTGCCGCACAGGCATATTCGAGTGCACAGCGGTGTCTGGACATCACCGCCGCATGGTGCCGGGACCGCCAGACGTTCGGCCGTCCGTTGATCTCCCGGCAGGCCGTGCAGAACACGCTGGCCGAGATGGCCCGCCGCACCGACGTCGCCCGGGTGTACGCCCGCCACGTCGTGGAGCGTCAACTGGCCGGCGAGACCAACCTGATCGCACAGGTGTGCTTCGCCAAGAACACCGCGGTGGACGCCGGCGAATGGGTGGCCCACCAGGCCGTCCAGCTGTTCGGCGGGATGGGCTACATGGCCGAATCCGAAGTCGAACGCCAGTACCGCGACATGCGGATCCTGGGCATCGGCGGCGGAACCACCGAGATCCTGACCGCGCTGGCCGCCAAGACGCTCGGGTACCAATCGTGATCACTCCGCCTCCTCGCCCCTTGGCCGCCGCGCCGCTGGGGGTGCCCCCACTGCATCGACGGCGGCGGCTGTGACCGCGCTGGCCTCCACCCTCGACCCGAACTCCGCGGGCTACGCCGACGCGGCTGCGGCGCTGACCGCCAAGCTCGCCGAGCTCGACGCCGAACTGGCCAAGGCGCTGGCCGGTGGCGGCCCGACATACGTCGAGCGCCATCACGCCCGCGGCAAGCTGACCCCCCGCGAGCGTATCGAGCTGCTCGTCGACCCGGACTCCCCTTTCCTGGAGCTGTGCCCGCTGGCCGCCTGGGGCAGCGAGTTCCAGGTCGGGGCCAGCGTCGTCACCGGCATCGGCATGGTCAGCGGGGTGGAGTGCGTGATCGTCGCCAACGACCCCACGGTGAAAGGCGGCACCAGCAACCCGTGGACGCTGCGGAAGATATTGCGGGCCAATCAGATAGCGTTCGAAAACCGGCTGCCGGTGATCTCGCTGGTGGAGTCCGGCGGGGCGGACCTGCCCACCCAGAAGGAGGTCTTCATCCCCGGCGGGCAGATGTTCCGCGACCTCACCCGCCTCTCGGCGGCCGGAATACCGACCATCGCTTTGGTTTTCGGCAACTCTACTGCGGGCGGCGCCTATGTCCCCGGGATGAGCGATCACGTGGTGATGATCAAGGAACGTTCCAAGGTATTCCTGGCCGGGCCGCCGCTGGTGAAGATGGCAACCGGCGAGGAGTCCGACGACGAGTCCCTCGGCGGCGCCGAAATGCATGCCCGCGTCTCGGGTTTGGCCGACTACTTCGCCGTCGACGAGCTCGACGCGCTGCGGATCGGGCGTCGCATCGTGGCGCGGCTGAACTGGGTCAAGAAGGGGCCGGCACCGGGACCGGTGAGCGAGCCGCTGTTCGACGCCGGGGAGCTGATCGGCATCGTGCCGCCGGACCTGCGCACCCCGTTCGATCCGCGCGAGGTGGTCGCCCGCATCGTCGACGGCTCGGAGTTCGACGAGTTCAAGGCGCTCTACGGCTCGTCGCTGGTGACTGGATGGGCCAGCCTGCACGGCTACCCACTGGGCATCCTGGCGAACGCGCGCGGGGTGCTGTTCAGTGCGGAATCCCAGAAGGCCACCCAGTTCATCCAGCTGGCGAACCGCTCGAACACGCCACTGTTGTTCGTGCACAACACGACCGGCTACATGGTCGGCAAGGACTACGAGGAAGGCGGGATGATCAAACACGGCTCGATGATGATCAACGCCGTCTCCAATTCCGCCGTTCCGCACATTTCTCTGCTGATCGGAGCGTCCTACGGCGCCGGGCACTACGGCATGTGCGGGCGCGCCTACGACCCGCGGTTCCTGTTCGCCTGGCCGTCCGCGAAGGCCGCGGTGATGGGCGGCGCGCAGCTGGCCGGGGTGATCTCCATCGTCAGCCGTGCGGCCGCGGCCGCCCGCGGCCAGGATTTTGACGCCGCGGCTGATGCGTCTATGCGGGCGGCCATCGAGGCGCAGATCGAAGCCGAGTCGCTGCCGATGTTCCTGTCCGGCCGGCTCTACGACGACGGCGTGATCGACCCGCGTGACACCCGCACCGTGCTGGGAATGTGCTTGTCCGCCATCGCCAACGCACCGATCGAGGGGACGTCGAACTTCGGCGTCTTCCGGATGTGAGGCGCTCGGTGATCACCCGGGTGCTGGTGGCCAACCGCGGCGAGATCGCGCGCCGCGTGTTCGCCACCTGCCGGCGGCTGGGCCTGGGCACTGTCGCGGTCTACACCGATCCCGACGCCGCGGCGCCGCACGTCGCCGAAGCCGACACGCGGGTGCGGCTGCCGCAGCCCACCGACTACCTCAACGCCGAGGCGATCATCGCCGCCGCCCGCGCGGCAGGCGCCGACGCCGTGCATCCGGGATACGGATTCCTCTCGGAGAACGCCGATTTCGCGGCGGCCGTGGCCGGCGCCGGCCTGACCTGGATCGGCCCGCCGGTCGCGGCGGTGCGGGCGATGGGCTCGAAGATCGAGGCCAAGAAGTTGATGGCCGCCGCGGGGGTCCCGGTGCTCGAAGAGCTCGACCCGAACGGGGTCACCGAGGCGCAGCTGCCGGTGCTGGTCAAGGCGTCGGCGGGGGGCGGCGGACGCGGAATGCGGGTGGTGACCGAATTGTCCTCGCTGCCCGGTGAAGTCGCGGCCGCCCAGCGTGAGGCGGCCTCCGCGTTCGGGGATCCGACGGTGTTCTGCGAGCGCTACCTGCCCACCGGGCACCACGTCGAGGTGCAGGTGCTCGCCGACAGCCACGGCACCGTGTGGGCGGTCGGCGAGCGGGAGTGCTCGATTCAGCGGCGGCACCAGAAGATCGTCGAAGAGGCGCCCTCACCGCTGGTGCAGCGCACACCCGGCATGCGGGCCAAGCTGTTCGACGCCGCCCGACTGGCCGCCGGCGCGATCGGCTACACCGGCGCGGGCACGGTGGAATTCCTCGCCGACGACGGCGGCGACTTCTACTTCCTGGAGATGAACACCCGGCTGCAGGTCGAGCACCCCGTCACCGAGGAGACCACCGGACTCGACCTGGTCGAGCTGCAGCTCGCGGTGGCCGACGGCGCCCGCCTGGATGCGGAACCGCCTGCCGCGCAAGGGCATTCAATCGAGGTCCGGCTCTACGCCGAGGATCCGGCGCGGGGCTGGGCGCCGCAGGCCGGACGGGTGCACCACTTCGCCGTGCCGGCGGTGCGGGCCGAATTCGACACGTTGGGCGCCCGCGGCGGGATCCGGCTGGACTCCGGGATCTGCGACGGGTCGACCGTTCCCATCCATTACGACCCGATGCTGGCCAAGGTCATCTCCTACGCTCCGACGCGACGACAGTCCGCGCTGATGCTCGCGGACACGTTGGCCCGCAGCCGCATCCACGGGCTGCGCACCAACCGCGACCTGCTGGTCAACGTGCTGCGCCATCCGGCGTTTCTCGACGGCGCCACCGACACCGCGTTCGTCGAGACCCACGGCCTGGCCGAGCTGGCGGCTCCGCCGGCCGACCCTGCCGGTGTGCGGCTCTCGGCGATCGCCGCCGCCCTGGCCGACGCCGCGCACAACCGGGCTGTGGCCCCCGTGCTGGGCTCGATTCCCAGCGGCTGGCGCAACTTGCCGTCGGGCTACCAGGTCAAGGTTTATCTCGACGACGACGGCGCCGAGCATCGCATCGAATACCGCTTCGCCAGAACCGGTGTGACCATCGCCGGGCATGAGGCGGTGCGGCTGGTCTCGTGCTGCCCGCAGCAGGTCGTGCTGGCCGACGGCGACGGCGTCGCGCGAAGCTTCGCCGTCGCGCGATACGGTGACCGTTCCCCGGACGTCTACGTCGATTCGCCGCACGGGCCGGTGCACCTGGTCGCGGTGCCGCGCTTCGGTGAGCCCGGGTCGGCGGTCGAGCAGGGATCGTTGGTGGCGCCGATGCCCGGCAACGTCATTCGCGTCGCCGCCGCGGTCGGCGACACCGTAACCGCCGGCCAACCGCTGATCTGGCTGGAAGCTATGAAAATGGAGCACACCATCACCGCGCCCACCGACGGCGTGCTCGCCCACCTCAACGTCGGCGCCGGCGACCAGGTCGAGGTCGGCGCCGTGCTGGCCCGCGTCGACGCAGCAGAAGGGGATCACCGATGACCGACACCAGCTTCATCGAGAACGAGGAACGTCAGGCGCTGCGCAAGGCGGTGGCCGCGCTGGTATCCGGCTACGGCCAGGACTACTACCTGGCGAAAGCCCGGGCGCATCAGCACACCGACGAATTGTGGAGTGAGGCAGGCAAACTCGGCTTCATCGGGGTGAACCTGCCCGAGGAGTACGGCGGCGGCGGCGCCGGCATGTACGAGCTGTCGCTGGTGATGGAGGAGATGGCCGCGCACGGTTGCGCGCTGCTGATGATGGTGGTGTCGCCGGCCATCAACGGCACCATCATCGCCAAGTTCGGCACCGACGAGCAGAAGCAGCGCTGGCTGCCCGGGATCGCCGACGGCTCGATCACCATGGCGTTCGCGATCACCGAGCCCGACGCCGGGTCCAACTCGCACCGGATCACCACCACCGCGCGCCGCGACGGCAGCGACTGGATCCTCACCGGGCAGAAGGTGTACATCTCCGGGGTCGACCAGGCGCAGGCGGTGCTGGTGGTGGGCCGCACCTACAAAGACACCGGAGCCGAGTCCGGGTCGCTGCGTCCGGCGCTGTTCGTCGTCCCCACCGACGCGCCGGGTTTCACCTTCACCCCGATCGAGATGGAGCTGGTCAGCCCGGAACGCCAGTTCCAGGTGTTCATCGACGACGTCCGGCTGCCCGCCGACGCGCTGGTGGGCAGCGAGGACGCCGCGATCGCGCAACTGTTCGCCGGGCTGAACCCGGAACGCATCATGGGCGCGGCCAGCGCGGTGGGCATGGGCCGCTTCGCGATCACCAAGGCCACCGACTACGTCAAGACCCGCCAGGTGTGGGGTACCCCGATCGGAGCCCACCAGGGCCTGGCACATCCGTTGGCGCAGAACCACATCGAGGTCGAGCTGGCCAAGCTGATGACGCAGAAGGCGGCGACACTCTACGACAACGGCGACGACGCGGGCGCCGCCGAAGCGGCCAACATGGCCAAATACGCCGCCGGCGAGGCGTCGGCACGCGCGGTCGACCAGGCCGTGCAGTGCCTGGGCGGCAACGGGCTGACCCAGGAGTACGGCATCGCCGCCGCACTCGTCGCCTCCCGGCTGTCGCGGATTGCCCCGGTGAGCCGGGAGATGGTGCTCAACTTCGTCGCGCAGACGTCGCTGGGCCTGCCCCGGTCGTACTGATGGCCAGGCTGGTCGAGTACGCAGGGCCGACGGGCACCGGGCAGCCTTATGCGCGGCTGACGCTGAACTCGCCGGCCAACCGCAACGCGCTGTCAGCCGAGCTGGTCGGCCAACTGCACCAGGGTCTGCGCGACGCCGCCGCCGACGCGCAGGTGCGGGCGGTGGTGCTCGGCCACACCGGCACCACGTTTTGTGCGGGGGCCGACCTCGGCGAGGCCAGCGGGGGCGACCCGATCGAGGCGGCCGCCGGCCGGGCCCGCGACCTGGCGGCGCTGCTGCGCGCCATCGTCGCCGCCCCACTGCCGGTGATCGCCGCCGTCGACGGCCACGTCCGGGCCGGCGGCATGGGCCTGGTCGGCGCCTGCGACATCGCGGTCGCCGGCCCGCGCAGCACCTTCGCGCTGACCGAGGCGCGGATCGGTGTCGCCCCGGCGATCATCTCGCTGACCCTGCTGCCGAAACTGTCCGCCCGGGCGGCAGCCCGCTACTACCTGACCGGCGAGACGTTCGGCGCCGCCGAAGCCGCGGCGATCGGGCTGATCACGCAGGCCGTCGACGACGTCGACGCGGCGGTGGCGGGGCTGGTCGCCGACATCGGGCGCGGCTCCCCGCAGGGGCTGGCCGCATCCAAGGCCCTGACCACCGCCGCCGTGCTGGCGGGCTTCGACCGCGACGCCGAACGGCTCAGCATGGACTCGGCGAGGCTGTTCGTCTCCGACGAGGCCCGCGAAGGCATGCTGGCGTTCCTGCAGAAACGTCCGCCGAGCTGGGCCGGGCCGTCAGCCGGCGACGCGGTTTAGCCAACTCGCCTTGCGGTGACGCCTGGTCGTCGTAGGCTCGTCGGTGATGAGCGAGTCAGCGCGGCGGGACGAAAGGGCGCAGAGTTCGCGCGCCGGGGACACCGACCGCATCCAGCTGGCACAGCTCCTCCGGGAAGCCGTGACGCAGGGACACCTGCCGATGAGCGAGTACGAAACCCGGCTGCCCAAGGCCTACGCTGCACGGACCTACGACGAGTTGGATCGTCTGCGGGCTGACCTGCTGGGCTCGTCGATGAGCCCGCTGCGCGGCCGAGCCTGCGAGCCGGCGCCCTCCACCCTGCTGCTGGCCGTCATGAGCGCGTTCGAACGGCGCGGCCGGTGGAACGTGCCCAAGAAGCTGAGCACGCTCGCGCTGTGGGGCGGCGGGGTGATCGATTTGCGCTACGCCGACTTCACCTCCACCGAAGTGGTGATCCACGCCTGGTCGATCATGGGCGGGCAGACGATTCTGCTGCCCCCGGAAGTCAACGTCGAAATCAACGGACGCGGGGTGATGGGCGTCTTCGACCAGCAGGTCGGCGGCGAGGGAACCCCCGGTGCGCCGACGGTGAAGATCCGTGGTTACTCGTTGTGGGGCAGTGTCGGCATCAAGCGCAAGAACCGCAAAGCCCGCGGCTGAGGCTCGCCGAGCACGCTCGCCGGCTGCGTCAGCGCCGGCGTCGGCGCGACCGCAGGTAGTCGCCGACCACCGCCGCGCCCAGCCCGTCCAGATCGGGCACCACGACGCGCCCTTCGACCCGCCGCGCCACCTGGTCGAGAAACCGGGCCAACCCCGGGTCGTCGCCCAGCCGAAAGATCGTCACCTGAGCGCCCAACCGGGCCATGTCGTCGAAACCGCGCACGGTGTGCGCGATGGTGCGCGGGTGCGGCGGGTAGTCAAAGAACACCGCCGAGCCTTCGCCCGCCAGGTCTTCCAGGTGCGCGGTCGGCTCGCCGTCGGTGACCACCAGCACCACCGGTTGTGCAGCCGGGTGCCGGCGCAGATGCCGGCCGGCCAGCGCCAGCGCGTGATGCAGGTTGGTGCCCTGCTCGTAGACGCCCTCCAGACCCGCCAGCTCGGCGGCGGTCATCGTCCGCGCGTAGCGGCCGAACGCGATGATCTGCAACGCATCCGAACGGAACCGGGTACTCACCAGGTGGTTCAGCGCCAGTGCGGTGCGCTTCATCGGCAGCCAGCGGTTCTCCATCACCATCGAAAACGAGGTGTCCACCAACAGCGCGACCGCGGCCTGGGTGCGGGTTTCGGTCTCGGACACCTCGACGTCATCGACGCTGATCGTGATCGGGCCCGCTGCGCCTTCGGGCGGAGCGGTTCCCGCTTGGCGCAGCACCGCATTGGTCAACGTCCGGGTGACGTTCCACGGCTCGGTGTCCCCGAACTGCCACGGCCGCGTGGCTCCGGTCAGTTCGCCGGCCGCGCCGGCACGCCGGTGATCCCGCTCCCCGTGACGCCCCGAAAGGTGTTCTGCCACATCCCGTAACGCCGTCTCGCCGAGCCGGCGCATCGCTTTGGGCGAGAGCCGCCACTGGCCGTCGGAACCGCGATCCAAGAAGCCCTGGTGCAGCAGCGCTCGCTCCAGCTCGGCCAGTGTCCGGGCGTCGACGGCGGCCTGATCGCCGAGCTGGCGGGCCAGCGCGTCCAGGTCGACGTCGTCCATCGTCGCGCCCGGGTAGCTCTGCGAAAGCTGCTCGGCCAGCTGCTCCAACTCGGCGATGTCGGCCAGTGCCTGCGCGCCCTCGCCCATGCCCAACGGGTTGTCGCCGGAGAATTCCGCGCTGCCGTGCCAGTCCTCACCGGGCCGTGCCGCCTGCAGGTGGGCGTCCAGGCGACCCAACGCTTGCATCAGCGCCGGTGATCCGAATGCCTGCTGCGCCAACGCATCCAGCTCGGCCTGTTGCTCGGGGCTGAGGCTGTTGCGGAAGCGCTGCGCGGCGGCGGCGCGCTTGGCCAGCGAATCGAGCAGCTCCTCGACGTTGCGCGGGTTCTCCGGGAAGAACTGGCCGTGCTTGGCCATGAACTCGTCGAAGTCACTCTGGGAGTCCTGCCCTTTCGCGTGCTTGTCCAGCAGGTCGTTGAGGTCGTCGAGCATCTCGGTGACGCGGCGGCGGTCCTCGTCGGTGGCGCCCTGAAGAGCCTGCTTCATGCCGGCAAAACGTTGGTCGAGCATCTCGCGGCCGAGCAGATCCTTGATCTGCTCATAGGATTCACGGGCCTCGGCGCTGCGCCAGGAGTAGTCGGACAACTCCTGGACGGCCTTGGCCGGCGACGGCGACAGCGCATCCAGCTGCAACTCCGAGAACCGGGCGTCGTCGTCCAACGCGCGGGCCAGCGCCTTGCGCTCAGCCAGGACCGCGTTGTCGAGCAGCTTTTTGACCTCCTGGAGAGTGCCGTCTAAGTTGTTGCGGCGCAACAGCTCCCGCCGCCGACGGTTGGCCTCTGCGGCCAACTTGTCGGCCCCCGGCATGGTTCTGGTGCCGCGGCGCAGCAACTCCGAGAGCGCCCGCCGCGGCGAGGTGCCCGCCATCACGTCCTGCCCGATCTGCTCGAGGGCCTCGCGCAGGTCCACCGGCGGAGCCAGCGGGTCCGGCCCGCCGGTATACGCCGAGTAGCGCAGCGAGTGTCCCTTAAAAAGTTCAGCCATAGACGGTTTCGCCCTCGCCGGATACCTTGTCGATACGCTTGGCCAGATACAGCGCCTCTAAGGCCAATTCCAGCGCCGCTGCGCGCTCGCCCTCGGACTCCGCGCCCAGCCGCTGCGCGATAGCGTCGATGACGGGCAGATCAGGCAGCGCGGCCAGCACGTCCTTGGCCGACACTCGTTCGCCCGTCGTCACCGCGGAACCGCCCTCCACCGCGGCGACCAACGCGCCGACGTCGATTCCGCCGAGGGCTTTCGACGCGGTGTCGGCGGTGGCGCGGCGCAGCAGGTGCTCGAGCACGGCCTGCTCGCGGCCTTCCTCGCCGGACTCGAACTCCAGCTTGCCGCGCAGCACGTCGATCACCGTGCCCAGGTCCACCACCCGGGCCACCGGATCGGTCTCGCCGAGCAGGGCGCCGCGGTGCCGCGCGGCGGCCGCCACCGTCTCGGCCGCGGCGATCGCGAACCGCGCCGACACCCCGGAGCGCTGATCGACCGACCGCGATTCCCGCAGGTAGCGGGCGAACCGGGCGGCCACCTCGATCAAATGGGCGGGGACCTGGGCGCTCAGATGCGCCTCCTGGCAGATGACGCCGATCTCGGCGTCGATCTCCAACGGGTAGTGGGTGCGGATCTCCGCGCCGAACCGGTCTTTGAGCGGGGTGATGATGCGGCCGCGGTTCGTGTAGTCCTCGGGGTTGGCGCTGGCCACCACCAGCACGTCCAAGGG
This sequence comes from Mycobacterium sp., assembly GCF_039583805.1. Classification (GTDB taxonomy): domain Bacteria; phylum Actinomycetota; class Actinomycetes; order Mycobacteriales; family Mycobacteriaceae; genus Mycobacterium. The sequence continues at coordinate 953 of NZ_JAVKSH010000047.1, read as the reverse complement.
TAGCCGCAGCGTGTAGCCGCGAACCTGGATGTCGCGCTCCTCCATGACGTTGAGCATCGACACCTGGATGCGCTCGGCCAGGTCGGGCAGCTCGTTGACCGCGACAATGCCGCGATGCGCGCGCGGAATCAGGCCGTAGGCAATGGTTTCCGGATCGCCCAGGCTGCGGCCCTCGGCCACCTTGATCGGATCGACGTCGCCGACCAGATCGGCCACGGACGTGTCGGGGGTCGCCAGCTTCTCGGTGTACCGCTCGCTGCGGTGCCGCCACGCCACCGGCAGCTCGTCGCCGAGCTCGCGCGCCCGCCGGATCGACTCCGGGGTGATCGGCGAATAGGGGTGCTCGGGCAGTTCGGCGCCGGCGATCACCGGCGTCCACTCGTCGAGCAGGCCGACCAGCGCCCGCAGCAGCCGGGTTTTGCCCTGGCCGCGTTCGCCGAGCAGCACGACGTCGTGGCCCGCGATCAGCGCCCGCTCCAGCTGCGGGATCACGGTGTCGTCGAAACCCAGGATGCCCGGCCATATCGCTTCACCGTCTGCGCCTTCGGCAAGGCGTGCCAGCAGGTTTTCCCGGATTTCGGCTTTGACGCCCCGCTCGCGGTGCCCGGCGGCACGCAGCTCGCCGACGGTGCGGGGCAGATGGCTCGGTGCGGTCACCACTCCACGCTACGACGGGCCGCCGATCCGCGTCACCCGGCGTGCTCCTCCAGACCGACACTCAGGCATCCGTTACCTCTCGGTAACGTTAATGATGGATGTGGGGCACGACCGGCCGCATGTGCGCACTTCGGCGCGTCGTCTGGGCAGTCGCGGGTGTGTCGACCGGCTCCGGCACGACGGCGTGCCGGTGCGGGCTCACACCTGGGACAAGACGGCCAACCTGTTCCGGCTCAGCTTCGACGTCGACCCCGACGCGCGCCGTGCGGTCGCGGAGATCGCGGCGTTCGCCGGCC
>NZ_JAVKSH010000046.1:0-25178 GCF_039583805.1 Mycobacterium sp. | reverse complement strand
GATCCGCCGCCACGCGGCGGAAGTCCCGATTCCCCCGACGGCTCAAGCCGCCGGTCCCCTCGGGACGCACTGATGGCCACCTCAGTCGACGACGACGACGATTTCCAGCAGATCCTGGCACAGACCCGTCAGTTCGTCCGCACCGCCGTCCTCCCCCGCGAGCAGGAGATCATGGCCACCGACCGGGTTCCCGACGATCTTCGCGACCAGGCCAAGAGGATGGGGCTCTTCGGCTACGCCCTGCCCCGGGAGTGGGGCGGCCTCGGCCTGAACCTGGCCCAGGACGTCGAGTTGGCGATGGAGTTGGGCTACACGTCGCCGGCGCTGCGATCGATGTTCGGCACCAACAACGGCATCGCCGGTCAGGTCCTGGTGGGGTTCGGCACCGACGACCAGAAGGCCGGCTGGCTCACAGCGATGGCCGGCGGCGAGGTGGTGGCGTCGTTCGCGTTGACCGAGCCCGGCGCCGGGTCGAACCCGGCCGGGCTGCGCACCAAAGCCGTTCGCGATCAGGGTGATTGGGTGATCTCCGGCAGCAAGTGCTACATCACCAACGCCCCGGTCGCCGATCTGTTCGTGGTGTTCGCGCGCACCCGCCCCGCCGACGACGCCGGCCCCGGCATCGCCGTGTTCCTGGTTCCGGCGGACACCACGGGCGTCGCGGTCGGCGCCAAGGACACCAAAATGGGGCAGGAGGGCGCCTGGACCTCCGACGTCACCTTCACCGACGTGCGGGTACCCGCCGGTGCCCTGGTGGGCGGCAGCGAAGACGTCGGCTACCGGGCCGCGATGACGTCGTTGGCACGTGGCCGCATCAACATTGCCGCCTTGGCGGTCGGAACCGCCCAGCGGGCACTCGACGAGTCGGTGGCGCACGCGGCCGGCGCCACCCAGGGCGGGACGCCGATCGGGAACTTCCAGCTGGTGCAGGCCATGATCGCCGACCAGCAAACCGGGGTGATGGCAGGGCGCGCCCTGGTCCGCGACGCCGCGCAGCTGTGGATCAGCGACCAGGACCGCCGCGTAGCGCCGTCGGCCGCAAAACTGTTCTGCACCGAAATGGCCGGCACAGTCGCCGATCTGGCCGTGCAGATCCACGGCGGCAGCGGCTACATGCGTGAGATGCCGGTGGAGCGGATCTACCGCGACGTCCGGCTGTTGCGGCTCTACGAGGGAACCAGCGAGATTCAGCGGCTGATCATCGGGTCGAATCTGGTCAAGGCCGCGCAGCGCCGAAGGTGAGAGCGCCGTGGCGGTTGTTGGCGTGCCGTGACCTGGGCGTACTGTCCGATCACAACACGGTGCGACGTGCGGTCCGGCGGCTGCGGGGACGGGGGTGGCCGATGAGAAGCCGGTGCGTCGTCGCGGCGGTCGTCGCGTCTCTGGTGGCGGCCGTGAGCTCGGGATGTGTCCTGCGGACGGAGAAAATCCAGCAACGGACCGCGCGCGTCACCGTCGGCGGGACCACACGCACGTCACACGCTGTCTCCTGCAGCCAGGTGCAGTGGTTGTGGACCGCGGACATCAGCGTGGCTCCTGCCCGGGTCCGGGTGCTGCTGCGGCTCGGTCGCGGCAAGCCCGAGCCGCAATCGGTCAACATCGACCACTTCGAGGGCTTCACCGGCGTTGCCGATTCCGGCGTCGGCAAGGCCGCTGCGGTCTTCGCCGACAACACCTACATCGTCCGGGGCACGGCCCAGGGAACCGACCCGGACAACCCGACCACCCCCGCAACGGCCGACTTCACCATCGAAGTGTCCTGTTGAGCCGACGCCTGCACCGGCGGCACGAACACCTCTCGGCCACCGGGCCGTCGGGCGGCTGTGACGGAGCGGCGCAGGGAAGCTCAAGCGACCCGCGTACCTCCCCCGAGTGTGGGCACCACGTCGAGCCCGGAAACGAAAGACCCAGTAGGGCATAGAATTCCAACATAAATCGCGCCAACCAGTGCGGGCGGAGGGACTCGAACCCTCACGCTCTTTCGAGCACGGGCACCTAAAACCCGCGTGTCTGCCGTTCCACCACGCCCGCGCGACGTGGCGATCCTACCGCTCCGTTCCTCGACAAATCTGTCGGTGGTGCGGGCCACGTTGGCGCACAACACAAGGAACAAGACGGCGGGCAGCGGCTGCCGATAGCTACCTGCTCGGCCTATACCTCGGTGACGGAGGTCTCTCACAGCACGCATCGATTGCGGCCCGGACCAGCGGATGCGTCGACGTGTCGCATTACTCCAAACACAGGCCGTGTCTGTGGCCTCAGCACGGTCCGGGGAAGAAGCACACCACGCCGATTCGGCTGGAGCCATGGCAGGAAGTACTCGTGAAGCAGGCCACCGGGCAATTCCTTCGCAGTGTGATCGATAGCGATGGGTGCCGTGTGGTGGCCGGCGATCGCGGCGGTGGCACGCCTCGACGAGTTCGTCGGACCGAAGGCATCAGCCAAGCGGTACCGTCTAAGCGTGTCCACCACACGTCGTCGCAGGCCCGCGCTGGTCACCCTGGTGATCGTCGCGGCCAGCGGGTGCCTGGCCCTGGGCTGGTGGCAGTGGACCAGGTTCCAGTCGGTGTCGGGCAGCTTCCAGAATCTGGGATACGCGCTGCAGTGGCCGCTGTTCGCCGGGTTCTGCGTGTACGCCTACCGCCAATTCGTCTGCTACGAAGAACAGCCGCCCGCACCGCGAAACGACAACGCGGTGAACGAGATTCCGGCCGGACTGCTGCCCGAGCGGCCCAAACCGCCGCCGCTGCCGGGCGTCGATCCCGCGCTGCGGGAGTACAACGCCTACCTGGCCGAATTGGCCAAATCCGATGCCGAGCGACAGAACAGGACCACCGCATGACCACGCCGGACACCCAACAGTCCACGCCTGCCGAGAAGATCCGCCCCGCGCTGCTGGGCTACCGCGTCATGGCGTGGGCGACGGGTGTCTGGCTGATCGCGCTGTGCTACGAGATCGTGGTTCACTACCTGGTCAAGGTGGACAATCCGCCCACCTGGATCGGCGTTGTGCACGGCTGGGTGTACTTCACCTATCTGCTGTTCACCGTCAACCTTGCGGTCAAGGCCCGCTGGCCCGTCCCCAAGACCATCGGCGTGCTGCTGGCCGGCACCATCCCGCTGCTGGGGATCATCGTCGAGCACTTCCAAACCAAGGATGTCAAGGCGCGCTTCGCGTTATAGCGCATCCGCCGCCGCCGCGCGCAAAACCGGCAATAACAACGCCAACGCCCGGCCGCGGTGCGACACGGCGTCCTTCTCCTCAGGGCTCAATTGTGCTGCGGTGCAAGCAAATCCATCCGGGATGAACACCGGGTCGTAGCCGAACCCGCCGTCGCCGCGCGGTTCGCGCGCGATCCGGCCCGGCCACTCGCCGCGAACCACCACCTCCGAGCCCGACCCTGACACCAGCGCGCACGCCGATACGAACGTCGCGCCGCGCCGCTCGTCGGGCACGTCGCGCAGCTGCGCCAGCAGCAACGCGGTGTTGGCGGCGTCGGCGCCGTGTACGCCCGACCAGCGCGCCGAGAGGACCCCGGGCATGCCGTTCAGCGCGGCGACCTGAAGCCCGGAATCGTCAGCGACACAACGCAAACCCGTCGCCGCAAACCCGTCGCGCGCCTTGGCCAGCGCGTTGTCCTCGAAGGTCGCACCGGTCTCGGGAGCCTCGCCGAACGCGGGCACGTCGTCGAGTGACAGCAGCGTCACCGACGACAACGCCGCCGCGTCCAGCACTCGGCGCAGCTCGGCCAGCTTGGCGCGGTTGCGGCTGGCGACCAACAGCTCGGTCACAGGCGCCGCCCCTCCTCGTTGCTTCGCTCCGCGTCGTCGCGGGCTCGGTCAGCTGCCGAACGCCTTCTGCGGGGCGGGGCCTTCGGGCAACTCACCGGGATAGGGCAGCGCCAACGCCTCACGTTGCGCCGTGAACAGCGTGTCGCAGGCGCCCAGCGCGGCGTCGAGCATCTTGTCCAGCGTCGAGCGCGGGAACGTCGCGCCCTCGCCGGTGCCCTGTATCTCCACCAGGGTTCCGGTGTCGGTGGCGACGACGTTCATGTCGACCTCGGCGCGGGCGTCCTCGGAGTAGGGCAGGTCGACCCTGATCCGGCCGTCCACCACGCCGACGCTGATCGCGGCGATCGCGCACGACAGCGGCCGCGGATCGGACAACTTGCCGGCCGCCGCCAAGAACGTCACCGCATCGGCCAGCGCCACGTAAGCGCCGGTGACCGCCGCGGTGCGGGTGCCGCCGTCGGCTTGCAGCACGTCGCAGTCGATTGCGACGGTGTTCTCCCCCAGCGCCGCCAGGTCGATACCGGCCCGCAACGACCTGCCCACCAGCCGGCTGATCTCCTGGGTGCGCCCGGATAGCCGGCCCTTCACCGATTCCCGGTCGTTGCGGGTGTGGGTGGCCGACGGCAGCATCGCGTACTCGGCGGTGAGCCAGCCCAGGCCCGACCCTTTACGCCAGCGGGGCACTCCGTCGATGACGCTGGCGGTGCACATGACCTTGGTGTGGCCGAATTCGACCAGCACCGACCCGGCCGGGTGCAACGTGAATCCGCGGGTGATGGCGACGGGCCGAAGCTCGTCGTCGAGGCGGCCATCGGCTCGTCTGGACACCCCGCCAACACTAGCGGCGATCGCAAGCGCGGCGAAGCCGGGCGCAGCGGGTCGCCGCCGAAGACCCCGCGGCGATCGCAAGCGCGGCGAAGCCGGGCGCAGCGGTACCACCCGCCCGCGGGGGACGGGTCGCTGCGCGGGGCCTACCCGGTCAGGCGTGCCGGACGTCGATCGTCTCGCCGGAGACCACCGCGTGCACCGGCCCGTCGAACTCGGCCTTGGCCTCGCTGATCACGTCCTCACGTGAGGTCCACGGCGGGATGTGGGTGAGCAGCAGCTCCCGAACACCGGCCGCCGCCGCCATCCGACCGGCATCGGTCCCCGACAGGTGCAGGGCGCACGGTCGTTCGAACGAGTGCGTCCAGGACGCCTCGCAGAGGAAGATGTCGGCGTCGCGCGCCAGCTCGACGAGCGTGTCGCAGGCGCCGGTGTCGCCGCTGTAGGCGAACGACGCGCCGGAGGGGTCGGTGACCCGCAGGCCGTAGGACTCGGTCGGGTGCGCCACGACGCGCGGCACCACCGTCAGCGCGCCCAGCGTCACCGGCTCACCGTCGACCCAATGCCGGATGTCGAAGATGTCGGAGAAGTCGTCGATCTCCCCGCCGTGCGGCGACGACGCCGCGCCCAGCCGCGACCAGGTGTCGCTGGGGCCGTACATCAACGCCTTGCCGACCGGGGGGGACGGATGGTAGCGCCGCCACACGAACAGCCCGGGCAGATCCAGGCAGTGGTCGGCGTGCAGGTGCGACAGCAGCACGTGCACCGACCCGGGATCGATGTGCCGTTGCAGCGACCCGAGCACCCCGCCGCCGAAGTCGATGACCAGCGGCTGTGTGTCCGGCGCCCTGACCAGATAACCCGATGCCGGCGAATCCGGACCGACGACGCTGCCGGAGCAGCCGAGCACGGTTATTCGCACGGTCACTACTGTGCCATGCCCGAGACCGTGTTGGCGGAAACATCTCCACTTGCCACCGCAAGAGCGCACCCGGACCCACCTGCGCGGTCAGTGCGCCGACGAGTGGCGGTGCACCGGTGCGACCCCGGTGACGGCCGGTCCCAGAAACCGCGCCGCCAGGCCCAGAAACGCGTCCGGATCGCCGGTGGCCTCGAACACCCGGGCCGCGGCGGGCGCCCCGGGATGATCGGGGTGCGGACGCAACAGGTCTCGCTCGGTGAGCACCCGCACCACCTCCTTCGCGGTCTCCTCGGCGCTGGACACCAGCGTCACGTGCTCGCCGATCACCAACTGGATCAACCCGGACAGCAACGGGTAGTGCGTGCAGCCCAGCACCAGCGTGTCGACGCCGACGCGCTGCAGCGGCTCGAGGTATCCCTCGGCGAGCCCGAGCACCTGGCGGCCGCTGGTGATGCCGCGCTCGACGAAGTCGACGAACCGCGGGCAGGCGACCGCGGTGATCTGGATGTCGCGGGCGGCGGCGAATGCGTCCTGGTATGCGTGTGAGTTGATGGTCGCCTGCGTGCCGATCACCCCGACGTGACCGTTGCGGGTCGTGACGACAGCGCGGCGCACGGCGGGCAGGATCACTTCGACGACGGGCACGCGGTAGCGTTCGCGGGCATCCCGCAGGCACGCCGAGGACGCGGTGTTGCACGCGATCACCAGCGCTTTGACGCCGCGGTCGACGAGGTCGTCGCCGATGGCCAGCGCGTGCGCGCGGATCTCGGGAATGGGCAGCGGGCCGTAGGGGCCGTTTCCGGTGTCGCCGACGTAGATGATGTCCTCGTCGGGTAGTTGGTCGATGATCGCGCGGGCGACCGTGAGCCCGCCGACGCCGGAGTCGAAGACCCCGAGCGGTGCCTGAGGTCCCCGCCTGCTGGCAGGGGACGCCCGGCTCATGTCGGCAGCGACCGCGCGGGCCGCTGTCGGGCGGCACGCTCCGGACGCGACAGCAGGTAGGCGGCCAGCACCCCGGCGATCCCGCCGCACAGATGCGCCTGCCACGACACGCCGCCGCACACACCCAGCACCGGAACCGCCCCCCACAGGATGCCGCCGTAGCACAACAGCACCACGATGCCGAGCACGATCTGCCAGCCGGAACGGATGAAGAAGCCGAACACCAGCAGGAAGGTCAACCAACCGAAGATCAGGCCCGACGCGCCGATGTGGTCGGTCTCTCCGCAGTTCGAACCCAGGTTGCCGATCAGCCAGGTGCCGAACCCGCCGACAATCCACACGATCGCGGTCGCCCACAGGAACCGCGACAGCCCGGCCAGCGTCACCAGGAAACCGAGCACCAGCGCGGGGCCGGTGTTGGCGGCCAGGTGCTGCCAGTTGGCGTGCAGCAGCGGCGCGCAGACGATGCCCCACAGGCCGTCGGCCTCCAGCGGCCGGATGCCGTTGCGATCCAGCTGGTGGCCACCCAGTTGGTCGATCAGCTCGACGACGTAGAGCAGCGCAACGAAGCTGACGATGGTGGCCCCGCCGACCACCCGAGCGGAGCGTTTCGGTGGCCGGCGCGCCGGTGCGACCGACTGCCCGACCGGGCGGTTCATGTCACCGCTCTTCCCCGCAAGCGGGTGGAGGCACGCCCCGTCGCCGCGCAGCAGCCAGGGGGCGTGCCCCCACCTCGTCGCCGCGCTCTGCATCGTCGCCGGCGGTCACGCCCATAGTTGCCCTTTCAACGCGTCCTCGGCTTCGTCCACGCTACCGGCGTAGGCGCCGGTCGACAGGTACTTCCACCCGGCGTCGGCGACCACGAACGCGATGTCGGCGCGCTCGCGCGCCGTGGCGGCCTTCACCGCCAGACCCAGCGCGGCGTGCAGCACCGCGCCGGTGGAGAGGCCGGCGAAGATGCCCTCGGCGTCGATCAGCTCGCGGGTGCGGCGCACCGCGTCGGCGGAGCCGACGGAGTACCGGGTGGTCAACAGGGCGGGGTCGTACAGTTCCGGCACAAAACCGTCGTCGATGTTGCGCAACGCGTAGACGTCCTCGCCGTAGCGGGGCTCGGCGGCGACGATCCGCACGCCGGGCGCGTGCTCACGCAGAAACCGGCCGGTGCCCATCAGCGTGCCGGTGGTGCCCAGCCCGGCGATGAAGTGGGTGATCTCGGGCAGGTCGGCCAGCAGCTCGGGGCCGGTGCCGTGGTAGTGCGCGTCGGTGTTGGCCGGGTTGCCGTACTGGTAGAGCATCACCCACGACGGGTTGGCCGCGGCCAGCTCCTTGGCGGTGGCCACCGCGGTGTTCGACCCGCCCTCGGCCGGCGAAAAGATGATCCGGGCGCCGTAGAGCTCGAGCAGCTGCCGCCGTTCCACCGAGGTGTTCTCCGGCATCACGGCGATCAGCCGGTAGCCCTTCAACCGGGCCGCCATCGCCAGCGAGATCCCGGTGTTGCCGCTGGTCGGCTCGAGGATCGTCGCGCCGGGCGCCAGCAGCCCGTCGGCCTCGGCGGCCTCGATCATCCGCAGCGCCGGCCGGTCCTTGATCGACCCGGTCGGGTTGCGGTCCTCGAGTTTGGCCCACAGCCGTACGTGCGGCGCGGCGGGCTCATCGGTCCAGCGTGGTGACAAGTGCGGAAGACCGACCAGCGGGGTGTGGCCCAGCGCGGCCAGCAGCGAGTCGTAGCGAGTCATCTGCCACCGGCGACGGCCGGCAGGATGGTCACCGCGTCACCGTCGGCGATCGCGGTGTCCAGCCCGCCGGAGAACCGGACGTCCTCGTCGTTGACGTAGATGTTGACGAACCGGTGCAGCTTGCCGTCCTGCACGAGCCGCTCGGAGATCCCTGTGTAGTTGCCCTCCAGGTCGCTGATGACGGCGGCCAACGTGTCACCGTTGGCGTCGACGCGCTTCTGACCGCCGGTGTGCGGGCGCAGGATGGTCGGGATGGACACGGTGATGCTCACGCGTACTCCTGGTAGTTCTCGACGATGGTGACGGGCTCTTCGGTGACGACTCCGGCGACGATGCGGTAGCTGCGCAGCTCGTGCCGGTCCGGGTCGCGGGTGGACACCAGCACGTAGTGGGCGTCGGGCTCGGCGGCCAGGCTCACGTCGGTGCGGCTGGGGTAGGCCTCGGTGGCGGTGTGCGAGTGGTAGATGACGACCGGGGATTCTCCTGAGCTTTCCATAGCCCGCCACACCGTGAGCTGCTCGGCCGCGTCGAACCGGTAGAACGTCGGCGAGCGGTCGGCGTTGACCATCGCAATGTGTCGTTCCGGACGGTCGGAACCCTGCGGGCCGGCCAGCACCCCGCAGGCCTCGTCGGGATGGTCGGCGCGGGCGTGGGCGAGCATCGCGTCCACCAAATCAGCGCGAATGACCAGCACGTTTCCGCGTTCCCTTCGGTTGCTCGAATGCTCCGGGCAACAGGTCCCGGTAGGCCGGTATTCCGGCCACCGACTCCGCGGCGACGACCCCGGCCAGCACGGCGCGGGCCAGGCAGTCGGCCGCCGCGGCGCCCACCTGCGTGAGCAGCGCGGTCTCCGGTGACAGCGCCGCCGGGGTGTCCGCCGGTGGCGCCACCTCGACTGCGCCGGTGGCCAGCGCGAACACCGTGTCGCCGTCCACCGGGGTGTGCGCCGGCCAGATCGCCCGGGCCAAACCGTCCTGCGCGGCGATCGCGACCCGCCGGCACCCCGCCGGGCTCAGCGCCGCGTTTGTCGCCACCACACCGATCGTCGTATTCAACGGGGCGTCCAGCGGGCTGCACCGGCTCTGCCGTGCCGCCAACGCGGCGAGCTGGTCGGCGGGCGGCGATGTCAGCCCGAACTCGTCGGCCATCGACGCCAACCACGGCAGGCCGGTGACCCTGTCGACGACGTCCCCGGCGGAGTTCACCGCCACCAGCGCGCCGACGATCACCCCACATTCCAGCGTCGTCGACGCCGTCCCGATACCACCCTTGAGCACACCGGCCCGCGCGCCCGTCGCCGCGCCCACCGTCCCGACCGCCACCTGGGAACCCGCCACTTCGCATGCGGCATAACCGAATTCGGCTGTCGGGCGGCAACTCCAGCCGCCAACCTCCAGATCGAAGATGACCGCGCCCGGCACGATGGGCACCACGCCGCCGTTCATGGCCACACCGCGCTCGCGTTCCTCCAGCCAGCGCATCACACCATCGGCCGCCGCCAGCCCGTAGGCGCTGCCCCCGGCGATCAGCACCGCATCGACGTAGCGCACGCTGTTGGCCGGATCCAACAGGTCGGTCTCCCGGCTGCCAGGCGCGCCGCCGCGGGAGTCGACCGCGCCCACCGTGGCGGGCGGAGTCAGCACGACAGTGACACCGCTGGCCCAGCCAGAACCCAGGGTTGCGTCGGTGTCCAGCCGGTGATGGTGGCCGACGAGGATGCCCCCGACGTCGGTGATCGAGTTCATCGGCGTCCCATCAGTGCGACGACCAGGTACTCCTGCAGCACGGTCAGCCACTGGTAGACGTCCAGATGGGGTGCCAGCGGATGGTCTTCGGGCAGCCGGTCCGGACCGCCCGGGCGGATGTCGAGCATGGCGCCCAACGCCAGCCGGACGTCGTTGACGGCGGCGATCCAGGCGTTCGCGGTGTCCTCGGTCAGCTCGACGCGGCCGCCGTGCTCCGGGATGGTGGCCAATAGTTTTTGGGCGGCAACACGTTTGGCATCGATGATAGCGGGCTCGTGCAGGCTGCGCAGCGCGGCGTTCAGGCTTTCGCCGACGTCGGAGTCGTGGTCGTCGGGCGTGTGAAAATCCGGCAGCAGCCGTTGCAGCGTGGCGGTGTCTGGACGCTGGACGTTGCCGGTCCTCATACCGGTGATCCGCTCGAGTTCGTCGGGCGGCGAGGACGAATCCCGCTCGTCGAGCAGACCCACCATCGACCCGACCAGGTTGGTCAGCAGCGCCGCCTCGCGCGGGTCCAGGGCGGACCGAAAACGAAGACCGTCGGCCGTCTCGACCCGTTGCCACCTGCGCACGCGCGAACCCGGATGCCCTTGCTCTCAGCGGTCCTGCTGCATGGTCGCCCACAGGCCGGCGGCATGCAGTTTGGACACGTCGGCTTCCATCGACTCCCGGCTGCCCGACGACACCACCGCCTTGCCCTCGTTGTGGACCTGCAGCATCAGCGTGGTGGCCCGCGGTTCGCTGTAGCCGAACAGCTTCTGGAAGACGTACGTCACGTAGGTCATCAGGTTGACCGGGTCGTCCCAGACGATGGTGACCCACGGACTGGCAGTGACGTCGACGGGATCGGCCCGGCGCTGCCCGCCGGTTCCCGGTTTGGTCGGTGCTGACGCAACCATGCTCCCCAGGATACCGAGCAGCCCGGGACGCCGAGCACCCGCGACGCACCCGATACCGTTGCGGTGTGGACGGCTCTGCGTGCGTCGGGTTGCTGACCGACAAATACGAGTTGACGATGTTGTCGGCGGCGCTGCGCGACGGCACCGCGCACCGCCGGACCACGTTCGAGCTGTTCGCCCGCCGGCTGCCCGACGGCCGGCGCTACGGCGTGGTGGCTGGCACCGGCCGGTTCTTGGAAACGTTGTCGCAGTTCAGGTTCGACGACGTTGCACTGACCTCGGTGGCAGGCTTCCTCGACCCGGACACGGTGTCGTATCTGGGTGACTACCGCTTCGGCGGCGACCTCGACGGCTACCCCGAGGGCGAGTTGTATTTCCCGGGTTCCCCGCTGCTTTCGGTGCAGGGCAGCTTCGCCGAATGCATCCTGCTGGAAACCTTGGTGCTGTCGATCTTCAACCACGACAGTGCGATCGCGTCGGCGGCGGCGCGGATGGTCAGCGCCGCCCGGGATCGGCCGCTGATCGAGATGGGCTCGCGGCGCACCCACGAGCAGGCGGCGGTGGCCGCGGCCCGGGCTGCCTACATCGCCGGGTTTGCGGCGTCGTCCAACCTCGAAGCCCAGCGGCGGTATGGGGTACCGGCCGAAGGCACCGCCGCGCACGCGTTCACCTTGCTGCACACCTGTCCCGACGGGCCCGACGAGCCGGCCGCGTTCCGCGCCCAGGTGGCCGCGCTGGGCGCCGACACCACGCTGCTGGTGGACACCTATGACGTGAGCGCCGGGGTGGCCAACGCGGTGGCGGCCGCCGGCACCGGCCTGGGCGCGGTGCGCATCGACTCCGGCGAGCTGGGGGTGCTCGCCCGCCAGGTCCGCGACCAGCTGGACCGGCTCGGCGCGGCACAGACCCGCATCGTGGTGTCCGGCGACCTCGACGAGTTCGCGATCGCCGCGCTGCGCGCCGAGCCGGTGGACAGCTACGGGGTCGGCACCTCGCTGGTCACCGGGTCGGGCGCGCCGAGCGCGAACATGGTCTACAAGCTGGTCGAGGTGGACGGCATACCGGTGCAGAAACGCAGCAGCCACAAGGAGTCCCACGGCGGCCGCAAACAGGCTCTGCGGACGAGCCGCCCGACCGGCACCGTCATCGAGGAGATCGTGTATCCGGCGGGCCGGCCGCCCCACACCCCCGAAGCGGCCCGCGAATTGACGGTCCCGCTGGTGCGCGGCGGGCAGCCGGTGGCCGACACCGACCTCGGCGCAGCGCGTGAGCGGGTGGCGTCGGGCTTGCGAAGTCTGCCGTGGGAGGGTCTGATGTTGTCGCGCGGCGATCCGGCGATTCCCACGACGCAGATCCCCGTCGTATCGGTCTGAATCGACAACCGGGAGTGGCGACGTCCGAGGTGTCCGAGCTGCTGGCCACCGCCGTGGCCGCGTTGGGTGGCAGCGACCGCGTCGGCCAGCTGCAGATGGCCGACGCGGTCGCGCAGGCCTTCGCCTCCGGCGAGCATCTCGCAGTGCAGGCCGGCACCGGGACGGGGAAGTCGTTGGCCTACTTGGTGCCGGCGATCGCGCGGGCGGTGTCTGACGACATGCCGGTTGTGGTGTCGACCGCCACGATCGCGCTGCAACGCCAACTCGTCGACCGCGACCTGCCCCGGCTGGCCGAGTCGCTCGCCGATGCGCTGCCCCGCCCACCCCGGTTCGCGTTGCTGAAGGGTCGACGAAATTACCTGTGCTTGAACAAAATCCACGGAAGTACCGAGACGGACGCCGCTGACGGACCGCAGGACGAACTTTTCGACCCGCAGGCCGTCACCGCGTTGGGCCGCGACGTGCAACGGATCACCGCCTGGGCGTCGACGACGGATTCCGGCGACCGCGACGACCTCAAACCGAGCGTGCCGGAGCGGTCGTGGGGTCAGGTCAGCGTGTCGGCGCGGGAATGCCTGGGTGTGGCGCGGTGCCCGTTCGGCACCGATTGCTTCGCCGAACGGGCCCGCGCCAAGGCCGGCGGCGCCGATGTCGTCGTCACCAACCACGCGCTGCTGGCCATCGACGCCGTCTCCGACTCGGCCGTGCTGCCCGAACACCGGCTGCTGGTGGTCGACGAAGCACACGAGCTGGCCGACCGGGTCACCGCGGTGGCCACCGGAGAGCTCACCTCGGCTGCGCTCGGGGTCGCCTCCCGACGCATCGCCCGGCTGGTCGAACCGGAACTGCTGCAGCGCTGGGAGACCGCGTCGGGGGCGTTCACCGCGGCGATCGCCGACGCCGCCGGCGGGCGCATCGACTACCTCGACGACAAGCTGGCGATCCACCTGACCGCGCTGCGCGACGCGGCCGGCGCGGCGCGGTCGGCGATCGACACGTCACCCGCCGACCCGAAGGCGGCGGCCGCGCGCGCCGAGGCGGTCGCCGGCCTTGCCGAGATCGGCGACACCGCCGCGCGGATCCTGGCGTCGTTCGCCCCGCCGATTCCCGACCGCGCCGACGTGGTCTGGCTGGAAAACGAGGACAGCCGCGCCGTGCTGAAGGTGGCGCCGCTGTCGGTGGCAGAGCTGTTGCGCGACAGTCTGTTCGAACGATCCACCACCGTACTCACATCGGCCACGTTGACGGTCGGCGGCAGCTTCGACACGATGGCCGCCGCCTGGGGTCTGGCCGGCGACGACGAAGCACGCTGGCGCGGCCTCGACGTCGGGTCGCCGTTCTGCCACCGCAAGGCCGGGATCCTGTACGTGGCAGCCCATCTGCCGCCGCCGGGCCGGGACGGCACCGGCTCGGCCGAGCAGCTGGCCGAGATCGCCGACCTGGTGACCGCGGCCGGCGGGCGCACCCTCGGGTTGTTCTCGTCGATGCGGGCCGCCCGCGCGGCCGCCGACGCCCTGGCAGGGCGGGTGTCCACGCCGGTGCTCTGCCAGGGCGACGACAGCACCGCCGCGCTGGTCGGGCAGTTCGCCGCCGACGCCGCGACGTCGCTGTTCGGCACGCTGTCGCTGTGGCAGGGCGTCGACGTGCCGGGCCCGTCGCTGTCGTTGGTGATCATCGACCGCATCCCGTTCCCGCGGCCCGACGACCCGTTGCTCTCCGCCCGGCAGCGGGCGGTGGCCGCGCACGGCGGTAACGGCTTCATGGCCGTGGCCGCAAGCCATGCCGCGCTGCTGCTGGCGCAGGGCGCGGGCCGGCTGCTGCGCGGTGTCGACGACCGCGGCGTGGTCGCGGTGCTGGACTCGCGGATGGCGACTGCCCGCTACGGCGGCTACCTGCGGGCGTCCCTGCCGCCGTTCTGGCCCACCACCGACGCGGCCGAGGTCCGCGCGGCGCTGGCCCGGCTGCGGGCCGCTACGCCAGCGTGACCAGACCGAGCTCGGTGTCGCCGGCCAGCATCGGATGCCGTGGCAGCACCCGCACCGTGTAGCCGACCGCGCCGGCGACCGGCAGCGGTGTCGTCGTCGAGAAGGTCTCGCGGCCGCGGCCCGCCGTTCCGGTGTGCGACATCGCGACCGTCACCGGGTCCACCAGCGAGTCGGCGCCGTCAACCCGGCCGACGACGGCTTGCACCGCGACGTCGTCCGGACTCAGCCCGGCCAGCTGCACCGTCGCGGTCAGGGTCAGCTTCGACCCGAGCACCGGGGTATCGGGCAGCCCGGTGCTGTCGACGTCACTGACGTGGATGTCGGGCCACGCCCGCGACACCCGCTGACGGTAGGCGGCCAGCTCGCGGGCCGCGTCGAACCCGCCGTCGGCCCCGACGGTCCGGCGCAGCGACTGCGCCGCCGGGGTGTAGTAGTGCTCGACGTAATCGCGCACCATCCGCGACGCCAGCACTTTCGGGCCCAGCGACTGCAGGGTGTGGCGCACCATCTCGATCCACCGCGGCGGCACCCCCTGCTCGTCACGCTCGTAGAACTTGGGCGCCACCGACTGCTCCAGCAGGTCGTAGAGCGCGGACGCCTCCAGGTCGTCGCGACGGTCCTCGTCGACCACCCCGGACGCCGACGGGATCGCCCAGCCGTTTTCGCCGTCGTACCATTCATCCCACCAGCCGTCGCGGATGGACAGGTTCAGCCCGCCGTTGAGCGCACTCTTCATCCCCGAGGTGCCGCACGCCTCCAGCGGCCGCAGCGGGTTGTTCAGCCACACGTCGCAACCCCAGTACAGCCGTCGGGCCATCGACATGTCGTAGTCGGGCAGGAACGCGATCCGGTGGCGCACCTCGGGACGGTCGGCGAACCGCACCACCTGCTGGATCAGCGCCTTGCCGGCGTCGTCGGCCGGATGCGACTTGCCCGCGACGATCAGCTGGATCGGCTTGTCGTCGTCCAGCAGCAGCCGTTCGAGCCGCCCGGCGTCGCGCAGCATCAACGTCAGCCGCTTGTAGGTCGGTACCCGCCGGGCGAAGCCGACGGTGAGCACGTCGGGGTCGAACGCCGTCTCGATCCACCCGAGTTCGGCGTCGGAGGCTCCGCGTTCCAGCCAGGACCGCCGCAGCCGCGCCCGGACGTCGTCGACCAGCAGCGCGCGCAGCGCAGACCGGATCCGCCACAGGTGCCCCGAGTCGACCTGCTGCAGCCGCTGCCACACCGCGGGTTCGCTGAACGAGTCCGATCCGGCCAGTTCGCGGCCCAGCCGCAGCCACTGCGGAGCGGCCCAGGAGGGTGCGTGCACGCCGTTGGTGATCGACCCGATCGGCACCTCGTCGGCGTCGAACCCGCGCCACAGCCCGCTGAACATCATCCGGCTCACCCGGCCGTGCAGCAGCGAGACGCCGTTGGCCCGCTGCGCCAGCCGCAGACCCATGTGGGCCATGTTGAACGTGTCCGGTTCCTCTTCGACGCCCAGAGCCAGCACCGCCCCGGTCGACACCCCGGGCAGCAAACCGGGCGTCGCCGCGTCGTCGAAGTACCGCTGCACCATCTCCAGCGGGAACCGGTCGATGCCCGCGGGCACCGGGGTGTGGGTGGTGAACACCGTCGACGAGCGCACCACGGTCAGAGCGGTGTCGAAATCCAGCCCGGACCCGGTGACCAGCTCGCGGATGCGTTCCACCCCGAGGAATCCGGCGTGGCCCTCGTTCATGTGGAACACGTCGGGCGCGGGTCGGCCTTCGACGGCGGTGAAGGCGCGGATGGCGCGCACCCCGCCGACGCCGGCCAGGATCTCCTGTCTGATCCGGTGTTCCTGGTCGCCGCCGTAGAGGCGGTCGGTGACCCCGCGCAGGTCGTGCTCGTTCTCGGGGACGTCGGAGTCGAGCAGCAGCAGGGGAACACGGCCGGCGTGGGCCACCCAGATCCGGGCCCGCAGCCGGCCGGAGTCCGGCAGGGCCAGCTCGATCAGCACCGGGTCGCCGGTGGCATCGGTGAGCAGCCGCAACGGCAGGCCCTGCGGGTCCAGCGACGGGTACGTCTCGTGCTGCCAGCCGTCGGCCGTCAACGATTGCCGGAAGTACCCGGACCGGTAGTACAGACCCACGCCGATCAGCGGCACTCCCAGGTCCGACGCGGACTTCAGATGGTCGCCGGCCAGAATCCCCAGGCCGCCCGAGTAGTTGGGCAACACCTCGGCCACCCCGAACTCCATCGAGAAGTACGCGATGCTGGTGGGCAGTGCGGCGCCGTCGTCCTGCTGCTGGTACCACAACGGCCGGGTCAGATAGTCGTTCAGGTCGGCCGCCAGCTCGTCGAGCCGGGCCACGAACCCGCCGTCGGCCGCGAGCTCGTCGAGCCGCGCCGGGCTCACCGCACCCAGCAGCGCCACCGGGTCCTGGCCGCACTGGCCCCACAGCTGCAGGTCGATCGCCGCGAAGAGGTCCTGGGTCGGCTTCTCCCACGACCACCGCAGATTCGTCGACAGCTGCTCCAACGCCGCAAGACGTTCCGGGAGATGGGCGCGGACGGTGAACCGTCGGAGGGCTTTCACGCGTCCCTACGTTACTGACACCGCAGTGATCACGCCCCGCACTGATCACGCCCCGCACTGATCAGGCCCCGCACTGATCAGGCACAGTCATCGCGCGGGTCGCGGCTGCTTCGAGTCCTGCGCGTGTCGCCCGCCGTTACGGTGGGTAGAGGGGCTTTCGGACGCCGGACCGAGGCGGAACCCCGGCAACGACGCGGGCCGCGCGGCCCGAGGACGGAGTGGTGGTGCCAGGTCGTATCGAGATCGACGACGTCCGGCCCGTCGTGTCGTGCGGTGCGTACCCGGCCAAGGCGGTGGTCGGCGAGGTGGTCCCGGTCAGCGCGGCGGTGTGGCGCGAGGGCCACGACGCCGTCGCCGCGACCCTGGTGGTGCGCTATCTGGGTCCGCGCTACCCGGGGGCGGACACCGGCCGGGCGGCTGCGCAGCCGCCCGCCGCCGCCGAGGCTGCGCCGCAGGACACGCCGCCCGCGGTTCCCATGACCGTAGGCCAGGAGCCGTTCGTGTTCCACGGCCAGTTCACGCCGGACCGGGTCGGGTTGTGGACCTTCCGGGTCGACGGCTGGGGTGACCCGATCCACAGCTGGCGGCACGCCGTGCTGGCCAAGCTCGACGCCGGCCAGGGCGAGGCCGAACTGTCCAACGACCTGCTGATCGGTGCGCAGCTGTTCGAACGCGCCGCCGCCGGAGTCCCGCGCAGCCGGCGCGGGTGTCTGTTGACGGCGGCCGCGGCCCTGCGGGCATCCGGTGATCCCGCGACCCGCGCCGCGCCGGCGCTGTCGGCGGAGGTCGACGAGCTGCTGACGGCGCATCCGCTGCGTGAGCTGATCACCCGTGGCGAGCAGCACGGGGTGTGGGTCGACCGGCCGCTGGCCCGCTTCGGCGCGTGGTACGAGATGTTCCCGCGCTCGACCGGCGGGTGGGACACCCACGGCAACCCGGTGCACGGCACGTTCGCCACCGCGGCGGCCGCGCTGCCGCGGATCGCGGAGATGGGCTTTGACGTGGTCTACCTGCCGCCGATCCACCCGATCGGCACGGTGCACCGCAAAGGCCGCAACAACACCCCCGCCGCCCAACCCGGCGACGTCGGATCGCCATGGGCGATCGGCAGCGCAGAGGGCGGCCACGACGCCGTGCATCCGGCGCTGGGCACCATCGCCGACTTCGACGCGTTCGTCGGCGCGGCGCGCGAGCTCGGCCTGGAGGTGGCCCTCGACCTGGCGCTGCAATGTGCACCCGATCACCCGTGGGTTCGCGACCATCGGCGCTGGTTCACCGAATTGCCCGACGGCACCATCGCCTATGCGGAGAACCCGCCGAAGAAGTACCAGGACATCTATCCGCTCAACTTCGACAACGAGCCGGCGGGCCTCTACGACGAGGTGTTCAGGGTGGTGCGGCACTGGATGGATCACGGGGTGCGGATCTTCCGGGTCGACAATCCGCACACCAAACCACCCGACTTCTGGAGCTGGCTGATCGGCAAAGTCAAAGCGGCCGATCCCGACGTGTTGTTCCTGTCCGAGGCGTTCACCCCGCCCGCCCGCCAGTACGGTCTGGCCAAACTCGGCTTCAGCCAGTCCTACACGTACTTCACCTGGCGCACGGCGAAGTGGGAGCTCACCGAATTCGGCTGCGAAATAGCTGGACTCGCCGACTTTCGGCGGCCCAACCTGTTCGTCAACACGCCCGACATCCTGCACGCGGTCCTGCAGCACAACGGCCCGGGCATGTTCGCAATCCGCGCCGTCCTGGCGGCTACGATGGGCCCGTCCTGGGGAATGTACTCCGGTTACGAGCTCTTCGAGCACCGCGCGGTTCGTGAGGGCAGTGAGGAGTACCTGGATTCGGAGAAGTACGAGTTGCGGCCCCGCGACTTCGCGGCCGCGCTGGCCGAGGGCCGATCGCTGGAACCGTTCATCGCCCGGGTCAACCACATTCGTCGCCTGCATCCCGCGCTGCGGGAACTGCGCACCATCCATTTCCACCATGTGGACAACGACGCGTTGCTGGCCTATAGCAAGTTCGACCCGACCACCGGTGATTGTGTGCTCGTGGTTGTGACACTCAACGCGTTCGGACCGGAGCAGGCCACGTTGTGGTTGGACATGGCCGCATTGGGTATGCAGCCTCACGAACGGTTCTGGGTGCGCGACGAGATCACCGGCGAGGAATATCAGTGGGGACAGGCAAATTACGTGCGTCTCGATCCGGTCCGAACGGTCGCGCACATAGTCAACATGCCGCTGATACCGTCGCACTCCCGAATGACGCTGCTGCGCAGGAGGTGACGCTGTCATGACCCGATCCCGCCGCTTCACCGGCACACACCTGGCATCCGAGCCCGACGATCTGGCACGTCTGCTGGGCGGGGTGCACCACAACCCGCACGGCATTCTGGGCGCTCATGAGTACGGCGACCACACCGTCGTCCGGGCGTTCCGCCCGCATGCGGTCGCCGTGGTCGTGCTCGTCGGCGGCGAGCGGTTTCCGATGCAGCACATCGATTCCGGACTGTTTGCCGTGGCGCTGCCGTTCGTGGACCTCATCGACTACCGACTGGAGGTGCACTACGACGGCGTCGACCTCCGCACCGTCGCCGACGCCTACCGCTTCCTGCCCACCTTGGGCGACGTCGACCTGCACCTGTTCGCCGAAGGCCGCCACGAACGGCTGTGGGAGGTCCTGGGTGCCCATCCGCGGTCCTTCACCACCGCCGACGGCGTGGTGGACGGCGTGTCCTTCGCGGTCTGGGCGCCCAACGCCACCGGCGTGAGCCTGATCGGCGACTTCAACGGCTGGGACGGCAACGACGCACCGATGCGGGTACTGGGCTCTTCGGGCGTATGGGAGTTGTTCTGGCCCGGCTTCCCGGCCGACGGTCTGTACAAGTTCCGTGTGCACGGCGCCGACGGTGTGGTCACCGATCGCGCGGACCCGTTCGCGTTCGCCACCGAGGTACCGCCGCACACCGCATCGAAGGTGACCTCGAGCACGTACACCTGGGCGGACGCCGACTGGATGGTCCGGCGCGCGACCCACAACCCGGTGAACGAGCCGATGAGCACCTACGAAGTGCATCTCGGCTCCTGGCGACCGGGGCTCAGCTATTGTGAGCTTGCTCGCGAGTTAACTGATTATGTTGTGGCACAGGGTTTTACTCACGTCGAAATGCTGCCGGTTGCCGAGCATCCGTTCGCCGGCTCGTGGGGATATCAGGTCACATCCTACTACGCGCCCACGTCGCGCTTCGGGACACCCGACGACTTCCGCACGCTGGTCGACGCGCTGCACCAGGCTGGTGTCGGCGTCATCGTGGACTGGGTTCCGGCCCACTTCCCGAAAGATGCGTGGGCACTGGGCCGGTTCGACGGCACGCCGCTCTACGAGCATTCCGACCCTAAGCGTGGTGAGCAACTCGATTGGGGCACTTATGTTTTCGACTTCGGTCGCCCCGAGGTCCGGAATTTCCTGGTAGCCAACGCGCTGTACTGGCTGCAGGAGTTCCACATCGACGGCCTACGGGTGGACGCGGTCGCGTCGATGCTGTATCTGGACTATTCCCGTCCGGCCGGCGGCTGGACACCGAACGTCAACGGTGGCCGGGAGAACCTGGAGGCGGTGCAGTTCCTCCAGGAGATGAACGCGACCGCGCACAAGATGGCGCCGGGCATCGTCACGATCGCCGAGGAGTCGACGTCATGGCCCGGCGTGTCGCGGCCTACCAGCCTTGGGGGGCTGGGCTTTTCGATGAAATGGAACATGGGCTGGATGCACGACACGCTCGACTACCTCGGCCACGATCCGGTGCACCGCTGTTACCACCACCACGAGATCACCTTCTCGATGCTGTATGCGTTCAGCGAGAACTTCGTGCTCCCGATCAGCCACGACGAGGTGGTGCACGGCAAGGGCACGCTATGGAGCCGGATGCCGGGCGACGATCACATGAAGGCGGCCGGACTGCGCAGCCTGCTGGCGTACCAGTGGGCGCACCCGGGAAAGCAGCTGCTGTTCATGGGGCAGGAGTTCGGCCAGCGCGCCGAATGGTCCGAGCAGCGCGGGCTGGACTGGTTCGAGCTGGACGAGAACAGCTTCTCCGACGGCATCGCGCGTCTGGTGCGCGACATCAACCACCTTTACCGGCGCAGTCCGGCGCTGTGGAGCCGGGACGCCCAGCCCGAGGGGTATTCCTGGATCGACGCCAACGACTCCGCCAACAACGTGCTCAGCTTTCTGAGGTACGGCGGCGACGGGTCGGTGATGGCCTGCGTGTTCAACTTCGCCGGCTCCGAGCACAGCCGCTACCGCCTCGGCCTGCCGACCGGCGGCCGCTGGCGCGAGGTGCTCAACACCGACGCCACCGCCTATCGCGGCGGTGGGACCGGCAACCTCGGCGGTGTCGACGCCACCGACGTCGCCTGGCACGGCCGCCCGGCGTCCGCGGTCTTGGTGCTGCCGCCTCTATCCGCGCTCTGGCTCGAGCCGGCGTGAGGCTAGTAGAGGGCGTTGGCGAGGTTGCGCCGGCCCGCGATGACGTCGGGATCGGCGGGGTCGAAGAGGTCGAACAACTCGATCAGCCGCGTGCGCACCACGTCGCGGTGCTCACCGGATGTCCGCCGCACCAACGCGGTCAGCCGCTCGAAGGCGGGGCGGACATCCTCGTTGAGTATCTGCACGTCGGCGGCGGCCAACGCGGCGTCGACGTCGTCGGGAGCGGCATCGGCACGCGCCACCGCGTCGCGACGTTGGGCGGTCGCCCGCATCAAGAACGTGATCTGGCGGACCGCGGCCATGGCCTCGCCGTGGTTCGGGTCGGTGTCCAACAGCGCGCGATACGAATCGAGCGCCGCGGTGAGTTCGCCATCTTCCAGCTGTTGGCGCGCCTTCGCCAAGGCCGGGTCGACTTCATCGGGTGATTCGGGCCCTGTTGCGCCGCTGAGCTTTCCGGCAGTGGCCGACAGTAGCGAGTCCAGCCAGCGACGCAACTGGTCGGCGGGCTGCGTGCCCTGAAAGCTGGATATCGGCTGCCCTGCGGCGATCGCCACCACGGTCGGCACCACCTCGACGCCGAAAATCTGGGCGACCCGCGGGACGCTTTCGACGTCGACCGTGGCCAGTGACCACTTGCCGTCGTCGGCGGCGGCCAGGCCGGAAAAAATGTCGGCCAACTGCCGGCACGCGTCGCTGCGCGGAGACCACAACAACACCACGACCGGCAGCTGGTTGGACCGGATCAGCACGTCGTCTTCGAAGTTGGCCTCGGTGATCGGGGTACCGCCCAGTTCCGCCGATCCCTCGCCGGATGAAGACCGCGGTCGGGCTGGCTGCTTGAGGGCGGACAGGTCGACGGCTCCGGCCATGGCGGGCCCGATCGGAGGTGGCGGACGGCTCACGTCGACAAGTCTGGCACGCCGCTACCGACGCCCCGAAACCCGGCGGCACCCACCCTGGTGACCAATATCACATCGGCGCCCGACACCGCAGGCAGAGCAGACGCCGGCAACGGCGGGCGCCGGTGTCAGCGCTGTCCGCCGGCCCGCAGAATCAGCGCGTCGCCCTGGCCGCCGCCGCCGCACAGGGCGGCCACCCCGTAGCCGGAGCCGCGGCGCGCCAGCTCCTGGGCGACGTGCAGTGCGATGCGGGCTCCCGACATGCCCAACGGGTGCCCGACCGCGATCGCGCCGCCGTGGATGTTGACGACGCGGGGGTCAAGGCCGAGTTCGGTGATCGAGGCAAGCGCCACCGCGGCGAACGCCTCGTTGATCTCCACGACGTCGAGCTGGTCGACCGAGATGCCCTCACGCCCAATGGCTTTTCTGATCGCGTTGGCCGGTTGTGACTGCAACGTCGAATCCGGGCCGGCCACGACCCCGTGCGCGCCGATTTCGGCCAGCCAGCTCAACCCGAGGTCGACGGCTTTGGCCTTGCGCATCACCACAACCGCGGCGGCCCCGTCGGAGATCTGTGACGCCGAGCCGGCGGTGATGGTGCCGCCGGGACGGAACGCCGGCCGCAGACCGCCCAGTGATTCGGCGGTGGTGTTGGCGCGAATCCCCTCGTCCTGGCTGAACTGCAGCGGATCACCCATGCGCTGCGGAATGCTCACCGGCACCACTTCGTCGGCGAAGACGCCGTCCTTCCACGCCGCGGCCGCCTTCTGGTGCGACTGGGCCGCGAATTCGTCCTGTTGGCGACG
This sequence comes from Mycobacterium sp., assembly GCF_039583805.1. Taxonomy (GTDB): domain Bacteria; phylum Actinomycetota; class Actinomycetes; order Mycobacteriales; family Mycobacteriaceae; genus Mycobacterium. Next base: position 2,200 of record NZ_JAVKSH010000046.1, on the reverse strand, counting down.
GGTGAACTTGTCCTCGTCGTTGCGCCGCTCGGTGAGAGCGCCCATCGGCTGACCGGTCGCCACATCGTGCAGGCCGTCGTACGCCATGTGGTCCACCACGGTCACATCGCCGTACCGATACCCCGACCTGCTGTCCATCAGCAGATGCGGTGCCTTCGTCATGGACTCCTGGCCACCGGCCACCACCGTGTCGAACTCCCCTGCCCGAATGAGCTGGTCGGCCAGCGCGATTGCGTCCAAACCCGACAAGCACACCTTGTTGATCGTCAGCGCGGGGACATCGGGGCTGATGTCGGCCGCGAGTGCGGCCTGGCGCGCCGGTATCTGACCGGCGCCGGCGGTCAGCACCTGGCCCATGATGACGTACTGGACCCGCGACGGCGGCACCTTCGCTTTCTCCAGGGCGCCTGCGATCGCGATCGCGCCGAGGTCGCTGGCCGAGAAGTCCTTCAACGATCCCATCAGCCGCCCGATGGGCGTCCGCGCCCCGGCAACGATCACCGATGTCGTCATCAACACCTCCGAAACGAGCGCCCGACGGCCGAAAAAACCGATCGGGGCAGCGAAGTCTTAGCCGTCAGGTTACCGTGACGTTATGACCGCGGACCAAGTCGACGCCCGTCCCATCCTGGCTACCGCGTTGGTGACGGCGGTCGATCATGTCGGCGTCGCGGTACCCGACCTGGACACGGCGATCGCCTGGTACCACGACCACCTGGGCATGATCCTGGTGCACGAGGAGGTCAACGACGACCAGGGCATTCGCGAGGCGATGCTCGCGGTGCGTGGCGCCCCTCTCGGCAGCGCGCAGATCCAGTTGATGGCGCCACTGGACGAGTCGTCGGTGATCGCCAAGTTCCTGGACAAGCGTGGGCCCGGTATCCAGCAGATGGCCTACCGGGTGAGCGACCTCGACGCGTTGACCGAGCGGCTGCGCGAGCAGAGCATCCGGCTGCTCTATGACGTGCCCCGGCGGGGTACGGCGAATTCGCGGATCAACTTCATTCACCCCAAGGATGCCGGTGGCGTGCTGATCGAGCTGGTCGAGCCGGCCGGCAATTCCGATTCGGGACGCTAAGACCAGTTTCGGGTCGGGCTGCGCGTCGCGCGGTTGGCCCAGCACGGCGTGTGCCAGTGCCGCCGGTCCTCCACCGCCGTCTCGCCGCCGTCAGCTGGCCAGACCACCACATGCGCTGTGCCGGTAATGATTTCGTGATCACAACCGGGGCACCGATAGATTTTGACGGCCCGCGCGGCGGCGATGGACGCCACCTCGTACTCGTGCCCGTCGGGGCCGATCTCCACCCGGCGCAGGGTCGGCAGTACCGGTTGCCGACGTGGCGTTGTGCTGCGCCGTGTCATGGCGCAAGTCTAGTCGGCCGACTCAGAACAGTCGGTACTCATCGCTGTCCATACCGCGCATCTTGTCGTAATCCAATGTGAGACAGCGGATACCGCGATCGACGGCCAGCGTGCGGGCCTGCGGCTTGATTTGTTGTGCCGCGAACACCCCGTTCACCGGCGCCAGTCGGCTGTCACGGTTGAGCAAGTCGAGATACCGGGTGAGTTGCTCGACCCCGTCGATCTCGCCGCGACGCTTGATCTCCACGGCAATCGCACGCCCCTGGTCGTCGCGGCACAGCAGGTCGACCGGCCCGATCGGGGTCATGTACTCACGACGCACCAGCGTGTATCCGGCGCCGAGCAGCTCGACATGCTCGGCGAGCAACGCCTGCAGATGGGCCTCGACGCCGTCCTTGAGCAGCCCGGGGTCGACGCCGAGCTGGTGGCTGGAGTCGTGGTCGATTTCCTCGACGGTGATGCGCAGTTGTTCGCCGGCTTTGTTCTGCACCACCCAGACCGGCAAGGGGCCGTCCTGCTCTTCGGTCAGCCAGCAGGGCGGACTCATCCAGTTCAGCGGCTTGTAGGCGCGGTCGTCGGCATGCACACTGACCGAGCCGTCGGCTTTGAACAGCAGCAGTCTGCGGGCCGACGGCAGGTGCGCGGTGAGCCGGCCGAGGTAGTCGACCGTACAGCGGGCGATGACGAGGCGCACCCGACTCACCTTAAGGCCCGCGCCACCGCCACACTGGGCTGACGCCACCGTGGTGGCCCGTGGAACGATCGCAGTGCGGTTGGGCCGAATGTTCGGGCGGGTCACCCGCCAAAGCGGTCGACGCGCGGCCACCCCGACATACGG
>NZ_JAVKSH010000045.1:15270-25646 GCF_039583805.1 Mycobacterium sp. | reverse complement strand
CACAGGATCGGCCCGCCGTTGGCCGGGTCGTAGACGTGGGCGCCCAGGTGCCGGTCGGCCGCCAACCCGAACAACGCTGCGGTCAGCAGCGGGAACACCATCAACACCATGATCGACGTGATCAGGATGGTCCAGGTGAAGATCGGCACCCGGAACATCGTCATGCCGGGCGCGCGCAGGCACACCACCGTGGTGATCATGTTGACCGCGCCCAGGATGGTGCCCAGACCACCGACGATCAAACCCATGACCCACAGATCCCCGCCCGCGCCGGGGCTGTGCACGGCGCTGGACAGCGGCGTGTAGGCCGTCCAGCCGAAATCGGCGGCACCGCTGGGCGTGACAAACCCCGAGATCGTGATCAACCCGCCGAACAGGAACAGCCAGTAGGAGAGGGCGTTCAGCCGCGGGAACGCGACGTCGGGGGCGCCGATCTGCAGCGGCAGCACCAGGTTGGCGAACCCGAACACGACCGGGGTGGCATAGAACAGCAGCATGATCGTGCCGTGCATGGTGAACAGCTGGTTGTACTGCTCGTTGGACAGGAACTGCAAACCGGGAGCGGCGAGTTCGGCGCGCATCAGCAGCGCCAGCAGGCCGCCGATGAAGAAGAAGACGAAGCAGGTGACCACGTACATGACACCGATCACCTTGTGATCGGTGGTGGTGACCAGTGAGTAGAGCCGGGAGCCAATCGGCCCCCGGCGAGCCGGAAACGGCCGCTGCGGTTCGAGTGCGGTCAAGAGGGTTGCTTGGGATGTCACAGGCTCGTCCTCTCCGTGAGCCGGGCCGCGAGAGGCCCAAGGTCCCCGCGACGGCCGCCAGAAGACCCTGCGCCTGGGCCGTGCAGGTGTGCGACCGTCAACTGCGGGTCTGCGGCTCGCGGTCTCCGGCTAATATAAACAATTAATATCCATTAAACTAGCTCTGCGGCAGGGCTGACGGGAGGTTGCCGGGTGGACGAGCACATCGACCGAGGCGTCGCCACCGCACCGACGGCACAGCCTCCGGGGCAGCTGCCGCCCACGGACCTGTCCGACCGTTCCGACGTCGAAGCGCTGCTGCGGCGCTTCTACGGCCAGGTGCTTGTCGACGACGTGCTGGCGGAGCCGTTCGCCGACGTCCGGGCCCGCGGACTCGACTCGCACATCCCGAGGATGTGTGACTTCTGGGAGACGGTGCTGTTCCGCGCCGGGCTCTACCGGGGCAGCGCGCTCGATGCTCACCGACCTGTCCATGCCCGCGTTCCGCTCTCAGACAACCACTTCCTGCGGTGGCTGACCATGTGGACCACCACGGTCGACGAGATGTATCGGGGTCCGGTCGCCGAGCACGCGAAAATCCAGGCCGGCCGCATCGCGTGGGCCATGCACCGCCGGCTGACCGGCGCCGACACCGGGGAGCTCGACGTCCGGGTCGCCCGCCGCACGGGATAGCCGCGTGCTTGCGCGGCCGGCACACCGTTACTAGGATATGCAAGTATCCTGTTGTTCCGCGTCCCCGAGGGTTGTCATGACCGCACAGATCCCGCACTTCCTCGACGGCCGACGCACCGCCGGGCTGTCCGGTCGCACCGCCGAGGTCTTCAACCCCAGCACCGGCCGGGTGCAGGCCCTGGTGCCGATGGCCGGCACCGCCGAGGTCGGCGCCGCGGTCGCGTCCGCCAAGCAAGCGCAGCAGGACTGGGCGGCGTGGAACCCGCAGCGCCGGGCGCGGGTGCTGATGCGCTTCGTCGAGTTGGTCAACCAACACATGAACGAGCTGGCCGAGTTGCTGTCCCTCGAGCACGGCAAGACGCTGGCCGACTCCCAGGGCGACATCCAGCGCGGCATCGAGGTGATCGAGTTCTGCATCGGGATCCCGCACCTGCTCAAGGGCGAGTACAGCGAAGGCGCAGGCCCGGGCATCGACGTGTATTCGCTGCGCCAGCCGCTGGGGGTGGTCGCCGGCATCACCCCGTTCAACTTCCCGGCGATGATCCCGCTGTGGAAGGCCGGTCCGGCACTCGCGTGCGGAAACGCGTTTATCCTCAAGCCTTCTGAACGGGATCCGTCGGTGCCGGTGCGGCTGGCCGAGCTGTTCGTCGAGGCGGGCCTGCCGCCCGGCGTGTTCCAGGTCGTGCACGGCGACAAGGAAGCCGTCGACGCGATCCTGCACCACCCCGACATCGCCGCCGTCGGCTTCGTGGGCAGCTCGGACACTGCGCAGTACATCTATGCGACCGCGGCCGCCACCGGCAAGCGCGCCCAGTGCTTCGGCGGCGCCAAGAACCACATGATCGTGATGCCCGACGCCGACCTGGATCAGGCCGTGGATGCGCTGATCGGTGCGGGATACGGCAGCGCCGGCGAGCGCTGCATGGCCATCAGCGTCGCGGTTCCCGTCGGCGAGCAGACGGCGGACCGGCTGCGCGACCGACTGGTTGAGCGGGTCAACAACCTACGGGTGGGCCACAGCTGCGACCCCAAGGCCGACTACGGACCGCTGGTCACCGGGGCCGCATTGGCGCGCGTGCGCGACTACATCGCCCAGGGCGTCGCCGCGGGAGCCGAACTCGTCGTCGACGGCCGCGATCGAGCCAGCGACGACCTGGCGTTCGGTGAATCCAACCTGCAGGGCGGGTTTTTCATCGGGCCGACACTGTTCGACCGCGTCACGCCAGAGATGTCGATCTACACCGACGAGATCTTCGGCCCGGTGCTGTGCCTGGTGCGGGCACACGACTATGAAGAGGCGCTGCGGCTACCCACCGAACACGAGTACGGCAACGGCGTGGCGATCTTCACCCGCGACGGCGACACCGCGCGCGACTTCGTCTCCCGGGTGCAGGTCGGAATGGTCGGCGTCAACGTGCCGATTCCGGTCCCGGTGGCCTACCACACCTTCGGCGGCTGGAAGCGTTCCGGCTTCGGCGACCTCAACCAGCACGGCCCGGCGTCGATCCAGTTCTACACCAAGGTCAAGACAGTCACCTCGCGCTGGCCGTCCGGCATCAAGGACGGCGCCGAGTTCGTCATCCCGACCATGAAATAGGCTGTTTCATGCAGTTTTTCGGCCTCAACGACGACGAACGGGTGATCACCGAGACGGCCGCCGCGTTCGCCGGGAAATGCCTCGCCCCGCACGCGCTGGACTGGGATGCCAGCGACCACTTCCCGGTCGATGTGCTGCGCGAGTCCGCCGAACTGGGTATGGCGGCGATCTACTGCCGAGAGGACGTCGGCGGCAGCGGCCTGCGCCGGCTCGACGGAGTGCGGATCTTCGAGCAGTTGGCCACCGCCGACCCGACCACCGCCGCGTTCCTGTCCATCCACAACATGTGCGCGTGGATGATCGACAGCTTCGGCGCCGCCGAGCAGCGCAAGTCGTGGGTGCCGCGGCTGGCCACCATGGACGTCGTCGCCAGCTATTGCCTGACCGAGCCCGGCGCCGGTTCGGACGCCGCGGCGCTGCGCACCCGCGCGGTGCGGCAAGGCTCCGCACCGAACGCGGACTACGTGATCGACGGCGTCAAGCAGTTCATCTCCGGGGCAGGCGCGTCGGACGTCTACCTGGTGATGGCCCGCACCGGGGATGAGGGTCCGCGCGGCATCTCGGCGTTCATCGTCGAAAAAGGTTCCGCGGGTCTGAGTTTCGGCGCCCACGAAGAGAAGATGGGTTGGCGTGCGCAACCCACGGCGCAAGTGATCCTTGAGGGTGTGCGGGTGCCCGCCGACGCGATGCTGGGCGGCGCGGACGGCGAGGGCGCCGGGTTCTCCATCGCGATGAACGGCCTCAACGGAGGCCGGCTCAACATCGCGGCCTGCTCCCTGGGCGGCGCGCAGGCCGCATTCGACAAAGCCGCGTGCTATCTCCGCGACCGCCAGGCGTTCGGCGCTGCCCTGATCGACGAGCCGACCATCCGCTTCACCCTGGCCGACATGGCCACCGCGCTGGAAACGTCTCGAATGTTGTTGTGGCGCGCGGCCAGCGCGCTCGACAGCGCCGCCGACGACAAGGTCGAGCTGTGTGCGATGGCCAAGCGGTATGTCACCGACGAGTGTTTCGAGGTGGCGGACAAGGCCCTGCAGTTGCATGGCGGCTACGGTTACCTGCGCGAGTACGGTGTGGAGAAGATCGTCCGCGACCTGCGGGTGCACCGCATCCTGGAGGGCACCAACGAAATCATGCGGGTGGTCATCGGCCGGGCCGAGGCGGCACGGGCCCGCACCGGGGCGTAGAAAGGGCCGGGCTTGTCGACTGTCGCGTTCCTGGGACTGGGCCATATGGGCGGGCCGATGTCGGCGAATCTCGTTGCGGCCGAACACACCGTGCGGGGTTTCGACCCGGTGCCCGCGGCCGCCGCGGCCGCCGCCGACCGGGGCGTCACCGTGTTCGACAGCGCTGCCGCCGCGGTGGCCGACGCCGAGTTCGTCGTCACCATGCTGCCCAACGGGGACGCCGTCAAAGGCTGCTACGCCGAAATCCTGCCCGTGGCAGGTCCGGGAGCGCTGTTCGTCGACAGCTCCACGATCTCCGTCGACGACGCCCGCGACGCCCACGCGTTGGCCGAGAAACACGGCGTGGCCCAGCTGGATGCGCCCGTCTCGGGCGGGGTGGCCGGTGCCGCCGCCGGCACGCTGGCCTTCATGGTCGGTGGTGACGCGGCGGTGCTGGAGCGGGCACGTCCGGTGCTGAACCCCATGGCGCGCAAGATCATTCACTGCGGCGACGCGGGCGCGGGCCAGGCGGCCAAGATCTGCAACAACATGGTGCTGGCTGTGCAGCAGATCGCCATCGGCGAGGCGTTCGTGCTGGCCGAAAAGCTGGGCCTGGAAGCGCAGTCGCTGTTCGACGTCATCACCGGCTCGACCGGCAACTGCTGGGCGCTGCACACCAACTGCCCGGTGCCGGGGCCGGTGCCGACATCGCCGGCCAACAACGACTTCGCGCCCGGCTTCGCCACCGCGTTGATGAACAAGGACCTCGGCCTGGCGATGGATGCCGTCGCCTCGACGGGTGCGACGGCGCCGCTGGGCAGCCACGCCGCGCAGATCTACGCCGGCTTCGCCGCCAGCCACGGCGCCCTGGATTTCAGCGCGGTGATCACCCTGCTGCGCGGCGACTGAACATCCGCCGCCGCCTGGTCAGAAGTCACCGGCGCCGCGCCGCAGGGTCTGGATTGCCGCCACCAGCGCCCGCGAGTCCCGCCCGGACATCCCGATGTCGGCGAACACTTGCTCGTTGAGCGTCACGGTGGCGTCCTCGACCGTGGAGCGGCCCAGCTCGGTGATCTGCACCAGGGTGGTGCGCCCGTCGGTGGGGTGCGGCACGCGGAGCACCAGCCCGTCGGCCTCCAGCCGGCGGATCGCGTGCGTGACGCTGGTGACGTGCACCTGCAGCCGGTCGGACGCCTTGGTGATCGGCAGCGCCCCGGTGCGGCTGAATGCCAGCAGACGCAGCAGCTCGAACCGGGAAAAGCTCAGATCGTAAGGGCGCAGCGCGGATTCGACGCGGGCGAGCAGGATCTGATGGGCCCGCATCACCGAGGTCACCGCGACCATGCCCTCCGCGACATCTCCCCACCCGGCGCGCTCCCAGTTGGCCCGCGCCAAAGCGATCGGGTCATCGTCGGATGTCGAGGCGGCCACGCCTTGTTCTTACCGCACTCGTCCGGCCGCACGTCGAACGCGTGGCGGGTTCGGCCCGTCGACCTTCACGACCGCGGTGTTCGCGTTGCACCGCGTCGCGGGCGCCCCAGGAGCCGGCCCACCCGTCTGTCGTCGACGGTGTGCCGACGGGAACGGCGGTACCCGTGGTGCCGCCGTTCTGTAGTGTCAGACACCGGTTTGTACGTCGGTCCACGCAGTCGACGACGGGGGGACGTTTCGATGTTGCGCCCGCACGCCGCCGCCGGGGTCCTCATCCTCGGCGCCGGCCTGGTCGCTCTGCACCCGCCGGCTCCAGCGCAGCACGAGCTGCACTTCCACGCGGTGCGGCTCACCGGCGGCGACGCCGCGGATTCCCCGCTCGGCGACGGCGAGGCGCTGATCATGGGCGCCACCGCTCTGCCGACTCCCAGCGCGACCTACGCGGACTTCGTCGACAAGCTGTATCTGGCGCCGGGCGGCTTCACCGGCACGACCCACATCGTGACCACACCCGAAGGGCTGTACCCCTTCCTGGGCCCCTTCGGCGAGACCCTCGACGCGTCCGAGGCGCAGGGACAGCAGACCGTCGACAGCGCGATCCTGCAGCAGCTCGCCGGCGGGCACGTCGATGCCGCCAACCCCGTCGTCGTCTTCGGCTACTCCCAGAGCTCGGTGATCGGGTCGCTGTTGATGCCCCAGCTGGAAAGCCAGGGCGTGCCCAGCGACGATGTGCACGTCGTGCTGGTCGGTGACCCAAGTGCCCCCGACGGGGGTATTCTCGAGCGTTTCGACTTACCCGCGGGCACCCAGCCGACCATCCCCAGCCTGGGTCTGACGTTCAGCGGTGCCGAGTCGTCGGACCTGTATCCGACCGACGTGTACACGCACGAATACGACGGCTTCGCCGACTTCCCCCAGTACCCGATCGACCCGCTGTCGGACCTCAACGCCGTGTTGGGCGTCGCCTTCGAGCACAGCACCTACCTGGGCCTCACGCCCAGCGAGATCCAGGACGCGATCGCGCTGCCCACGTCGGCGGCCGACACCCTCACCAACTACTACATGATCCCGGTCAGCACCTTGCCGCTGCTGGACCCGTTGCTGCTGATTCCGGTCATCGGCAAACCGATCGTCGACCTGCTGCAGCCGGACCTTTCGGTGCTGGTGAACCTCGGCTACGGCGACATCACCGAAGGCTGGAGCCAAGGGGACGCCGACGTGCCCACCACGTTGGGGTTCCTGCCCGGCGCCAGCGTCCTCGAGCAGGTCCCGCAGGCCCTGATCGCCGGCCTGGGTGACGGGGTGTCCGCCGCACTCGACGATCTGATGAACCCGGGCACCTACGCGTTTTCGTTGCCGACCTGGGTCGACGAGCTGATCAGGGAGGCGCCGGTGCTGCCCGGCAGCACGTTCTCGATCCTGTCTCCCGTGCCCACGACACTGGGAGATCTTGTCGACACCTTCCCGCCCCACACGGGCATCCCGGCCCTGGACGTTGCCACCGCGTTGTTGATCACGTTTCCCGAGATCGACTACCAGGTGTTCGTGACCGAACTTGCCGACCACAACCTGGCTGACGCTGTCGGCATTCCGATCGCCGTCGACTTCGGCCTACTGCCGTTCGCGCTGATCGCTGCGGGGCTGTGACCGCGCCGGCACCACCGGCCGCCGAGCCTCCGCTGCGGCGATCGGCGGCGTGACAGCGCCGGGACCCGGCCGCTGCCCTGCGCGCGGTCAGCCCGAGCCCGCCGTCAGGATCCGCGGCCCGTTCTCGGTCACCGCGACGGTGTGTTCCCAGTGCGCCGCGCGGGAGCCGTCGGCGGTGGCGACCGTCCACTCGTCGTCGAGCACCACAGTTTTGCCGGAGCCCAGCGTCAGCATCGGCTCGATGGCCAGCACCGAGCCCGCGGCGAGCAGCGGACCACGGCCCGGGGCCCCCTCGTTGGGCAGGAACGGCTCCATGTGCATCTGCCGGCCGATGCCGTGACCGCCGTACCCCTCGACGATTCCGAAAGCGCGGCCGTAGCGAGCCCGGGCGGCGCGCGTGCCGGTTTCGATCGCGTGCGAGACGTCGGTCAGCCGATTGCCGGGCCTCATCGCCGCGATCCCGGCCTCCATCGACTCCCTGGTGGCCCGTGACAGCGCGTCGTCGGCCGGGCTGAGCGGCCCGACGCCGAACGTGATCGCGGCGTCGCCGTGCCAGCCGTCGAGGACGGCGCCGCAGTCGACGGACACCAGGTCGCCGGGCGCCAGGATCTCGGCGGCCGACGGGATGCCGTGCACCACCCGGTCGTTGACCGAACTGCAGATCGACGCCGGGTAACCGTGGTAGCCCAGGAACGACGGCGTCGCGCCGGCCTCGCGGATCACCGATTCGGCGATCTCGTCCAGCCTCCGCGTCGACGTCCCGGGGGCTGCGGCGTCACGCACCGCGCGCAGTGCCGCGGCGACAACCGCGCCCGCCGCGACCATCGCGTCCAGCTCGCCGGCGCTGCGCTGCGGCACCACCTTGCGACCGCGCAGCCCCGCCAGGGCGATCACGGTTACTGGCCCAGGGCCTGCAGTGCGCGGGCGAACACTTCGTCGACAGCGCCGACGGCATCCACCGTCTTCACCGTGTCGTGGTAGTACTCCAGCAGGGGCGCGGTCTCGTCGCGGTAGACGTTCATCCGGTTATGGATGATCTCCGCGGTGTCGTCGGCCCGGCCGCGGCTTTCGAGCCGCTCGAGCAGCACCTGCTCCGACACCCGGAACTCCAGCACCGCATCCAGTTTCCGGCCGCGGCGTTCCAGCATGTCGTGCAGCGCCCGGGCCTGCTCGAGCGAGCGCGGGTAGCCGTCCAGGATGAAACCCGCCGCCGCATCCGGCTGGTCCAGGCGCTCGTCGACGAGCGCATTGGTCAACTCCGAGGGCACCAGGTCACCGGCGTCGAGGTAGCGCTTGGCCTGCAGGCCCAGCTTGGTGCCGGCGCGGATGTTGTGCCGGAACAGGTCGCCCGTCGAGATCTGCGGGACGCCGAGTTTCTCGGCCAGCTTGTTGGCCTGCGTCCCCTTGCCCGCGCCGGGCGGCCCCAGCAGAACCACTCTCACTTCAGGAACCCTTCGTAGTTGCGCTGCATCAGCTGGCTTTCGATCTGTTTGACGGTGTCCAGGCCGACGCCGATCGCGATCAGCACCGCGGTGCCGCCGAACGGCAGGTTCTGCACAGTCCCGGTGTTGCCGATCTGGAGGAACAGGTTAGGCAGCACCGCGATGACGCCGAGGTAGATCGAGCCGGGCAGGGTGATGCGGCTCAGCACGAAACGCAGATAGTCCGCGGTCGGCCGGCCCGGCCGGATCCCGGGGATGAATCCGCCGAACTTCTTCATCTCGTCGGCGCGTTCGTCGGGGTTGAAGGTGATCGACACGTAGAAGTACGTGAAGAAGATGATCAACCCGAAATAGAGGCCGATGTAGACCGGGTCGGCCGGGTTCGACAGGTAGTTGCCGACGAATTTGTCCCACCAGGTGTTGCCCACCCCGCCGGTGCCGCTGCGAATCAGCTGGGTGATCAGATGCGGGATGTAGATCAGCGACGACGCGAAGATGACCGGGATGACGCCGGCCTGGTTGACTTTGAGCGGCAGATACGTCGACGTGCCGCCGTACATCCGCCGCCCCACCATGCGCTTGGCGTACTGCACCGGGATCCGGCGCTGGCCCTGCTCGACGAAGACCACGCCGATGACGATGACCAGCGCTGCCGCGCAGACCAGCGTGAACGTCACCCCGCCGCGGCTGTCCAGGATTGATTTGCCTTCACCCGGGATGCGCGCGGCGATGCCGGCGAAGATCAGCAGCGACATGCCGTTGCCGATGCCGCGCTCGGTGACCAGCTCGCCCATCCACATCACCAGCGCCGCCCCGGACGTCATCACCAGCACGATCACGACCAGTGTGAAGATGCTCTGGTCGGCGATGATGTCCAGGCTGCAGCCCTGCAGCAGCCCGCCGTTGGCGGCCAGCGCCACGATGCTGGTGGCTTGCAGGATGGCCAGCGCGACCGCCAGGTAACGGGTGTACTGGGTCATTTTCGCCTGGCCTGCTTGACCCTCTTTGCGTAACTCCTCGAACCGGGGAATGACCACGGTGAGCAGCTGCACGATGATGCTGGCGGTGATGTAGGGCATCACCCCGACCGCGAACACGCTCAGCTGCAGCAGCGCGCCGCCGGAGAACAGGTTGATCAGCGAGTAGATCTGGGCCGCTTCCCCGCCGCTGACCTGCGCGATGCACTTCTGCAGGTTCGGGTAGTTCACACCCGGTGACGGGATCGTGGCACCGACGCGGTAGAGGACGATGACGCCCAGGGTGAACAGGATCTTGCGTCTGAGGTCGACTGTTCGCATCGATGAGATGAAAGCCGAAAGCACTCTTCCTCCTGCGCAAGCCGGGCGTCGGTCGCGGCATGATGGCTGGCCTGGCCAGCGTCGGTCAATCCTGCGTCACGCAGCACCCGCAGGCCGGGGCGTGTCCGGGCGCGCGTCAGACAGACTACGAGACTAACAGCGCAGGCAGCGGCCGCCCGCAGCCAGGCGTACAGTTTCCGCTAGCTCATTACGCAGGCTAACTATCACGACCTCGGAGGGGCCGGGCATGGCGCGACGCGACAGCGACAGCTGGGACCTGGCATCGAGCGTGGGGGCGACCGCGACGATGGTCGCCGCCGCCCGGGCGCTGGCCAGCCGGGACTCCGAGCCGCTGATCG
>NZ_JAVKSH010000045.1:0-15170 GCF_039583805.1 Mycobacterium sp. | reverse complement strand
ATCGAGCGTGGGGGCGACCGCGACGATGGTCGCCGCCGCCCGGGCGCTGGCCAGCCGGGACTCCGAGCCGCTGATCGACGATCCCTTCGCCGATCCGCTGGTGCGTGCGGTCGGCATCGACTTCTTCACCCGGCTGCTCGACGGCGGCATCCCCGGGGCCGAGACATACGAGAAGGCCGAACAAGACCTGCAGCTGGAAACCGATTCGATGGCGGTGCGGACCCGGTTTTTCGACGACTTCTTCGTTGACGCCGGCCGGGCCGGACTGCAGCAGGCGGTGATCCTGGCCGCGGGCCTGGACTCGCGACCGTATCGGCTGCCCTGGCCGCCGGACACGGTGGTATACGAAGTCGACCAGCCCAAGGTCATCGAATTCAAGTCCGCCGCGCTGTCGGCGTTGGGTGCCGCGCCGACGGCACACCGCCGGACGGTGGCCATCGACCTGCGCGACGACTGGCCGGCAGCCCTGCGGCGCAACGGGTTCGACGACACGAAGCCGGCGTCCTGGAGCGCAGAAGGTCTGCTGATGTACCTGCCGCCGGAAGCGCAGGACCGGCTGTTCGACAACATCACCGCGCTCAGCGCTCCGGGCAGCAGGCTGGCCACCGAATACCACCCCGAATCCGGCCCGACGTGGGCCGAACGCGGCCGGGCGATGAATCCAGCGGTGGGCCAATCTCGGCTGCGACATCGACTTGTCCGGATTGTTCTACGAGGGCGTGCGTAGCAACGTCGTCGACTATCTGACCGACCGCGGCTGGGACGTGACCACCCGCTCCCGGCGGGAGATGTTCGCCGATTACGGCCTGACGTTTCCCGATGACGACGAAACGGCGCCGGCCCGCAACGTGGTCGCGGTGACCGCAACCCTTCGATAGGAGCCACCACCGACTAGTTTCGGTCAGCCAGCTCCAGAAACCGGTGGTAACGCTCGTCGGCGGCACCGGCCCACGCCGGATCGGGTTCGACGACGCGCTCGACCCTGGCCCACCGGGCGGCGTCGGCCACCGACGACTCCAGGCCGACGGCCAGCCGGGCCAGGAACGCCGCGCCCAGCGCCGCCCCTTCGGCGACCGCCGACACCTGCACCGGGCGGCCGGTGGCGTCGGCGACGGCCTGCATCCACGATCCGTCCCGGGTTCCGCCGCCGGCGGCCACGATGCGCTCGACCGGCGCTGCGCTCAGTTCGACGAGCCGGCGGACGACGAAGCCGGACGCTTCGTAGGCGGCCCGGCGCAGCGTGGCGGCGTCGTGGGTGAGGTCCAGCCCGGCGACCAGTGCGCGGCGGTCAGGGTCGTGGCAGGGGGTACGCTCGCCGCGCACGGAGGGCGACCACACCGGCACCCGCCGCGGATCCGCCGCCGCGGGGTCGCCCGGCGCCAGCAGCCGGTCCACCCAGCCCAGGAACAACCCGCCGGCGTTGCTGGCGCCGCCGGTCTGGAACTTCCCGGCCACCGTGTGCGGGATGGTCCACAGACCGGGCAGCTGCCGGAACTCGGGGATCGTCGTCCACACGATCAGCGTGGTGCCGCACAGCACCAGCACGTCGCCGTCGTGACCGGCGCCGGCCACCAGCTGTTCGCACAGCGCGTCGATCCCGCCGACCGCCAGCACGGTGTCACCGCCGCGCACCCGGCCGGCCACCGTCCCCGGATCCTGCACCCGCGGCATCTGGTCGACCGTCGCACCGCGGTCGCCGCACACGTCGGCGCTCCAGCCGGTGCCGTCGAATAGCGGAACGCTGGTGTAGGCGGTCGCAGAGTCGATCACCGCGTCGCCGGCCAGCGCGTGATTAGCCACAGCTGCCGCCGGCCAGTATCCGGCCGCGCCGGGTGCCCGGGCGGCCGTCCAGCGCAGGAATTCCGCGGTCTCGCCGGTCGGCGGCAGCGGTTGGTCGGGTGCGGCCGGAACCCGCCCCCGGGCGTCCCCGTAGAGCAGCCCGGGCGTGACGGGCCGGCCGGCGGTGTCGACGGCAGTCAGCGACGGCACCATCGCCGACACCGCCACCGCGGCGGCGTCGGGGCGGTTCAGCTGGGCCAGCGCCGCCAGCGGTCCCCGCCGCCAGGCCTGGTCGGCGTCGTGCTCCAGCCGGTCCGGGGCCGGCACCCGCAATCGGTGCGGATTCCGGGTGCGTGTCACCACCTGCCCGTCGGCGTCGGCGGCCACCGCTTTGACCGCGGTGCTGCCGACGTCGATGCCGATTGTCAGCTCGCTGCGTGACACGGGCGTCAACCTACGCCAGCATTGGCAGTCGTGATGCGTGCTTTGGTGACGGCCCCGCTGCGGGGCGAGGGGTTCGACCGGTTGCACCGGCTTTTCGACGTGGTCTACGACCCGTGGATCGACCAGCGCCCGCTGCGGATCTACACCCCCGAGCAGCTGGCGGAGCGGACTTCCGCCGAAGGTGCCGATGTCGTTGTGGTGGAAAGCGACGCGGTCGCCGGCCCGGTGTTCGGGCTCGGGTTGCGGGCGATCGCCGCCACCCGCGGGGACCCCACCAACGTCGACGTCGCCGGCGCCACCGCCGCCGGCATCCCGGTGCTGCACACCCCGGGCCGCAACGCCGACGCGGTCGCCGAGATGACGCTGGCGCTGCTGTTCGCCGCCACCCGGCATGTGCTGGGCGCCGACGCCGACGTGCGGGCCGGGCAGGTGTTCCGCGACGGAACCATTCCCTATCAGCGGTTCCGGGCCGCCGAGTTGGCCGGGTTGACGGCCGGGTTGATCGGTCTCGGCGCTGTGGGCCGGGCCGTGCGGTGGCGGCTGGCCGGGCTGGGCCTGCGGGTGATCGCCTGCGACCCGTACAACGACGACGCCGCACACGGCCTCGACGAGCTGCTCGCCGAGGCCGACGTCGTTTCGCTGCACGCCCCGGTCACCGACGCCACCGCCGGCATGATCGGCGCGGAGCAGTTCGCCGGGATGCGCGACGGCGTGGTGTTCCTCAACACCGCGCGGGCGCAGCTGCATGACACCGACGCGCTGGTCGACGCGCTGCGCGGCGGCAAGGTCGCCGCCGCCGGGCTGGACCATTTCGTCGGGGAGTGGCTGCCGGCCGATCACCCGCTGGTGGCGATGCCCAACGTGGTGCTCACGCCACATATCGGCGGCGCCACCTGGAACACTGAGGCGCGGCAGGCGCAGATGGTCGCCGACGACCTGGACGCGCTGCTCGCCGGCCGCAGGCCGGCCCACATCGTCAACCCGGAGGTGTTGTCCAGATGAGATTCGTCGACGACCCGGAGGCCGCGGTGCTGGCGGCGGCCAAGGACATGCTGCGCCGCGGCCTGGTCGAGGGAACGGCGGGCAACATCTCGGCCCGCTGCCAGGACGGCAACCTCGTCGTCACCCCGTCGTCGGTGGACTATGCCGTGATGACGCTCGACGACCTGGTGCTGGTCGACCCCGACGGCGCGGTGCTCCGGGCCGGCGAGGGCCGCTCGCCGTCGACGGAGATGAAGTTGCACCTGGCGTGCTACCGGGCATTCGACGACATCGGCGCCGTCATCCACAGCCACCCGGTGTGGGCCACCATGTTCGCCGTTGCCCACCAACCGATTCCGGCGTGTGTCGACGAGTTCGCGGTGTATTGCGGAGGCGACGTGCGCTGCGCCGACTACGCGGCGTCGGGCACGCCGGAGGTGGGTGCCAATGCGGTTGCGGCCCTGCAAGGCCGGGCGGCCGCACTGGTCGCCAACCACGGCCTGGTTGCGGTCGGGCCGCGACCGGACAAGGTGCTGCACGTCACCGCGCTGGTCGAGCGCACCGCCCAGATCATCTGGGGTGCAAAGGTTCTCGGCGGTGCGGTACCTGTTCCCGACGAGGTCAACGCCGGCTTCGCCGGCATTTACACCTATCTGCGGGCGAACCCGATGTAACTACTCTGCAGCGGACTCGAGCAACCGCAAGCCCCGTACCCGGTTGAAGTGCTTGCGGTTTCGTGTCGCGCGGGGTAGGTCGAAATTCAGGCAGATGCCCGCCTGCAGACAGTCAGCCAGACCGATCTCCTGACCGGCTCCGCGCAGTGTCGCAGCGACGTCGCCCGCGCGAAGCGCACTCCGGGAGTCGAGCGGGAAGGTTCGCGAGCGCATCAGGCGGAGAATGTCCTCGCGGCGCGCCAGGAAGTCTGTGCCGACGCGCAACTCGAACGCGGTTACCGCGGTGACACGCAGGCGGTGGCTGACGATCAATTCGCGGACCAGCGGTGCTCCGGAGCCCATGCCGCGGAGAAAATCGATCACCAGGTCGGTGTCGATGACTACGGGGTTCGCCACGTGGCTTTCGCGGCGGTGACGCGCGAACGCACCTCGTGCGCGTCGGCATCGCTGAGCACGCCCTCAAGCCCCAACAGGGTGTCCACTTCGTCGGTGTCCATGCTCGCGAGATATCCATCCAGCGCTTCCTGGACGAGCGTGGAGAAGCCCCGTACCCCGCGGCGCTGGGCAATCGCGCTCAGCGCGCGGTGCTGCTCGTCGGTGATTTCCACCGTGGTCCGCATGCATGCATGTTAACGCATGTACAACCAGGCATGTCGCCGGTCGCCATGCACAGCGGCTCTCGTGACGACGATGCTCGATGATGTTCCCGGGCGCTTTGTCATGGTGCGCTGCTGGATAATCCGGCTGTAGCTGATCCGCTGTCAGCGACTGCACGAGCACACCGCGCAGCCGGTGCGCGCAGGTCGGTTGTCGGCGACGGCGGCAGGTGCGGACTCTACGGCCGCCTCGTCCGCGCGCGCCGGCCGCTTCACCGCTGGTCGAAGGCCACCTTGACCGCACCGGTCCGGCCCTGGTCGGCCAGGGCTGAGAAGGCTTCCCGCCACTGCTGCAGGCCGAACGTGTGAGTCAGCATGGGCCGCAGGTCGATCCGGCCGTCGACTGCCAAGTCGAGGTAGTGGGCGATCGCGTGTTTGCGCACCCCGTCGACCTCCTCGACACCGAAGGCGTTGGAGCCGACCCAGTTGATCTCCTTGGCATACAACGGGCTCCACTCCCAGCGGCCCGGTGCATGGACACCGGCCTTCACCAGCGTCCCCCTGGCGCGCAATACCCGCACCCCGACTTCGAAGGTCTCGGGCTTGCCGACGGTGTCGTAGACCACGTCGAGCGCGCCGGGATGGGCCATCGGCAGGCCTTGCAGCGGCTGGCGCAACCGGCCGCCACCCCAGGCCACCAGCTCTTCGATGATGGCCAGCCGCGGCTCGTGCGCCAGCACGACGGCGGCGCCGAACCGGCGGGCCAGCTCGGCCTGGGCCGCGAACCGCGCCACCACCGCGATCGCCACGTCCGGATAAAGTGCCCGCAGGATCGCGACTGCGCACAGGCCTAGCGAACCGGCGCCGTAGACCAGGACCCGGCCCGACCGGGGCGGGGGGTGCCGGGTAACCGCGTGCAGCGACACCGAAAACGGGTCGGCGAACACGGCCAGCTCGTCGGGCACCGAGTCCGGGACCGCGAACAGCATGCTGTCGTGGGCGGGCATCAGCTCGGCGTAGCCGCCGGTGGCGTCGGAGGACACCCCGCTGTGGATGCCCGGGCTGAGCTGGCCGTCGGCGAAGCTCCAACACAGGCTGTAGTCACCGTTTTCGCAGGCGGGACAACGCGGTTGGATGCCGCGCGGAGCGCATGACAGCCACGGGTTGAGCACCACCCGCTGCCCGACCTCCAGCCCGCGCGCCGCGGACCCCATGGCCACCACGTCGGCGACCACCTCGTGACCCATCACTTGCGGAAACGAGCAGAAGGCTGCCATCGCGTTGTCGACGTCACCTTCGCCGAAGTCGAGCAGGATCTGCTTGGAATCCGACCCGCAGATGCCGGTCAGCCGCGGCCGGGTGATCACCCAGTCAGCACGCGGCAGCGTGGGGTCCGGGACGTCACGCAGCGCCGTGGGGGTTCGGGCCAGGTTGCGGGTCAAGTCGTTGGCGCCGGCGGGAACCTCGAACGGCTCCGGCGGCACTCCGTAGACCAGGGCCTTCATCGGCCGCCGGCCATCGCTGCCGCGCCGGCGATGAACGCGTCGATATCGGCGTTCTTGGCGTCGACTATGTTCTTCAGGGCCATCAGCTCGGGCAGGTAGTGCTCGAAACGGTCGCTGCCCAGGGCGGCGACGATCCCGTCGGCCACCTGGGCGGCCGGCACTTTCGGTCCGCTGTAGAGCGGTGTCTCGCTGCCGGGCTGGTCCCAGATCTCGGTGTCCACCGGCCCTGGCTGGATCAGCTTCACGGCGACTCCGGTGCCGTGCAGGTCGACCGCCAGCGATTCGCTCCAGCCGCACAACGCGAATTTGCTTGCGCAGTAGGCGGTTTCATGGACGATCCCGAGCCGACCGCCGACACTCGACACGTTGACGATTATGCCCGAGCCGCGCTGCAGCATCCTCGGCAGCACTGCCAGCGTCAAGCGCATCGGTGCGAAGAAGTTGACCCGCATCACCGTCTCCACCTCGGCCGGATCCAGCGCGCTGACTACCCGGCGCTTGGGCGTCGCCGCGTTGTTCACCAGGACGTCGATGCCGCCGAGCTCGTCCCACGCCCGGGCGGCCAGCGCCGCGATCGCCGCGCTGTCGGCCAGGTCGGCCACCCACATCGTCGACGCCGGCGAAGCCCTGCGGCAGTCGGCCAGCACCTCGGCGAGCCGGTCCCGTCTGCGCGCGGTCAGCCCCACCACCGCGCCGGCCTCGGCGAGCCGGCGGGCCAGCGCCGCGCCCACGCCGGACGACGCCCCGGTGATCAACACCCGCCGGCCTGCCGTGCAGTACGTCACCGCTCAAGAGTGCCGCGAGTGTCGGCGTCTGACCCGGCTTTGGCGAAACACGGCCCCGGCAGCGTGCACCGGGATAGTTGTTATACTATCTAAGTAACAGTGGTCGAGATTTCGGGAAAAGGGGGACATCATGGCACGCACAGACGACGACAGCTGGGACCTCGCCTCCAGCGTCGGCGCGACCGCCACCATGGTCGCCGCCGCCCGCGCGGTAGCAACCCGGGCCGACCGCCCGCTGTTCGACGACCCGTTCGCCGAGCCGCTGGTCCGGGCCGTGGGTATCGACCTGTTCACCCGGCTGGCCACCGGCGAGCTGACCGCCGCCGACCTCGACGACGACACCGGGCCGGGCCGGGCCGGCATGAGCCGGATGACCGACACCATGGCGGTGCGCACCAAGTTCTTCGACGACTTCTTCATCCAGGCCGCCGAGGCCGGCGTCGCCCAAGCCGTGATCCTGGCGTCCGGGCTGGACTCGCGCGCCTACCGGCTGCCGTGGCCGGACGGCACCACGGTGTACGAGATCGACCAGCCAAGCGTCATCGACTTCAAGTCGCGTGCATTGGCCGACCTCGGCGCCACCCCCACCGCCAACCGCCGACCGGTCGCCGTCGATCTGCGCGACGACTGGCCGGCCGCGTTGCGCGCAGCAGGTTTCGACCCGGGTCAGCCGACGGCGTGGAGCGCCGAGGGGCTGTTGGGCTACCTGCCGCCGGAGGCGCAGGACCGCCTGCTCGACACCGTCACCGAGCTCAGCGCGCCCGGCAGCCGGTTCGCCACCGAAAGCGCGCCCGACCGGGATCCCGCCACCGAGCAGCGGATCAAGGAACGCATGAAAGCCATCTCCACGCGTTGGCGCGACCACGGCCTCGATCTCGACATGACCGCGCTCATCTACTTCGGCGACCGCAACGAGGCAGCGCCGTACCTGTCCGAACGCGGTTGGCAGATGAGCGGTAGCAGCATCCGAGAGCTGTTCGCGGCCAACGGCCTTGCGCCGGTCGACGACGACTTCCCCTTCGCTGACCGGCTGTACGTCAGCGGCACATTGACAGACGAATTGACCGATGAGAGGAGTACTCGATGACGAACATCGAATCCGGGCGATCCGACGGAGACACCTGGGGTCCGGCGTCGAGCGTGGGAGCGACCGCGACCATGGTCGCGGTTTCGCGGGCACTGGCGTCGCAGGGACCCGATGCGCTGCTGCACGATCCGCTGGCCGATCCCCTGGTGCGTGCCGTCGGCGTGCCGCCGTTCATCCGGATGCTCGACGGCGAGGTCACCGTCGACGACGACCCGCTGCTGCGCCCGCAGGCGATGAACGAGCAGATCGCCGTCCGCACAAGGTTCTTCGACGACTTCTTCCGCGCGGCGACCGACGCCGGCATCCGTCAGGCGGTGATCTTGGCGTCCGGGCTGGACACCAGGGCCTACCGGTTGCCGTGGCCGGCGGACACGGTGGTCTACGAGATCGACCAGCCGCAGGTCATCGACTTCAAAACGCGGACCCTGGCCGACCTCGGCGCCGACCCGGCGGCGGACCGTCGCCCGGTCGCCGTCGACCTGCGCGACGACTGGCCGAACGCGTTGCGTGCCGCCGGTTTCGACCCGGCCCGCCCGGCCGCGTGGAGTGCCGAGGGGTTGTTGCCGTACCTGCCCCCGGAAGCCCAGGACCGGTTGTTCGACAACGTCACCGCGCTCAGCGCGCCGGGCAGCCGGATCGCCACCGAACATCTTCCCGACCCCAGCGCCTTCACCGCGGAACGTGCCCGCCAACTCAGCCAGCGATGGAGCCGGTTGGGCTTCGAGCTCAACATGGCCGACCTGTTCTATCCCGGCGAACGCAGCACGGTCGCCGAGTACCTGAGCACGCACGGCTGGCAAGTCACCGCCAGCGCGGCCCGTGAGCTTTACGCGCACAACGGTTTTGAATTCCCCGATGACGAGATGATGGCCGCATTCGGCGAGATGAGCTATGTCAGCGCCACCCTCGGCTAAAGGCGGGGCTCCCCCAACCACAGCGCGCTGGCACCGGTCAACGTTCGCTCAGCCTGTTCGATGAGCCCGGCCACCGACCGAACCATCAACGCACCCAACGCATCCGCCACCGTCGTCGCAGCAGGCTGCGACGACGGACGGGGCCGAAGAAACTCCCGCAACGACATACCCGGATAACCGACCAGGCGAACGTCGGCGTCCTCGTCGAGGCCGGCCAGCACCTTCGCCCGTCGCAGCGCCGCACCCAGCCCGCCGAGCGAGTCGACCAGGCCGCGCTCGAGCGCGTCCGCACCGGTCCACACCCGGCCCCGGGCCACCTCGTCGACGGCCTGCAGGCTCATGGCGCGGCCGTCGGCGACCCGCGCCACGAAATCGCGGTAGAACAGGTCCGCCTCGGCTTCGACCTGGGCCTGCTGGTCCGGGGTGAACCGCGCATTGATCGACCACGCATCGGCATTGGCGTTGGTACGCACCGCATCCGATCCAACCCCGAGCCGGTCTTTCAGATCCCGGGCCACCAGCTTGCCGGTCACCACGCCGATCGACCCGGTGATCGTGCCCGGGTTGGCGACGATGACGTCGGCCGCCGTGGTGATGTAGTAACCCCCGGAGGCGGCGACGGCGCCCATCGACGCCACCACCGGCTTGCCGTGCCGGCGCGCAGCGGTCACCGCGCGCCAGATGGTTTCCGATGCGGTCACCAGCCCGCCCGGGCTGTCGACCCGCAGCACGATCGCCGACACCGAGTCGTCGGCGGCGGCCTCCCGCAGCGCCGCAGCGATGGTGTCCCCGCCCGCGCTGGGCGAGCCGAACGGAAGGCCCCGGGGCGCGCCGCGGCCGCTGACGATAGGCCCGGCCACCGTGACCACGGCGATGGACGGTTTGGGCTTGCGGCCGGGAAGCGGCGGCGATGGCGGCGCCGCCCGCGGCGCGCAGGCACGGGCATAACGCGTCAAATACAGCCGCGGCGGCGCACCGTCGGTGTCCGCATCACCTGAGTCCGGCGAAACCCCTTCGGCACCAGTCAGTTCCGCTATACGCGCATAGGCCTCGTCGCGGAAGCCGATCCGATCGATCAGCCCCGACGCGAGCGCGTCGTCGCGCAGCAATGGCGCCCGGTCGGCCAGCGCGTCGACGGTTTCGACGTCGATGCCACGCGATTCGGCCACCGCCTGCCACACCTGCGCGTGCAGGCTCTGCAGCAGCCGGTGATCCGCCTCGCGATGCGCGTCGGTGTACCGGTCCTGGGTGAACAGATTTGCCGCCGACTTGTACTCGCCGCGCGCGACGAACTGTGCCTCGATACCCGCCTTGTCAAGAGCGTCATGCAGGAACAGCGCGTTGGTGGCGAAGCCGATCAGCCCGACGGTTCCCGACGGCTGCATCCACAGCTCGCCGAACGCCGACGCCAGGTAGTACGACATCGTGCCCGGGTAGGTCTCCGCCCACGCCAGTGACGGCTTCGCCGCGGTGAAGGCGGCGACAGCATCCCGCAGCTCCTGAACCGGGCCCGCGGCCGCCGCCGAAAGCTGCACCCGGGCGATCAGCCCGGCGACCCGTTTGTCGTCGGCGGCCCGGGCGATGGCGGCCACTGTTTCCCGCAGAGTCAGCGGCCGGCCCCCGCCGCTGATGATTGCCAGCGGATCGAACCCGCTTGTCTCCGGCGGAAGGGAGTGCAGATCGAGTTCGAGCACGCAGCCACCCGGCACGCCGTGGTGACGGGCGGTGTCGGCGCGGCGGGCCAACGCGCGCACCTGATCGGCGCCGGGAATACCCGGCAGGAAAGCGAACATGAGTCGAGACTACCCGCGGCCCATGCGGCGAAACGTCTTACAGCTCGGTGGCCGAACCCCCGGCGGCGGTGATCTTCTCCCGCGCGCTGGCGCTGAACTTGTGCGCGCTGACGTCCACCTTCACGGTCAGCTTGCCGTCTGCGAGCACCTTGACCAACGAATTCTTGCGAACCGCACCCTTGGCCACCAGGTCGTCGACTCCGATCGAACCGCCTTGCGGGAACAGTCGATTGATGTCGCCGACGTTGACGATCTCGTATTCGGTGCGGAACCGGTTGCGGAAGCCCTTCAGCTTGGGCAACCGCATGTGGATCGGCATCTGCCCGCCCTCGAAGGTCGCCGGGACCTTCTTGCGGGCCTTGGTGCCCTTGGTGCCGCGGCCGGCGGTCTTGCCTTTGGAGCCTTCGCCGCGGCCGACCCGGGTGCGTTGAGTCTTCGACCCCGGCGCGGGCCGCAGGTCGTGGAGTTTGATGGTCACTTGTCAGCCTCCGCGGGTTGTACTTCGACGAGGTGGCGCACGACGGCGATCAGCCCGAGGGTCTGCGCGTCGTCCTCGCGCATCACCGACTGCCGGATCCGCCGCAATCCGAGCGTGCGCAAGCTCTCCCGCTGCTTCCACCGGGCGCCGATCGTGCTGCGCACCTGGGTGATCTTCAACTGTCCCATGGTTATCCGGTTCCTTCGCGCGTGGCCGCAGCAGCCAGCGTCTCGCTTTCCCGACGGGCGCGCAGCATGCCCGCCGGCGCGACATCCTCAATCGGCAGGCCGCGGCGGGCGGCCACCTCCTCGGGCCGCTGCAGCAGCTTGAGCGCGGCCACCGTGGCATGCACCACGTTGATCGCGTTGTCGCTGCCCAGCGACTTGGCCAGAATGTCGCGCACGCCAGCGCATTCCAGCACCGCGCGGGCTGCGCCGCCGGCGATCACTCCGGTACCGGGACTGGCCGGGCGCAACAGCACCACGCCGGCCGCGGCCTCGCCCTGCACCGGGTGGGTGATCGTGCCGCCGATCAGCGGCACCCGGAAGAAGTTCTTGCGCGCCTCCTCAACGCCTTTGGCGATCGCGGCCGGGACCTCCTTGGCCTTGCCGTATCCGACTCCGACCATCCCGCTGCCGTCACCCACGATGACCAACGCGGTGAAACTGAAGCGGCGACCACCCTTGACGACTTTGGACACGCGGTTGATCGTCACCACCCGTTCCAGGTGGGTGCTTTTGTCCCCGTCGCGGTCGCGGCCGCGGCCGCCGTCACGACGGCCGCGGCTGTCACGGGTGTCGCGGCCCTCGCCCGCACCGCGCGCGTCAGCGGCGCCCTGCGCGGTCGTCCTCGCCGGTTGCTCCGCCATCATGCGGTCCTTCCGTTGTCGCGGCTCGTCATCAGAATTCCAACCCGCTCTCCCGGGCGGCATCGGCCAGTGCGGCAATCCGCCCGCCGTAGGTGTAGCCGCCCCGGTCGAACACGACGGTGTCGATCCCGGCGGCCTTGGCCCGCTCGGCGATCAGTTGGCCGACCCGCACACTGCGCGCCTTCTTGTCGCCTTCGGTGCCCCGCACATCGGTCTCGATCGATGACGCGGCGGCCAGTGTGGTGCCGGTCAGGTCGTTGATCAGCTGCACGTGGATGTGCCGCGCCGAGCGGTGCACCACCAACCGTGGCCGCTCCGCGGTGCCGGACACCTTCTTGCGCAGTCGGGCGTGCCTGCGTAGCCGGGCTGACCGGCGAGCAGCGGATACACTGTGCTCCAATGGCTTTCGCGGAGCCGCGTCAGCTTGTGATTGCGCCATGACTACTTACCTGTCTTTCCGACCTTGCGGCGGATCTGCTCGCCTTCGTAGCGCACGCCCTTGCCCTTGTAGGGGTCGGGACGGCGCAGGCGACGGATGTTCGCCGAGATCTGGCCGACCTGCTGCTTGTCGATCCCCGAGATCGAGAACTTCGTCGGCGTCTCCACCGCGAACGTGATGCCCTCCGGCGCTTCGACCACCACAGGATGGCTGTAGCCCAGCGCGAACTCCAGGTTGGACCCTTTGAGCTGCACGCGGTAGCCGACGCCGAAGATCTCCATCTTGGTGGTGTAGCCCTGCGTCACGCCGGTGACCAGGTTGGACACCAGCGTGCGTGACAGTCCGTGCAACGACCGGCTGCGTCGCTCGTCGTCGGGGCGCGTCACCACGATCGCGCCGTCGTCGCCCAGCGACACGCTGATCGGCTCGGCGACCGTGAGCGCCAGACTTCCCCTGGGGCCTTTCACCGACACGTCCTGCCCGGCGATGGTCACGTCGACGCCGGCGGGAACGGGGATCGGCTGTTTACCAATACGCGACATCTTTGTTCAGGCTTCCTCTTCGGTTACCACACGTAGGCCAGGACTTCGCCGCCCACGCCCTGCCGGGCAGCCTGACGGTCGGTGAGCAGACCCGAAGACGTCGAGATGATCGCCACGCCCAGGCCGCCGAGGACGCGCGGCAGGTTGCTGGATTTCGCGTAGACCCGCAAGCCCGGCTTGGATATCCGGCGCAGGCCGGCGAGGCTGCGCTCGCGGTTGGGCCCGTATTTGAGCTGCACGACCAGCGCCTTGCCGACCCGGGCCTCCTCGACGCGGTAGCCGCTGATGTAGCCCTCCCGCTTGAGGATCTCGGCGATGTTGGCCTTGATCTTCGAATGCGGCAGCGTCACCTCGTCGTGGTACGCCGAGTTGGCGTTACGCACACGGGTCAAGAAGTCTGCGATCGGGTCCGTCATCGTCATGAGCGCTGCTCCTCTCCCCCGCACGCGGGACGTCCCCCCGCGTCGCCGCGCTCAACGTCGTCGACATCGCTTGTCATGACAGCTGTGTCACCTTCCTCGCAGTGGTTCCCGCCCAGGACATTCCCCTGAGGGGCCTACCGCGCCTCACCAACTGCTCTTCTGCACGCCGGGCAGCTCGCCGGCGTGCGCCATCTCGCGCAGGCAGATTCGGCACAGCCCGAACTTGCGGAACACCGCACGTGGGCGGCCGCACCTGTTGCAGCGGGTGTAGGCGCGCACCGCGAACTTCGGTTTGCGCTTCGCCTTGTTGACCAGTGCCTTCTTCGCCATCTGCTCAGTTCTCCTTGAACGGAAAGCCGAGTGCCCGCAACAGCGCCCGTCCTTCGTCGTCGCTCGTCGCCGACGTGACGACGGTGATGTCCATGCCGCGGGTGCGGTCGATCTCGTCCACGTCGATCTCGTGGAACACCGACTGCTCGTTCAGCCCGAAGGTGTAGTTGCCCGACCCGTCGAACTGCTTGGGCGACAACCCACGGAAGTCGCGGATACGCGGCAGCGCGATCGTGATGAGCCGGTCCAGGAATTCCCACATCCCGTCACCACGCAGCGTCACCCGCGCGCCGATCGGCATACCCTCACGCAGCTTGAACTGCGCGATGGACTTCCGTGCCTTGCGGATCTCAGGCTTTTGGCCGGTGATCAAGGCCAGATCGTTGACCGCACCGTTGATCAGCTTGCCGTCGCGGGCGGCCTCGCCGACACCCATGTTGACGACGACCTTCTGCACGGTGGGGATCTGCATGATGTTGCGGTACTTGAACTCCTGGTTCAGCGCATCCCGAATCTCCTGTCGGTAGCGCTCTTTCAGCCGTGGCTGGATCTTGGCAGGGCTCTCGGTGGTTGTCATCGCCTCAGACCTCCTCGCCGTTGCGCTTGGAGATGCGAGCTTTTTTGCCGGTCTCCTCGTCGAACCGATAGCCGACGCGCGCGGGCTTACCGTCGGAGTCAACCAGCATCACGTTGGAGACGTGGATCGGGGCTTCCTGGGTGACGATGCCGCCAGAGCGGGAACCGCGCTGATTCGTGGAGATCGGGGTGTGCTTCTTGATCCGGTTGACGCCCTCGACGAGGATCTTGTTGCGGGCCGGATAGGCCTGCAGGACCTTACCTTTGGCGCCTTTGTCTTTGCCCGAGATGACCAGCACTGTGTCGCCTTTGCGGACCTTCACCTACAGCACCTCCGGAGCCAGCGAGACGATCTTCATGAAGCGCTTTTCCCGCAACTCACGGCCGACCGGACCGAAGATGCGGGTGCCGCGCGGGTCGTTGTCGGGCTTGATGATGACGGCCGCGTTCTCGTCGAACTTGATGTAGCTGCCGTCGGCGCGACGACGCTCCTTGACGGTGCGAACCACAACCGCCTTGACGACGTCACCGCGTTTGACGTTGCCGCCGGGAATGGCGTCCTTGACCGTCGCCACGATGACGTCACCGATCCCAGCGTAACGTCGCGACGAGCCGCCGAGCACGCGGATGCACAAGATCTCCTTGGCGCCGGTGTTGTCGGCCACCTTCAGCCGCGATTCCTGCTGAATCACCCGATCTCCTGCCCGTGCTTCGCGTGTGCACACCCGCGTGTCGACATCCCGGTGAGCGCTGCCTACCGGCGACCCTGGCGTGCGTGGTCTTCGTCACCGACGGACACGCGGGGCCGGCGCGGGCCGGCCGAGGTCTGCCCACGGCAACAGTCAAAGTCTAGGCGACGAGCAGCCCAGCGCCAAATTTCCGGCCTAGGGCGTGTCTCCCATATTTTTGGGTGTTGACCAGCCAGGATTGGCTGGTGACGCGGATTGGTGTGATTTC
>NZ_JAVKSH010000044.1:20931-25937 GCF_039583805.1 Mycobacterium sp. | reverse complement strand
CCGGCCGACACCGCACCGGCCGACACCGCACTGGCGAAGCTCAAGGAGCTGTCACGCCAGGCCGAGCAGACCACCGAGGCGATGCACAGTTCGCAACTGGAGCTCAACCAAAAGCTCGCCGACCAGCAGGCCGCCGACAAGAAGCACTACGACGACGAGGCGGCTGTGGATGCCGCGAAGGCGAAGTTGTCAACCTTCCAGTCTGCCGTGAACAAGTTTGCCGCGGCCACGTATATGGGTGCTCGCAGCGACGGTACGGCCGCCATCCTGACCGCCGAGTCGCCGCAGCAACTGATCAGCAAGTTGGCGCTGCAGCGGATCATCTCCGCCGACATGGCGGCCCGGATGGCGAACTACCGCACTGCCAGTGAACAGGCAGCCAAAGCCGAGCAGCAATCGGCGAAATCGGCGGCCGACGCCAGGAAGGCGGCTGAACAAGCCGCGGCGGTGCGGGCCAACCTGCAGTCCAAGCAAAGCCGGTTGCAGTTGCAGATCGCGGTGGTCAAGTCGCAGTACCTGGCGCTGACACCCGGCCAGCGCACCGCGCTGGCCGCCCCGGCGCCGGGCCCGCCGCCGGCCGCGCTGGCCGCAGCCCCGGCACCCGAGGCGCTCCCGCCGGCCGCGGAGGGTGCTCCCGACGGACTGCCACCGGCTGCGCCGGGCGCACCCGTCGCGATGCCCGGCGGCCCCCCGGGCGACGATGCCGCGGCGGTCGCGATGCAGGCCGCGCTCACGCAGGTCGGTTCCCCCTACGTGTGGGGTGGCGCCGGGCCCGGCGGTTTCGACTGTTCCGGCCTGGTGATGTGGGCGTTCCAGCAGGCTGGCATCGGGCTGCCGCACTCCAGTCAGGCGCTGGCCCATGGCGGCCAACCGGTTGCACTGTCCGACCTGCAGCCCGGCGACGTGTTGACCTTCTATTCCGATGCGTCGCACGCCGGCATCTACGTCGGCGACGGCCTGATGGTGCATTCGTCCACCTACGGTCAGCCGGTGCAGGTGGTGCCGATGACCTCGTCCGGTCCGATCCACAACGCGCGCCGTTACTGACCCCGACTCCCGGCGCCGGCTGGCTCCGGTGCTGCTGGCATGCGCGCTCGCCGTCGAGCTGATCGTCGCCGCAGCCGTCGTGATCGGTCCGGGGCGCGGCTGGCCGGCGTCGTCGGCGGCGGGCCCCGCGAGCAGAGCTGCGCCGTCGCTCGTCGTCGCCGGACGCGCTGTCCATCTGATCGACCGCGGCGGCCGCGACGCCGATCGTCTGCTGTCGCGCATCGCGGCGGAGATCGGCACCGCGATCGCCGCGGTGGAGGCCTTCTGGGGTGCCCACTGGCCGCGTGACATCACGGTGGTGGCAACCGGCACGCAGGGCCAGTTCCGCAGCGAGGCGGGCGGGGGAAGCGCGGCGCAGTGGGCCGGCATCGCCGCGGTGACGGTCGCCGACCGCGTCGACGTCGGCCGCCGGGCCGCGGTCGGCCAGCGGATCGTGTTCGCCCCGGGCGCTGCGGCGATGAGCGATGCGGCCCTGCGCATCGTGTTGACCCATGAGCTTTTTCACTATGCGACGCGCGCCGAGACCGCGGTCGACGCACCGCGATGGCTGTCCGAGGGCGTGGCCGATTTCGTCGCCCGGCCGGGTGCGGGCCTGCCGGAGCCGCCGCCGGTGGCCCTGCCGTCGGATGCGGACCTCGATGCGCCGGGCCCGCGGCGAGCGCTGGCCTACGACACGGCGTGGGGGTTCGCCCGGTTCGTCGCCGACGCCTACGGGACGGCGACGTTGCGCGCGGTGTACCGGGCCGCCTGCGGTGCCAAGCACGCCGACGTGTCCACCGCGGTGCGCGACGTCGTCGGTGTCGACCTGGCCGGCTTGCTCACCCGATGGCAGCAGAGTTCGGGCGGTCAGCCGGCCCCGACGCCGTCCGGGCCACCGGCCAACCTCCGCTAGTGTCGCGTATCCTGTTGGTAACCAACGACTTTCCGCCACGGCGTGGCGGTATCCAGGCCTATCTGGCGGAGCTGGTGTCGCGCATCGCCGGTTCGCACACGCTGACCGTCTACGCGCCGCAGTGGAACGACGCCGACATCTTCGATGCCCGCGCCGACGGCTATCAGGTTGTGCGCCATCCGTCCACGCTGATGCTGCCCGGTCCGGCCGTCGAGGCCCGGATGTGCCGGCTGATCGCCGATCACGGTATCGAGACCGTCTGGTTCGGCGCCGCCGCGCCGCTGGGGTTGTTGGCCGACCGCGCCCGGCGTGCGGGCGCGACGCGGGTTCTGGCCAGCACCCACGGTCATGAAGTGGGCTGGTCGATGCTGCCGGCCGCGCGGGCGGTGCTGCGACGCATCGGTGATCGCACCGACGTCGTCACCTTCGTCAGCCGCTACACCCGGGCGCGTTTCGCGTCGGCGTTCGGGCCCGCGGCCAGCCTGGAGTACCTGCCGGCCGGGGTGGACACCGACCGGTTCCGTCCGGACCGGGCGAGCCGGACCGAGCTGCGTGCCCGCTACCGCCTCGGCCAGCGGCCCACTGTGGTGTGCCTGTCCCGGCTGGTGCCGCGAAAAGGTCAGGACATGCTGATCCGGGCGCTGCCGAGGGTCCGCCGCCGGGTGGACGGCGCCGCGCTGGTCGTCGCCGGTGGTGGGCCGTACCTGTCGGCGCTGCGCCGGCTGGCCCGTCGCCACGGCGTCAGCGAGCACGTGACGTTCACCGGCGGCATTCCGGCCGCCGAGCTTCCCGCCCACCATGCGTTGGCCGACGTGTTCGCGATGCCGTGCCGCACCCGTGGCGCCGGGCTGGACGTCGAAGGACTGGGCATCGTGTTTCTGGAAGCCTCCGCCACCGGCGTGCCGGTGATAGCCGGATTCTCCGGGGGTGCCCCGGAAACCGTGCGGCCGGGACAGACTGGCCTGGTGGTCGACGGCCGGTCGGTGACCGACGTCGCCGACGCCGTCAGCGACCTGCTGGCCGACCCCGGCCGGGCCGCAGCCATGGGCGCCGCCGGACGCGAGTGGGTCACGGCGCACTGGCGCTGGGACACGCTGGCCGCGCGGCTGGCCGACCTGCTGGCCGGGTGATGGCCGGGTAGCGGCCCGGGTAATGGCCGGCGCGCCCCTACTTCGCGGCGTAGATCGCCTCGATCTCGGACGCGAACTTCTCGGCGACGACCTTGCGCTTGACCTTCATCGTGGGAGTCAGCTCACCGGTGTCCTCGGTGAAGTCGACCGGCAGGATGCGGAATTTACGAATCGATTCGGCGTGCGAGACGGCCTGGTTGGCCTCTTTGACGGCCCGGTCCACCTCGGCGATCAGGTCGGGGTCGGCGACCAGGTCGCCCACCGACGTGCCCGCGGCTTTGCCGTTGCGCTGCTTCCAGCCCTGGAGGGCCTCGGGATCGATGGTGATCAGCGCCCCGATGAACGGCTTGGCGTCCCCGACCACGAGCGCCTGGCTGATCAGCGGGTGCGCCCGCAGCCGGTCCTCCAGCACTGCCGGCGCGACGTTCTTACCGCCCGCGGTGACGATGAGCTCCTTCTTGCGGCCGGTGATCGTCAAAAACCCCTGCGCGTCGATCTCACCGAGGTCGCCGGTCTTGAACCAGCCGTCGGACATGGCCTCGGCGGTGGCCTCCTCGTTATGCCAATAGCCGTGGAACACCACGCCGCCGCGCACCAGCACCTCGCCGTCGCCGGCGGTGCGCATGCTGTTGCCGGGCACCAGCTTTCCGACTGTGCCGACTTTCACGTCGCCGACCGGGTTGACGGTGATCGCCGCGGTGGTCTCGGTCAACCCGTAGCCCTCGTAGATGGTGAGGCCGACACCGCGGTAGAAGTGGCCCAGCCGCGCGCCCAGCGGTCCGCCGCCGGAGACCGCGGCGTGGCAGTTTCCGCCCAGCGCCGCGCGCAGCTTGTGGTAGACCAACCGGTCGAACACCGCGTGCTTGGCGCGCAGTATCAGCCCCGGGCCGCCGCGACTTTGTGCCTCGCTCCAGTCGACCGCGGTCTGCGCGGCGACACCGAAGATCCGGCCCTTGCCGTCGTCGGCCGCGTTCTGCGCCGCGGTGTTGTAGACCTTCTCGAACACCCGCGGCACGGACACCACGACCGTCGGCTTGAACACCGCGAACATCGGCACCAGGTTCTTGATGTCGCTGGTGAACCCCACCGTCACCTTGTTGGCGAACGCGGCCAGGGTGAGCGACCGCGCCAGCACGTGGGCCAGCGGCAGGAACACCAGCAGGCGTTCGCCCTTACTGAGCAGCGTGGGCAGCGCTGCCTTGGTGCCGCGAACCTCGTAGACCAGGTTGGAGTGGGTGAGCCGGCAGCCTTTCGGGCGGCCCGTGGTGCCGGAGGTGTAGATCAGGGTGGCCGGGTCGGCGGCCCGCAGCGCTTCGCGACGAGCGTTCAGCTCGGCCGGGTCGAGCGCGGCGCCGTCCTCGGCGAGCTGATCGAGCGCCGCCGGACCCGATCCTTCGATGTGCAGCACCCGGCGCAGCCCGGGCAGCTCGCCGGCGAGCTCGTTGACCAGCTTGGCGTGCATGTCCGTCTCGGCGAACGCCAGCACCGCCCCGGAGTCCTCCAGCACCCAGCGCACCTGCTCGGCCGACGAGGTCTCGTAGATCGGCACGGTGACCGCGCCCACCGACAGGATGGCGAAGTCGAGGATCGCCCACTCGTAGCGGGTCGCCGAGAAGATCGCCACCCGGTCCCCGGCCTGCACCCCCTGGGCGATCAAACCCAGTGCCGCCGCGCGGATCTGGCCCGCCGCCTCGGCGCACGTGACGTCGGCCCAGACGCCGTCTATCAGGCGCTGGAAGATCACGAAATCGGGGTCGTCGCGCTCGTGCTCGAACACCGGGGCGACGATGTTGTCGCGCTCATCCACCTCGAAGGGGGCGGGCACACTGATTTCGGACACTCTGCTGACCTCGCTCGACGTATCGCGGCAGCCCGGTCTGGGCGCTACCAGCGTACTGGGACCGGATCGGCGCGCCGTTGCGAGGTTGCCTGCCGGG
>NZ_JAVKSH010000044.1:0-20831 GCF_039583805.1 Mycobacterium sp. | reverse complement strand
CCCGGTCCGCGATCCCCCGGTCCGCGATCCCCCGGTCCGCGATTCCCCAGAACGCGATCCGGAGTACCGTGTGACCCCGAGAGACGGGGGGTGGCACCCGTGCGCGGGGAAGGGGAAGCAGCCAGGTGGCAGAAAAGACGGCGCAGACGATCCACATCGACGCGGACCCCGACACCGTGATGAAGGTGATCGCCGACATCGGGTCCTACCCCGAGTGGGTGTCGGAGTACACCGCCGCCGAGGTCCTCGAGGCCGACGCCGCCGGTTATCCGAAGGTTGCGCGGTTGGTGCTGGACGCCACCGTCCTCAAGGACACCATGGTGCTGTCCTACACCTGGCCGCGGGACCGCCGATCGGTGCGCTGGTCGTTGGTCTCCAGCTCGTTGCTGAGGTCACTCGACGGCGCATACCTGTTGTCGTCCAAGGGTTCTGGCACCGACGTCACCTACGAGCTCACAGTCGACCTCGCCATCCCGATCATCGGGTTGCTCAAGCGCAAGGCCGAGCGCCGGCTGACCGACACCGCGTTGAAGGACCTGAAGAAACGAGTCGAGGCTGAGTGACGCCGGCATCACCAGCCCGGACCCGCATCAGTCTCTTCGTCGGCAAGGGCGGGGTGGGCAAGTCCACGCTCGCCGCGGCCACCGCTGTGCGCGACGCCCGGGCGTCGCGGCGGGTGCTGGTGGTCTCCACCGACCAGGCGCACTCGCTGGGTGACGTGCTGGGCGTCGCGGTCCCGCCGACCGGCCGGCGGGAGCCGGTGCGGGTGCTGGCCGAGCTCGACACCGGGGCGACCGAAGCCGGGGGGAGCGGAGCCCGGGGGGCCGACGCCGGCGGCTTCCTGGACGCACTGGCGATAGACACGCTGGCGCTGCTGGAGGTGCGCTGGCGCGGCGTGGTCGACATGCTTGGCGGGCGATTTCCCGAGTCCGAGTTGGACAGCGTTGCGCCCGAGGAGCTTTCGGCGCTGCCCGGCGTGCAGGAAGTCCTCGGCCTGCATGAGGTTGCCGAGTTGGCCGACTCCGGGCGGTGGGATCACATCGTCGTCGACTGCGCCTCCACCGCCGACGCGTTGCGCATGTTGACCCTGCCGGCCACCTTCGCGCTGTACGTCGAGCGGGCGTGGCCGCGGCATCGCCGGCTTTCCGCGGCCGCCGAGGACTCCCGCTCGACGGCGGTGGTGGCACTGCTCGAACGCATCAGCGCCGGCGTCGAGCGACTGTCCGCGCTGCTGACCGACGACGCGGCCGTCGGTGCGCACCTGGTTCTGACCGCCGAACGGGTGGTGGCCGCCGAGGCGATCCGAACACTGGGCTCGCTGGCGTTGATGGGTGTGCGCGTCGACGAGTTGATCGTCAACCAGGTTCTGGTGCAGGACGATTCATTCGAGTATCGGAACCTGCCCGAACATCCGGCCTTCGACTGGTACGCCGAACGCATCGGCGAGCAGCGGGCGGTGCTCGCCGAACTCGAGGCCGCCATCGGCGACGTGGCGACGGTGCTGACGCCGCATGTCGCGGGCGAGCCGATCGGCCCCAAGGCGCTGGGCGAACTGCTCGACAGCGCCCGGCGCCGAGGCGGATCGCCGCCGCCGGGGCCGTTGCGTCCGGTCGTCGACCTGGAGTCGGGATCTGGTCTGCACGCGGTCTACCGCCTGCGGCTAGAGTTGTCGCAGATCGACTCCGGCGCGCTGACCCTCGGCCGGGTCGACGACGACTTGATCATCGGCGTCGGAGGCGTGCGGCGCCGGGTCCGGTTGGCGTCGGTCCTGCGGAGGTGTACGGTCGCCGACGCGCATCTTCGAGGTAGTGAGCTGACCGTGCGTTTTCGACCCGATCCGGGGGTGTGGCCGCGTTGACTGCTGGGCACCCCGACATCGGACCCGAATTGCGCAAACTCGTGCTCACGATTCTCGACGCGGTCGACCCCGCGGTGCGTGCGACGGCGTCGCGAGCGTCCTCCGGCGCCGCCGCCGTCGGCAGCTGCCAGCAGGTGTGGTGCCCGGTTTGTGCGTTGGCCGCGCTGGCTGCCGGCGAGCAGCACCCGCTGCTGACCGTCGTCGCCGAGCACAGCGTCGGGCTGTTGGCGGTGATCCGGGCAATCGTCGACGACGTCGAGTCGCCGCCGCCGGACGGCCCACCCGCCCCCGGCGCGGCCGCCGAGCCGCCGGCCGATCCCGTCGCCACGAGCCGGTATCAGCAGATCACGGTGACCGTGGAGGAGTGAGCGCGCCGCAGCCCGGCACGCTGTGCTGCACGCCCTCATTTTTGCTGTGGTCGAGTGCAGGCTCGGTCGGTACAGTTGGCCAGGTCACTGTCGGGTGCGGACGAGAGGGAGGGCTATGTGGTACTGGCTTTGCAAGTACGTCTTCATGGGCCCGTTGCTCGCTCTGCTCGGCCGGCCGAGAACTGAAGGGCTGGAAAACATCCCGCAGTCGGGTCCGGCCATTCTGGCCAGCAATCACCTGGCGGTGGCGGACAGCTTCTACCTGCCGCTGGTGCTGCGTCGCCGCATCACGTTCCTGGCGAAGCGGGAGTACTTCACCGGCACCGGCCTGAAGGGTCGGTTCATCCGCTGGTTCTACAGCGCCACCGGGCAGGTGCCGATCGACCGCTCCGACTCGGATGCGGCGCACGCCGCGCTGGAGACCGCCGAGTGGCTACTGGGCGACGGCCGGTTGCTGGGCATGTATCCCGAGGGCACCCGCTCACCCGACGGACGGCTGTACAAGGGCAAGACCGGGTTGGCCCGGCTGGCGCTGCACACCGGAGTGCCGGTGATCCCGGTGGCGATGATCGGCACCAACACGGTCAACCCGCCCGGCAGCAGGATGTGGCGGTTCGGCCGGGTCACCGTCCGGTTCGGCAAGCCGATGGACTTCGCCCGGTTCGACGGGCTGGCCGGCAACCGTTTCATCGAGCGGGCCGTCACCGACGAGGTGATCTACGAGCTGATGCGGCTGTCCGGTCAGGAGTACGTCGACATCTACGCGGCCAGCGTCAAGAACGGCGACGGTGCGGCGCCGTCGGCCGGCGAAGCGGCGAGGATCCCGGAAACCGCGGCCGGGTAGCGGGACGGGGTCGCGGCTGCGCGGCGCCGTCGTCGTCGTCAGCCGAGGGCCGACACCGGCGCCGGTTCGGGTGCGGCCGGCGCACGCGCCGCCGGGCGGGCGGCGACGACGGCCCCGGCGGTTGCGATGGTCGCCAGTGCCCACCACACGTAGGACGCCCCGGCGACCTGCCGCCACCAGGCCGCCGCCGCCTCGTGGTGCTTAGGCAGCACGTCGATGGGCGTCCACACCGTCAACGCCACCCCGGCCGCGCTGACCGCGGCCAGGCCCGCATCCCGCCGCCGCCAGGCCAGCACGCCGGTCACCAGCACCGCCGGCAGCATCCACACCCAGTGATGCGACCAGGACACCGGCGACACCACCAACCCGAACAGCGCAACGCAGACCACCGCCGGGACCGGCTCGCCGGCACCCAGCACCCGTCGCGCCGCCCATACCGTCAGCGCCAGCACGAGCAGGCAGCCGGTTACCCACAGCAGGAAACGGTCAGCTTCGCCGAGACCCAGCCGGGCCAGCAGACCCGCGACGTTCTGGTTGGTGTTCAACGCCGCCGAGCCGATCCGGTCGGTGTGGCGCACCGTGCCGGTCCAGTACTCCCAGGAGTCGCGCCAGGCCAGCACGAAACCGGCCAGCGTCGCGACGGCGAACGACGCCATCGCGGTCAGCGCGGCGCGGCGCTCGCGGGCCAGCAGGAAATACAGCAGAAACACCGCCGGGGTGAGTTTGAGCGCGATCCCCAGTCCCAGCAGCAGCCCGCGCGGCCACGGGGTGCGGCGCGGCACGCAGTCGGCGATCACCAGCGTCATCAGCACGACGTTGAACTGCCCGAACGCGAAGTTCGACGTGATGGGCTCCAGCCAGGTCGTCGCCGCCGCCACGGTGACGGTGGCCAGCCACCACCGCCGCAGCCAGGCCGGCCCGGGGGCCGTCCGGCTGTCGTTCCACACCTGTAGCCGGGTCATCACGATCGTCGTCGAGACGACCAGCAGCACCAGCGTGATCAACGTGATCACCACGCTGGCCGCCGGCAATCCCAGCCAGGCGAACGGGCAGAACACGATGGCCGCCAGCGGGGGATAGGTGAACGGCAGGTCCAGCCCGATCGGGGTGTGAAACAGCGCGCCGCCGGTGTAGAGCGGGTGGCCGTCCAGCCACGCCTGACCGCCCATCCGGTACACGTCGATGTCGATGCGGTACGGGGTGTGCCCGAACAGCCGCCAGGCCGGATAGCACAGCGCCGCGATCGCGACCGCACATCCCGCGACGGCGCGCCATGTGTCGGCCCGTCCGCGCCCGCTGCCCGACCCGGGCGACCGCCATCCAGTCATATCGGACACCAGCGTATCGGTGACCGGGCGCCGCGCGGCGTCGCAACGGGCGGCGGGTGGGAACTCAGCGTAGGTTTCTACCGTGCTCCGCTGGTTGCAAGAGGACATCATCGCCCGCGGCCGACTGCCGCTGCTGTGCTGCCTGCTGGCGTTCATCCTGACCTTCTTCGTGACGCGCACCTGTGTGCGCTACATCCGCAGCCACGCCGACAATGACGTGCCGCCCAGGTGGTGGGAGCCGCGCAACGTCCACATCGGATCGGTGCACATCCACCACGTCGTGGTCGGTGTCGTCCTGGTGATGATCTCCGGCGTCACGCTGGTCGCCTTGTCCGTGACGGGACACGAACCCCAATTCGTCGCCGCCGCGATAGCTTTCGGCGTCGGGGCGGCGCTGGTGCTCGACGAGTACGCGTTGATCCTGCACCTGTCCGACGTGTACTGGGAAGAAGACGGCCGGTCGTCGGTGGACGCGGTCTTCGCCGCGGTCGCGGTGGGCGGGCTGCTGGTGTTGGGCCTGCACCCGCTGATGTTCTTCATCGCCCTGTGGCACGACACCACCCATTCGGGGGTGCTGCGCGCCGCGGTGATCGCCGGCATGGTGCTGACACCGCCGCTGGCGGTGGTGGTGTTGCTCAAGGGCAAGGTCTGGACGGGGTTGATCGGCATGTTCTTCGTCGTGCTGCTGGCGGTCGGGGCGATCCGGCTGTCCCGACCGCATGCCCCGTGGGCCCGGTGGCGCTACAACACCCAGCCGGAGAAGATGCGGCGGGCCCTGCAGCGGGAGCGCCGGCTGCGCCGCCCGGTGGTGCAGGCCAAGATGTGGCTGCAGCGCGCGATCGCCGGTACGCCGGGCCTTCCCGACGAGCGGGCCGTCGACGCGCAGCTCGACCGCGAGGTGCATGCCGCGCCCCCGCCCGACGGCGCCGCACACGCCCTGGTGCCCGGCGGTGTCGGGTAGGCGACCCGGTTAGGGCGAGATGCGGTATTTCTACGACACCGAGTTCATCGAGGACGGCCGTACCATCGACCTGATCTCGATCGGCGTGGCCGCCGAGGATGGCCGCGAATACTACGCGGTGTCAACCGAATTCGATGCGCAGCGGGCCGGCAGGTGGGTGCGCGCCCACGTGCTGCCCAAACTGCCGCCCCCGGCGTCGCCGCTGTGGCGCTCGCGCGCGGCGATCCGGGCCGACCTGGAGGCGTTCTTCGGAATCGACAGCGGTGAGCCGGTCGAGCTGTGGGCGTGGGTCGCCGCCTACGATCACGTGGCGCTGTGCCAGTTGTGGGGGCCGATGACGGGGCTGCCCGCGGCGCTGCCCCGGTTCACCCGCGAGCTGCGCCAGCTCTGGGAGGACCGTGGACGCCCCCGGATGCCGCGCCGTCCGCCGGACGCCCACGACGCGCTGGTCGACGCCCGCGACCAGCTGCGCCGGTTCCGGCTGATCAACGAGGCGGCGCCCGACCGTTAGCGCTGGACTTGCCCTGGTCAGCGGGCTGGAGCGCCCGGTTACCATGGACGGGTGAACTGGACCGTCGACGTGCCGATCGAGCAGCTCCCGTCGCTGCCGCCGCTGCCGCCGCAGCTGCGTGCCCGGTTGGACGCCGCGTTGGCCAAGCCGGCCACTCAGCAGCCGGACTGGTCGGAGGACCAGGTTGCGCCGGTGCGGACTTTGCTGGAGGCTGTGCCGCCGGTGACGGTGCCCGCCGAGATCGTGCGGCTGCAGGACATGCTGGCCCAGGTCGCTCGCGGCGAGGCCTTCCTGCTGCAGGGCGGTGACTGCGCCGAGACGTTCGCCGACAACACCGAACCCCACATCCGGGGCAACATCCGCGCCCTGTTGCAGATGGCGGTGGTGCTGACCTACGGTGCCAGCGTTCCGGTGGTCAAGGTGGCCCGCATCGCCGGGCAGTACGCCAAGCCCCGCTCGGCCGACGTCGACGCGCTGGGCCTGCGCTCCTACCGCGGCGACATGATCAACGGCTTCGTGCCGGACGCCGCAGCGCGTGAGCACGACCCGTCGCGGCTGGTGCGGGCCTACGCCAACGCCGGCGCGGCGATGAACCTGGTGCGGGCGCTGACGTCGTCGGGCCTGGCGTCGCTGCACCTGGTGCACGACTGGAACCGGGAGTTCGTCCGCACGTCGCCGGCCGGCGCCCGCTACGAGGCGATCGCATCGGAGATCGACCGGGGCCTGAAGTTCATGAGTGCCTGCGGGGTGGCCGACCGCAACCTGCAGACCGCCGAGATCTACGCCAGCCACGAGGCGCTGGTGCTCGACTACGAGCGGTCGCTGCTGCGGTTGTCCGACGGCGCGGACGGGGAGCCGCAACTGTACAACCTGTCGGCGCACTACCTGTGGATCGGTGACCGGACCCGCCAACTCGACGGCGCCCACGTCGCATTCGCCGAGATCATCGCCAACCCGATCGGCGTGAAGATCGGACCGACGACCACCCCGGAGCAGGCCGTCGAATACGTCGAGCGGCTCGACCCGCACAACAAGCCCGGCCGGTTGACACTGGTGAGCAGGATGGGCAACAACAAGGTCCGTGACCTGCTGCCGCCGATCATCGAGAAGGTTCAGGCCACCGGTCACCGGGTGATCTGGCAGTGCGACCCCATGCACGGCAACACCCACGAGTCGTCCACCGGGTACAAGACCCGGCACTTCGACCGCATCGTCGACGAGGTCCAGGGTTTCTTCGAGGTGCACCGCGCGCTGGGCACCTACCCGGGCGGCATCCACGTCGAGATCACCGGGGAGAACGTCACCGAGTGCCTCGGTGGCGCGCAGGACATCTCCGACACCGACCTGGCGGGCCGCTACGAGACGGCATGTGACCCGCGGCTGAACACTCAGCAGTCGCTGGAGCTGGCGTTCCTGGTCGCCGAGATGCTGCGCGACTGAACACCGGCTGCGCGCTCACAGCGCTGGCAGGAGGCCGGCCAGATTGCTGCCGATCGTCCACGCCACGCCCGCGACCAGACCGGTGACGCTGAGCACGACCGCTATCCAGATCAGCACCATGCGCCGGGCGTGTTGGCGGGCGAGCGCGAAGTCGCTCATTTGTATTCCAGCGAATTCGCCTGCACCACAATCTGTTTGGTTCTCAGGGTCGGTTATCCAGCTGCGAGTCAGCTGCCGGGTGGGGTGGTGCGGCGCGTCGGGCCGCGCGGCGGATCGATGCAGGGCGGAGTTGCGCGGTGCCGGCACTCGGAAGTCCGGCAGCGCGAGCTCGTCGGCGATCGCGTCCAGCTCGAGTCCCATCTGCAGCGCGTCGGCGTAGCGGTCGGCGGGGTTGCGTGCCGTCGCACACGCCACCAGCTGGTCGAGTCGGCGGGGAACCCCGTCGATCACCGTGCTGGGCGGTGGCACGTCGTTGTCCAGACGCTGGTAGGCGACCGACAGCGCCGAGTCGCCGCAAAACGGGGTCTGGCCGGTCAACAGCTCGAAGGCCAGGATCCCCACGCCGTACACGTCGCTGCGCGGGGTGGTGTCGCCGTCGCGGACCTGTTCGGGGGACAGGTAGGCGGCAGTGCCGAGAATGACGCCGGCAGAGGTGGTTCCGGCTGCTGCGACGGCACGCACCAACCCGAAGTCGACGATCTTGACCTCGCCGCCGTCGGAAATCAGTACATTCTCGGGTTTGACGTCGCGATGCACCAGCCCGGCGCGGTGCGCGGCGGCCAGCCCGCCCAGCACCGGCCGCAGCACCGCGGCGACGGCATGCGGCGGCATCGGACCACGTTCGGCCAGCAGCTCGCGCAGCGTGCCGCCCTCGACGAGCTCCATCACCAGATACGGCCGCCGGCCATCGGTGCCCTGGTCGTAGACCGCGACCAGCCCGGGGTCCTTCAGGCGGGCGACCGCCCGGGCCTCCAGCGCAAACCGGGACAAGAACTGCTGGTCAGCCGCGTACCGGGCGTCCATCACCTTGAGCGCGACCGGTCGGTCCAGCCGGACGTCGAGGCCGCGGTACACCGTCGACGTCCCGCCGGTGGCGATCTCGGCGTGCACCCGGTACCGCCCGTCCAGCAACGTGCCGGTGAGGCAGTCCCGGGGCCCGGCTCCACTCACGGGGCAATCGTAGGTGGCACAGGCGGATCGGCTGGGAAAACCTGCGTTCCGCGCGGCCGAATCAGCTCTACACTGGGCGCGATGAGCAGCATTCCCGCAGGCGAGGACATCCTGGGGCCCGACGAACCCACCTACCGGCTGTCCGACGTCGCCGCGCTGCTCGGCGTCCCGGTCACCAAGGTGCAGCAGCAGCTGCGCGAAGGCCACCTGGTCGCGATCCGGCGCGCCGGCGACGTGGTGGTGCCGCAGGTCTTCTTCACCGGGGCGGGTGAGGTGGTCAAGAGCCTGCCGGGGCTGCTGAGGCTGCTGCGCGACGGCGGCTACCAGGAGACCGAGATCGTGCACTGGCTGTTCACCCCGGACCCGTCGCTCACCGTGACGCGGGACGGAACGCGTGAGGCGATCGACAACGCCCGCCCGGTCGACGCGCTGCACGCCCACCAGGCGCGCGAGGTGCTGCGGCGCGCGCAGGCAATGGCTTACTGAGACGGCTTACCGGGACGGCTCAGGTCAGGTGTTGCGAAGCCACCCGCTTGCGAATAGGGTGCGTCGCTGGCGGTCTATCCCCCAGCTTCATCGGCGTGGGGCGCGAATATATTGCGGTGCAAGGTAATCGGAATACTGCGACGTGCTGCGCTGTTCTGCACCACGCCCTGATCCCCCGGTGTCCACGGCGCCCCCGCACCCGCGGTCAGTCGCCAACAGGCAGCCGAAGACTCCGACAGCGGGGCGTTCGACTCGGATCGCGCCGAATGCATCGGCGCATCTGTGGACCGCGCCGTGTCAGCTCCCGTCGGTCGCCGAGGCGGGGGTCAGCCCGACCACTACCGGCATCGACTGTGCGCCGGCGGCCTTGAGTGTGCGTGTACGGCGCGGCTGGGACCGAATTTCCGCCGCAGGCGCACAGTCGATGCCCAGGGCGCACAGTCGATGCCCAGGGCGCACAGTCGATGCCCAGGGCGCCGGAAGAAGCTGCCTATTCTCCGCAAGCAGGCTGCCCATGGAAATCCAGCAGGGAGCAGATTCCGGGCTTGTCAGGCGCCGAGGCTTTTTGTGGCGGTGCCGTAGCGCTGCGGCGCCCGGTAGAGCGTGTGCCACGCGATCAGCGCGCAGGTTGTCGCGATCGCGACGTGCACCCACGAATACATGCCGTGCGCCCCGTCGGGTTTGAAGATGACCATGATCCAGGTGGAGAAGCCGGCGATCGTCGCGAGGGCCGGACGTGACTGCGCGAGCGCGGAGACCACCGCCAGCGGCCAGCTGTAGTACCACGGCAGTGCGGCGGGCACGAACAGCACCACCACCAGCATCGCCCACGCGATGCCGGTCAGGACGTCGCGGTCGTCGTGGCGGAATCGCCACCACAGCAGCGGCAGCGCGACGGCGATGATCACGATGCCCGCGGCCCGCGTGACGTGCAGCACCGCGTAGAAGTTGACCTCGACGAACCATCCGCCGATGGCGTGCACGAGGTTGGCCGTCGCGGTCGGCACGGTGAGCCAGTTGATGATCTTCACCGAACCGGCCAGGGCGGTCAACCAGCCCAGGCCGACCCGGGCCACCGCGGACAGCACCGCGAACACCGCGACGACGATCAGCGCGGAAGCCGCAGCGGCGGCCCCGAACGCCACCGGCGGCCGGTATCCCCGCCGTTCGCGCAGGTGGTTCGTCCAGGCCCACACCAGGAACGGCAGCGCGATCCCGGCTGTCGCCTTGACCGCGACCGCGACCGCGACCGCGGTGATGCCCGCGACGTGGCGATGCTGGAAGGTCAGCGCGATACCGGCGGTCATGAGTCCCACCATCAGCATCTCGTTGTGCACGCCACCCATCAGGTGGATGATGACCAGCGGGTTGAGCACGCAGATCCACAGGGCGGTCGGTCCGTCGGCGCCGAGATGGCGCGCCATTCGAGGTGCGGCCCAGGTCAACAATGCCAGTCCGGGCAGCATGCACAGACGCAGCAGCATCGTTCCGGCGATCACGTGGTTGCCGACGAGCATCGTGACGAGCTTGGCGACCAGGATGAACGCCGGGCCGTACGGCGCGGTGGTGACGGTCCAGATCGGGCTGACGTTGTCCAGCAGCGGGTTGGGATTTTCCACCGGGCCGACCGCGTACGGGTCCAAGCCGTCGCGCAGCAGCGCGCCCTGCGCCAGGTAGGAGTAGGTGTCACGACTGAAGACGGGAACCGAAAGCAGAAGCGGCGCAAGCCAGAAGCCCGTGGTGGCCACCATGGTGTACTCGTCGGCCTCGCGGGCGACGACACGGCGGCCCAGTGCCAGCCAGGCGATCAGCATCACCGCCACCCCGCACCACAACACCACCGAGGACAGCACCAGGCCGTGGCCGAAGCGCAGCCAGGACAGATGCAGTGACTCCAGCAGGGGATCGTGCGGTTTCGTGCTGCCCGCGCCCAGTCCGCCCACGCCGATCAGCGCCGCGCCCAGCAAGCCCAGCAGCGCGGGCCTGCCCGCGGACGTCGTCGCGAACTCCCGGAGTCGGGAAAAGTGCCGGGCCAGGTGCCAGGAA
Organism: Mycobacterium sp.; assembly: GCF_039583805.1. Classification (GTDB taxonomy): domain Bacteria; phylum Actinomycetota; class Actinomycetes; order Mycobacteriales; family Mycobacteriaceae; genus Mycobacterium. The sequence continues at coordinate 9,819 of NZ_JAVKSH010000044.1, read as the reverse complement.
AAGCGTTGTGGCACAACGGCTGTACTGCCAGCGGTTGGCCCGGCCGCCGGTGTGCACATCCCGGTCAGGCCGACCGGTGGGCGGCCAGCACGGCCAACTCGGCCAGCCCCAGCTTGGCCGCCGGGGTGATCGGGGCGGCGTCCAGCGCGGCCAGGACCCGTCCGGTGAGCCGCTGGATGCGGTCCTCGACCGCGGCCAGCGCGCCCACCTCCTCGATCACGCCGCACAGGTCGCGCACCTCGGTGTCGGTCAAGTCGGTGCCGATCGAGGCCCGTAACAGGTTGGCGGCAGCCGGATTCGACGTGTCGGCGAGGGCCACCGCCTCGGCCAGCAGCACGGTGCGCTTGCCGCACCGCAGGTCGTCACCGCAGGGCTTGCCGGTCACCGCGGGGTCGCCGAACACGCCCAGCACGTCGTCGCGCAGTTGGAACGCCACCCCCAGGTCGTTGCCGAGTTCACCGAACAGGGTGTGCACGTCGGGCCGGTCCGCGGCGGCCGCGGCCCCGAACTGCAGCGGCCGCGCCACCGTGTACGACGCGGTCTTGTAGGTGCTCACGGCCATCGCCGCGTCGACCGACTCGGTGGCGCTGGCCTCGGCGACGATGTCGAGGAACTGGCCGCCGAGCACCTCGGTGCGGATGTCGGCCCACACCTGCTGGACCCGGCCGCGGGCATCGGGGGGGAGAGCGGCGCCCGCGACGATGTCGTCGGCCCAGGCCAGTGCCAGGTCGCCGAGCAGGATCGCGGCCGATATGCCGAACTGCTCGGCCGAGCCGCGCCACCGCCGGCCGCGGTGCAGCGCTGCCCAGGTGATGTGGGCGGTGGGCCGGCCGCGGCGGGTCGCCGAGCCGTCGATCACGTCGTCGTGCAGCAGGGCGGCGGCGTGCAGCAACTCCAGCGCCCCGAACAGCAGCGACGGAGCGCCGGCGTCCCGGCCTGCCACCGCGCGCCAGCCCCAGTAGGCGAACGCGGGCCGCAGCCGCTTGCCGCCGCCGAGCACGAACTCTTCCAGGCCGGCGATCAGGGCGTCGTAGTCGCTGCCGATGTGGGCGGCGCTGCCGCGGCGGGTGTGCAGGTAGCCGCGCAACTGCTCGGTGACGGAATCGGCAAACTCGACAGTTGCCGCAGTTTCGACGCTCAGCGCGACGCTCCTTTCCACGATCGCTGCCCCGGGCGGTTAGTCTATGTCCCGCGCCACCGCTCCAGTTGCTTCGCCAGCCTGACGATCCCGCACCTATGCTGTCCGGTGGCGGCCGCCGCCCACCAGCCGGCTTTTCCGCGATCCGGGGTGCCCTGGCGGCGCAACGCGGCCGGGTCCGGCGCGGCAGGAAACCACGACGTCCGAAGAGGAGCAGCCTGGTGACCTTCAGCACCGTCGCGCTCGAGTTCGTCCCGCCGAACATCGATCGTGGTTCGCGGCAGGCAATCGACGACGCCCGCAAAGTGGTTCAGTTCGCCGCGGAGTCCGGGATCGACGGTCGTATCGGGCACGTGATGATCCCGGGGATCATCGCCGAGGAAGAGGACCGGCCCGTCGAGATGAAGCCGAAAATGGACGTGCTGGACTTCTGGTCGACCATCACGCCGGAGCTGCCCGGGGTGAACGCGCTGTGCAGCCAGGTCACCGCGTTCATGGACGAGCCTGCGCTGCGGCAGCGGCTCACCGACCTGACCGCTGCCGGTATCGAGGGCGTCGTGTTCGTCGGCGTGCCGCGCACCATGAGAGACGGCGAGGGCAGCGGTGTGGCGCCGACCGACGCGTTGTCGATTTTTCGCCAGGTGGTGGACAACCGCGGCGTGATCCTCATCCCCACCCGGGCCGAGGAGGCCGGTCGTTTCAACTTCAAGTGCGACCAGGGCGCGACCTTCGCTCAGACCCAGCTGCTGTATTCCGACGCCATCGTCGGTTTTCTGGCCGAGTTCGCCAAGAGCACCGAGCATCGGCCCGAGATCTTGCTGTCGTTCGGCTTCGTGCCGAAGGTCGAGAGCCGGGTGGGTTTCATCAACTGGCTCATCCAGGACCCGGGAAACGCCGCGGTTGCCGACGAGCAGGCGTTCGTCACGACGCTGGCCGGCAGCGAGCCCGCACACAAGCGCGCTCTGTTGCTCGACCTCTACAAGCGGGTGGTCGACGGTGTCGTCGGCCTCGGCTATCCGCTCAGCATCCACCTCGAGGCGACCTACGGCCTGTCCAAGCCGGCGTTCGAGACCTTCGCGGCGATGCTCGACTACTGGTCTCCGACGGCTTAGATCAACGCGGATCCGCTGCAGCGGCCAGCCGGGTGAGCTAACCTCACGCACCTCACGCACCTCATGCGCCTCTCCTGTCGCTGGGCCGGGGATTAGTACCTTCGCCAACTTGATGGCGTATGCGATATCACTTCGCGGCAGCATGTCATGGTCAGCTCCTGGTGCTGATGTGACTGAACCTGAATCCACCGACGGACCTGAATCCACCGACGGACCTGAATCCACCGACGGGCTGGCGCGAGATGAGGCCGGCTGGTTTGATCTTGATTTCGGCGCGCGGACGTGGTGTATCTGCAGGCCTGCCCAGCTTTCCTCGTTGCTCCGGTGCGGCCTTTCGGCAGCTGGTCCGGCGGCGGGAACGGTGGCTGGGCAGGTGCAGGAGAGTTCGACGCTGCGGGCGGGCCAGCCGGACCGAAATGTTGACGATCTTGCGGCCCAAGCTCAGGCCGGCGGCTGGTGATCGCGTTCGGCGAACCGGGGTGATCGATCCCGGCCGTAGTAGGCCAGGGCCGCCACTGCCGCGGCCACCACGAGCGACGAAAGACTAAGCCGTACAGCGGCATTGCGGAAGGATCGGGCGCTGGGGTCGGTGTAGCGGGCTTGCGCGGTCATGGTGCTGACGACGCCCGGCTTGAGCTTCCACTGCACCATCTCCGAGTCGATGCGGTCACCGTTCGTCGAGGTCACTACGCCCGGGAAGGACACGGTCAACTCGACGTCGGCGTCGGGGTCGGTCAGCGAGGTCAAATCCGCGCGGCCCTCCAGGATCACCAGGTCACCGGCCCGGCGCAGCGACAGGTTGACGCCCTGCGCGTCGGGATTCATGTTCGCCAGCTGCGGCAGCTCGGCGAAGGTCAGGTCGGAGAACAACGCCTGCGATCCCACGTAGCCGTCGCTGTCGTACTTGGAGATCGCCACCTTCTGGCTGAACGGGACGTTGGGGTCCAGCTGCGGCCCGGGATCCTTGGCGTTGCGCGGCTTGGCTGCGGCGATGAGCTGCCCGGACACCAAGTCGTCCGGGGAGATGGTGATCGACGCCTTGATCCGGACGCAGCCCGCGAGCATGGGTATCGCCAGAGCCAGCAGTGCCAGCGCCGCGAGGCGGTGCCGTCGACGAGCACGGTCCTGCCGGGTGACGAGCCGGAGGTTGCTGACGCGCACCAGGTCATCGTGCCAGACGGCCGCTCCGGCGGTGCCGACGCCGCGTGGCGCGCGTGCCGTCACAGCGGCAGCCGGCGCCCGAGGATCGCGAATGCCCGCGGGTCGCCGGCGAAGTGATAGCCGCGGATGATGTCGATGAAGCCCAGTCGCCGGTACAGCCGCCACGCCCGGTTGGCCTCGCCGGTGATCTCCGGGGTGGAGAGCAGCACGTTGGCCTCGTCGCGCCCGGCGAGCAGTCGGCGGGCCAACGCCTCGCCCAGGCCGCGGCCCTGCGCCCGCGGGTGGATGTGCAACTCGGTCAGTTCGAAGTAGCTGGCCATCAGCCTGGTGATCTCCGGTCCCAGGTATCCGCCGCGTTGCAGTCCCAACACCACCTGCTGCTGCCACCACTGGTCGGGGGCGCCACAGTAGCCGTAGGCCACGCCGAGCATGGGCGCAGCGCTCAGGTCGGCGGCCGGCGGCACTACGCCGCCCTGGCTGTCGGATTCGACGGCGGCCACCGCCTGCCAGCCGCGCCGCTGGGTGTGTTCCAGCCACATGGCGGCGCGCTGATTTTCGGTGCCGGGCGTGTAGCTCATGGCGTCGACGTAGACGCCCAGGGCGTCGCCCAGGCGGCGCCGCATGTCGTGCGGCGCCAGGTCGACGAGCAAGATCGCCAATTCGCTGAGTCCCCGTGGTCGTCCGGTGAACGTGTCACGGCCATTATCGAGGCGGCGACGCCGCATGCCCAACGCACATCGAGCCCGACTACAATCAGCATGCGAACCGCTGGTACGGCGCAGACTCACCTCGTATCATTTGGGTAGATGCATCGGGCATGCACGTGCTGTCGGTAGTCACGTGACGGCCTTTCGGCAAGGAGGCGCGAATGCCACTCTCCGATCATGAGCAGCGGATGCTCGAGCAGATCGAGAGCGCCCTGTACGCCGAAGACCCGAAATTCGCCTCCAGTGTCCGCGGCGGGGGGTTGCGCGCGCCGAGTGCGCGGCGGCGTCTGCAGGGCGCGGCGCTGTTCGTGCTCGGGCTGGCCATGTTGGTTTCCGGTGTGGCGTTCAAGGCCACAATGATCGGGACCTTTCCGATCGTGTCGGTGCTCGGGTTTGTGGTGATGTTCGGCGGCGTGGTCTTCGCCATCACCGGTCCGCTGATGTCTGGAGGGCGGGAGAATCCCGGATCCACCGCGGGGCGTCAGCGGCGAGCCAAGGGTGCCGGTGGTTCCTTCACCAGTCGGATGGAGGACCGGTTCCGCCGCCGCTTCGACGGGTAGCGTTCGCACGAAACAAGGGGCAGCCACGGCTGCCCCTTGTGCTATTCCGGGGTGCTATGCCGGGATGAAGCCGGGCTGATGCCGGTTTGTAACCCTTGCGCCCCACCGCGCCCCACCGCGGTTTCCCCGCTCGTCGAGCCGCTCTGAGCTGGGCATGTGCGGTGCGATGACGATGTGTCCCCGGCTACGTGGTGGGTCGCGCGTGCACCCGGGGGTCGGGGACACGCTTTGACGGCAGAAAGTGGAGCAAAGTGGGGGATCGTGGGGTATTGTGGCGGAAGTCGTTGGCGGGCGGGGTGAAGACTCCGCGCTGTGGCGGGGAGGTGGCCGGATGTTTCTGGGCACCTACACGCCCAAGCTCGACGACAAGGGGCGGCTGACGTTGCCCGCCAAGTTCCGTGACGCGCTGGCAGGAGGGTTGATGGTCACCAAGAGCCAAGACCACAGCCTGGCCGTCTACCCCCGCGCCGAGTTCGAGCAACTCGCGCGGCGGGCCGGCGGGGTGTCCCGGAGCAACCCGCAGGCCCGTGCTTTCCTGCGCAACCTGGCCGCCGGCACCGACGAGCAACATCCCGACGCCCAGGGCCGCATCACGTTGTCGACCGACCACCGCCGCTACGCCAACCTGACCAAAGACTGCGTGGTGATCGGGTCCGTCGACTACCTCGAGATTTGGGATGCGCAGGCCTGGCAGACCTACCAGCAGACCCATGAAGAGAACTTCTCCGCGGCCAGCGATGAAGCACTCGGCGACATCATCTGAGGCGCACGCCCGTGCACCGTGGCCTCTGCCCGAACCGACCCTGACGTACTTCCCCGACGCCAGGTTCGCGCTCTCGGACAGGGACCAGGGTGCAGGGGCGCGGCGGCTCGTTACCCGTCGGGAGGGTCGTGACGTGCCTGACGTACCTGACGTGCCTGACATGCCACACGCGACAGGCGATTTCGGCCACCTGCCGGTCCTGGTGGAGCGTTGCGCGACGCTGCTCACCCCGGCACTGACCCGGCACCGTCCCGACGGGAGCGGGGCGGTGCTTGTTGACGCCACCGTGGGCGCCGGCGGGCACGCGGAGCGCTTCCTGGCCGGGCTGCCGGGGCTGCGGCTGATCGGCATCGACCGCGATTCGACCGCGTTGGACATCACCCGGGACCGGTTGGCCCGCTTCGCCGGCCGGGTCACGCTGGTCGCGGCCCGCTATGACGAAATCGCCGACGTGCTATCGGAATACGGTTACGCCACAACGGAATCCGTGGACGGGATCCTTTTCGACGTCGGTGTCGCGTCGATGCAGCTCGACCGCGGCGAGCGGGGCTTCTCCTACGCGCAGGACGCGCCGCTGGACATGCGGATGGACCCCGCGTCCGCGCTGACCGCCGCCGACATCGTCAACACCTACGACCAGGCCGCGCTCGCCGACATCCTGCGCCGGTACGGCGAGGAGCGGTTCGCGCAGCGCATCGCCGCCCACATCGTCCGCCGTCGCGCGCACACGCCGCTCACCTCGACTGGTGAGCTGGTGGAGCTTGTCTACCAAGCGATTCCGGCGCCGGCCCGGCGCACCGGCGGCCATCCCGCCAAACGTACCTTCCAGGCCCTGCGCATTGCCGTCAACGGCGAGCTCGACTCGCTCAGCGCCGCAATGCCCGCCGCGCTGGACGCTGTGACTGTCGACGGCCGCGTCGTGGTGCTCGCCTACCAGTCGCTGGAGGACCGCATCGTCAAGCAGGTGTTCACCGCCGCCACCGCCGACCGCACCCCGGCCGGCCTGCCGGTCGAACTCCCGCAATACCGGCCGCGATTCGCGTTGTTGACCCGCGGTGCCGAACGCGCCGGCGACACCGAGATCGCCGGGAACCCGCGCAGCGCCGCGGTGCGGCTGCGCGCTGTGCGACGAGTCAGAGCGGGGCGGCTGTCACCGGGAAGGGGTGAGTCATGAAAGCCAAGCGCGAGGCGCCGCCGCGTCGCGGCGGGGATCGCCGGCGCAGGGACGACGATCCGGCCCGCACGACCGGCCGCCGGCCGGCCGACTCGGGCCCGGCGCGCCGCGCCCGGCCGGGCGCCGGTAAGGCGTCGGCACCGGCTCGTGAGCCACGACCGTCGCGCTCGGCACCCCAGACCGCGCCGATCCCCCGCCCGGCGCAGCGGCTGGCCCCGCCGAAGAACGCCAGCCAGGCCAAGGCTCGTGCGAAGGCTCGTAAAGCCAAGGCGCCCAAAGTTGTCCGGCCGCCGTTGCGGGAGCGCCTGCTGCAGAGCCTGGCGTCGATCGACCTGCGACCGCGCACCCTGGCCGCCAAGGTGCCGTTCGTGGTGCTGGTCATCGGCTCACTGGGGGCCGGTCTGGGTCTCACCCTGTGGCTGTCCACCGACTCCGCCGAACGCTCCTACCAGCTGGGCAGCGCCCGTGAGCGGAATCAGTTGTTGCAGCAGCGCAAGGAGGCGCTGGAACGCGACGTGCTGGAAGCACAGGCCGCACCCGCGTTGGCCGAGGCGGCCCGCGGCCTGGGGATGATCCCCTCCCGCGACACCGCCCACCTGATCCAAGACCCGGGGGGCACCTGGGTGGTCGTGGGCGCGCCCAAGCCGGCGGAGGGAGTTCCGCCGCCGCCGCTGAACACCAAGCTGCCCGACGTGAAGCCGGCACCACCCGCCAACCCGGCCACCAATCCGGTGGAAGTGCCGGTACGGGTGTCCCCGGACCCCGGCGCACCGGGCGTTCCGCGACGGGGCGGACCGCAAGTCATGATCCGCACTCCCGACGGCGCCGCCACGCTGGGCACCCAGCGGCTGCCCGGCCCCGGAGTACCGCCGGTGCCCGTGCTGCCGCAGACGCCGTCCGGCGCGCCGACGCCGATCGTCGGGCCCCTACTGCCAGGCGCACTGAACCAGGCTGTACCACAAACGATTCCGGCTCCACCCGTCGGCGCCGGAGTGACACCTCCCACGGCCGGAACGCCCATCGTCGGCGAGCAGTTCGGACCGCTGACCGCCACCAGCCCGGGCGGACCGCGATGAGTCGCGCGGGCCGGCCGGCACCCCGCTCACCGCATTCGGTGCGCGGCGGCGACAACGTGCGCTCGCCAGCGCGATCCGTCGCACCCGACGGCTCCCGCCGGCTCAAGAAGCGCGGGAAGGCCCAGGCTCCGGTCGCGGCAAATGCGGCCCGGCAGGGTCATTCGGCGCGCGACCGTCGCACCCGCCAGGCGGTGGACGTCGGGATGCGCGGCGCATCGTTCGTCTTCCGGCATCGAGCCGGTAACGCCGTGATCTTCGTGGCGCTGCTGGTGGCGGCCGCGCAGCTGTTCTATCTGCAGGTGCCCCACGCGTCGGGCCTGCGCGCCGAGGCCGCGGGGCAGTTGAAGGTCACCGACGTCGACAAGGCGGTGCGCGGCAGCATCGTCGACCGCAACAACGACCAGCTGGCCTTCACGATCGAGGCCCGCGCGCTGACCTTCCAGCCGCGCAAGATTCGCGAGCAGCTAGCCGAGGCCAGAAAGAAGGACGCCAACGCCCCCGACCCGCAACAGCGGTTACGCGATATCGCCGCGGAGGTCTCGGCCCGTCTCAACAACAAGCCGGACACCGCGACCGTCTTGAAGAAAGTGCGCAGCGACGAGACGTTCGTCTACCTGGCCCGCGCCGTCGACCCGGACGTCGCCAGCACGATCACCAGGAAATATCCCGAAGTCGGCGCCGAACGCCAAGACCTGCGCCAGTACCCCGGCGGGTCGCTGGCAGCCAACCTGGTCGGCGGCATCGACTGGGACGGTCACGGGCTGCTGGGTCTGGAGGATTCGCTGGACGCCGCGCTGGCCGGGACCGACGGCTCGATCACCTACGACCGCGGCTCCGACGGCGTGGTGATCCCCGGCAGCTACCGCAACCGGCACAGGGCGGTCAACGGCTCGACGGTCCAACTCACCATCGACGACGACGTCCAGTTCTATGTCCAGCAGCAGGTGCAGCAGGCCAAGAATCTGTCCGGGGCGCGCAACGTGTCGGCCGTCGTGCTGGACGCGAAAACCGGTGAAGTGCTGGCCATGTCCAACGACAACACCTTCGACCCATCGCAGGACATCGGACGGCAGGGCGACCGGCAGATGGGCAACCTCGCGGTGTCGTCGCCGTTCGAGCCCGGCTCGGTGAACAAGATCATCACCGCGTCGTCGGTGATCGAGTACGAGCTGTCCAACCCCGACGAGGTGCTGCAGGTGCCGGGCTCGATCGACATGGGCGGGGTCACCGTGCACGACGCCTGGAACCACGGGGTGATGCCATACACCACCACCGGGGTTTTCGGCAAATCCTCCAACGTCGGCACGTTGATGTTGGCCCAGCGGGTCGGCCCCGAGCGCTGGTTCGACATGCTCCGCAGGTTCGGGCTGGGTCAGCGCACCGGTGTCGGCCTGCCCGGCGAAAGCGCGGGTCTGGTGCCGCCGATCGATCAGTGGTCGGGTAGCACCTTCTCGAACCTGCCTATCGGCCAGGGCCTTTCGATGACACTGCTGCAGATGGCGGGCATGTACCAGACCATCGCCAACGACGGGGTGCGGATACCGCCGCGCGTCATCAAGGCTATCGCCGCACCGGATGGCACCCGCACCGAAGAGCCGCCTCCGCAAGGGGTTCGGGTAGTTTCGGCGCAGACCGCCCAGACCGTCCGCAACATGTTGCGGGCGGTCGTGCAACGTGACCCGATGGGTTACCAGCAAGGCACCGGGCCGGCGGCGGCGGTCGACGGCTACCAGATCTCCGGCAAAACCGGTACCGCGCAACAGATCAACCCCGGGTGCGGCTGCTACTTCGACGACGTGTACTGGATCACCTTCGCCGGCATGGCCACCACCGACGATCCGCGTTATGTCATCGGCATCATGATGGACAACCCGCATCACGCCGCCGACGGGTCTCCGGGAACGTCGGCCGCCCCGCTGTTCCACAACATCGCGGGCTGGCTGATGCAGCGCGAGAACGTCCCCCTGTCACCTGATCCCGGGCCGCCGCTGACACTGCAGGCGCTGTAACCCAGCCGGGGTCTACACTCAGCGCCGGATGTACTGGCGTGTGAGAGTGGGGCTGTGTGAGAGTGGGGCTGGGGTGACGGTGACCGAGTACGACGTCGGGTCGTTGTATCTGGACCTGT
>NZ_JAVKSH010000043.1:22918-26604 GCF_039583805.1 Mycobacterium sp. | reverse complement strand
CGACAAGCCGAGCACCCAAGCTATTTCGGGTCCGCCCCACCCGACACCGACGACGACGACCCACCACCATTCTGACGGGGAACAAGTGGTTACAGAAGCCCACTCGATGCCCGCGCCACCAGATCCGCCAGCGCAGCGTCGCTGCCGTCGGGCAACCCGTCGACGGGCCACCATTGCAGGTCCACCGACTCGTCGCTGACCGCGATTCGTGCGCCGGGCGGCGCGTGCGCGACGAACTGCAGGTCGAGGTGCCGGGTGGGCACACCCAGCGAACAAGTGATCGGGTGCACGTGCACGCCAGCCAGTTCCGCCGTCAGGCGCAGATCCGCGACGCCGGATTCCTCGGTGGCTTCGCGCAGCGCGGCCGCGGCAATGTCAGCGTCGGCGTCTTCGCAATGCCCGCCCAGCTGTACCCAGCGGCCCAGCCGCGGATGCAGGGTGAGCAGCACCCGTCGGCCGGAATTGTCGAGCACTAGCGTCGACGCGGTGACATGTCCCGGCGCGCAGTCACGACGGCAGGCGTCGTCGCGGGCGTACAGGAACGACAGCACCGCGTGCCGCAACGAGTCCTGCGCAGGATTGGGTGCGCGCCAGTCGATCAACAGCGCGATCGCCGACTGTCGAACATCCATCGGCAGAACACTCACCTGCACACCAGCAGATCGGCGACTCCGGCCGGGTCTCGCGGCCCGGTCACGGGCTCCGCGGGGTAGCCGATCGCAATGGCGCCCAGGGGTTCCCAGTCGTGAGGTACACCCAGTTCGGAGCGGACCAGGTCCGCGGCGAAGATCGTCGACCCGATCCAGCAGCTGCCGACCCCGCGGATCGCCAGCGCCACCAGCAGCGCCTGCACGGCGGCGCCCACCGCGACGGTGAACATGGTGTGCTCGGCGGCGGCGCGGGCGGCGTCCGGATAGAGGTGCGCGCCGTCGGGCACCATCATCGGAATCACGACTTCCGTTGCGTCGTAAAGGATCTGGCCGCGCATCACCCGCCGCTCGATCGCGTCGGGGGACTTGCCGTCACCGGCCAGGTCGGATCGCCACCGCTCGCGCATGGCATCCAGCAGCCGGGTCCGCGTCGCCCGGGTCTGCAGCCAGACGAACCGTACCGGACGGGTGTGGTGTGGTGCCGGTGCGGTGAGCGCCTCGGCGATCGCGGCCTCGATGAGCTGCGCGGGAACCGGCTCGCTGGCGAACTGCCGCACCGAGCGGCGCAGCAGCTGCGCCTCGCGGCGGCCCTGTTCGACGGCCTCGGCGGTCCCCAGCCAGAACAGGTCCTCCGACCCGGCCCGCACCAGGTCCCGCGCAGTCGAGCCGTCGTCCGGCAGCGCCAAGCCGCGCAGCACCGCCACCGGAATACCGGTCAGCTTGCCCTTGACCAGATCCGCGGCGGCGGCGATCTCGTCGGCGACGGCGACCTCGGTCACCAGTAGCTCGTTGCCGTGGGCGTCGACGGCGCCGGCGTAGCTGTGCAGCACGGCCAGGCCGGCCGCGCCGACGGCGGCGTCGGTCTGCCCGTTGCGCCAGGCGCGACCCATCGTGTCGGTGATCACCACGGCCACCGTCACGCCGAGGCGCTCCCGCAACCCGGCGCGCAGCGCCGCGGCGCTGGCGTCCGGGTCGACGGGCAGCAGCGCCAGCTCGGCCGCCGCCACGTTCGAGCCGTCCACGCCGGCGGCTGCCTGCACCAGGCCGAGCCGGTTCTCGGTGATCAGCGTGCGGCCCTTGCGGGCCAGCACACGAACCGTCTCGGCGTCGATCAGCTTGCGGCGCAAACCATCTCGCGCTTCGGACTCGTCAGGCGACGGCACCAGCCGGCCCTCGCATTTGGACACCACCTTGCTGGTGACGACCACGACGTCGCCGTCGCGCAGCCACGGTGCGGCCGCGACGAGCGCAGCGATGAGATCGTCGCCGGGACGGAACTCGGGGAGCCCGGTGACGGGCAGGATCTCGATCGTCGAGGAGGCGCCGTGCTCGGTCACGCTGCCACACCCGCAAGCTCCAGCCCCGCGCTGACCATCCCGGCGGTCGCCCGGGGGTCGGTCATCAGCAGTGGTATCGCGCGCACCGTCACACCGTCGACGTCGGCGCGATCACCCTCGTGAATCAGCCAGCAGTCCAGGATCCCGGTGCCGGCGCGGCCGCCGTAGCGCCGTCCGACCGCCTCGGCCGTGGAATCAACACCGACCACACGCAAACATTCACCGGCCATACCGCGCAGGGGTTTTCCGTCGACGATCGGGGAGTAGCCGACGACGGGGGCAGCGGCCGAGCGCAGCGCTGCGCGGATACCCGGGATGGCCAGGATGGCGCCGATGCTCACCACCGGGTTCGACGGCGCGATCAAGATGATGTCGGCCTGGGTCAGGGCGGCGACCACTTCGGTTGCGGCGGAGGCTGTTTCAGCACCGATGAACGCGAAGCTGTGCGTCGGCACCTCGGCGCGGTAGCGCACCCACCATTCCTGGAAGTGGACGGCGCGACGGTCGCCGTCGGCGGGATCGGTGATGACGACGTGGGTTTCGCAGCGGTCGTCGCTTGCCGGCAGCAAACGCGCGCCCGGTTGCCAGCGGTCGCACAGAGCCTCGGTGACCTGCGACAGGGGATAGCCTGCGCGCAGCATCTGGGTGCGCACCAGATGAGTGGCCAGGTCGCGGTCTCCGAGTTCGAACCAATCCGGTTGCACGCCGTAGCGGGCCAGTTCCTCCTTCGCGGAGAAGGTTTCGTCGCGATGACCCCAGCCGCGCCGCGGGTCGACGCCGCCGCCGAGGGTGTACATGCAGGTGTCCAGGTCGGGGCAGATTCGCAGGCCGTGCATCCAGGCGTCGTCGCCGATGTTGACGATCGCGGTCAGTTGGTGGTCGATGGCATCGTCGCGTGCGAACTGGCCTAGCCCGAGCAGGTGCTGTACGCCGAGCAGGAAACGGGCGCCACCAACCCCGCCGACCAGAACGGTGACCCTCACATCGCACGACAGTACGCCCGGCGACCGTTCCGGCCGTGCGCCGGCCCGGACGGTGGCCGGGCCGGCGAGCCTGCCGCGACACGCCTGGGCGCGGTAGCGCAAAAAAATGGTCACGAGATGGTAAGCAATTGCGTTCAACTGCTTGACCACGACAGGTTACGAGTGTGTAATCACAGCAGTGTCATTTCCCGGTTGGCCGGCCGGACCCGGTGTCGCAGACCGAGATTCGATCACTTGTTCGAATTGGTATGGGCACATACCAAATGGACGCATACCAAAACAGTGGCGACATTCACCATCAACCAGGCCAGGTGAGGAGCCGGACCATGTCCTATGAGCACCGTTGGGGACGAGTGGCAAGCGGAGAACACGGCGGAGAACACCTCAACGCCGCATCGCGGGTGACGGGACTAGCGACCCGCCCGCACTTGAGCTTGGTTCCCGATGCGCCCGAAGTGGTTGCGTCAGAGCCGGTTACCCGCGACCAATGGCAAGACCGCGCGCTGTGCGCGCAAACCGACCCCGAGGCGTTCTTCCCGGAGAAGGGCGGCTCCACCCGCGAGGCCAAGAAGATCTGCCTGGGCTGCGAGGTGCGCACCGAGTGTCTGGAATATGCCCTGGCGCACGACGAGCGCTTCGGCATCTGGGGCGGGCTGTCGGAGCGGGAACGCCGCCGCCTCAAGCGCGGCGTGATCTAGACCGGGGGGCTGGCCCTT
>NZ_JAVKSH010000043.1:5831-22818 GCF_039583805.1 Mycobacterium sp. | reverse complement strand
GCTGGCCCTTCGGCGGGCGACCCGCTGCGCCCGGCGTCGCCGCGCTTGCGATCACCCGCTAGTCGTCGATCGTGGGGTCGACGACGGAAGGGTCGACGCCCAGATACGTCGCCACCTGAGCCACCAGGATCTCATGCAGTAGTTCGGCAAGTTCCTCGGTGTCTTTCGCGCGCCGTTCGATCGGCTTGCGGAACAACACGATTCGCGCCCTGGTGGCACTGCCCCGCACGTCGACACCAGCCGGGATCAGTGTGGCCAGCGCGATCGGCCCGTCGGCGACCACCTCCGGGGGCCACTGCACGCTACCGGGGTCCTTGGGGGAGATGCGCGGTATCTCGTCGACGGCCACGTCGAGGCCCGTCAACTTTTCCTGCCAGCGCCGTTCGACGGGCTCGTAGGCTTCCAACACGGTCATGTCGAACCGTTCGGCTCGGCTGCGCCACCCGGGGACGGTGGGCGGCAGCAGCGGCCCGCGCATGTCGCGGCCGCGGCGGGATACCGGTCGTCGCCTCGGCTGCTGCCCGCGCCCGGAGCTGCGCGAATCGGCCACCCGGCGATGGTAACGGTTCGCACCCGAGCCTTTACGTATGCGCGTGTCCGGCGCTGCGCGCACGCCGGACCACGATAGCCTCACGTTCGTGAATGTTCCGCGGCGCTGCTGCCGGCCCGGGTGTCCGCACTATGCGGTGGCGACGCTGACGTTCGTCTACTCGGACTCCACCGCAGTGGTCGGCCCGCTGGCCACCGCCCGTGATCCGCATGCGTGGGATCTGTGCGTCAGCCATGCCGGCCGGATCACTGCACCGCGCGGTTGGGAGCTGGTCCGCCATGCCGGCCCGCTGCCCGCCAACCCGGATGAGGACGACCTGATCGCGCTGGCCGAAGCCGTGCGTGAGGGTTGCGACGAGTCCGCGATCAGACCGCCGCTCAACGGGTTCGCCCAGCCAGATGGTCATCATCGGCCGGCCACCGTGTCCGGTGCCGCTGTGTTGGCGCCCGCCGGCGAGCGCTCTGTTGGCACCGGACGCCGACGCGGCCATCTGCGGGTGTTGCCTGACCCCACCGACTAGCGGTCGCGCTCATACGTTCGTCGGGATCATGTGCTTGTCACCAGGTCTGCAGCACAGCCAGGTCGATGTGACTAACGAGGCGTGTGGGTCGACCCTGTGCAGCCCGGCCGCACCGAACGTGAAGCTGTTGTGACCACCCCTTGAACCAGGGCCGGATTTTTTCCAAGGGCTTCACGTTCGGTGACCTGACCCCGGGTGCACGGCACCCCGACGAACTGACGAGCGAGCTAGCGGCCGCGTGACGTCAACCCGCGACGGCGATCAAAGCGGCTAGGCTGACCACCGAACGTCCCCGTCCTCAGGAGCTCCAGCCATGTCCCGGCCCGCAGCGGCTGTCAACCGTGTGATCAAGGCGTACGACGTGCGAGGTCTGGTCGGGGCCGAGATCGACGAACTCTTTGTTGCCGACGCTGGCGCCGCCTTCGCCCGGTTGATGCGGGCCGAAGGCGGCAGCCGGGTCGTCATCGGCCACGACATGCGGGACAGTTCGCCGGCGCTGGCCGCCGCTTTCGCCACCGGGGTGACCGGCCAAGGACTCGACGTGGTCCGCATCGGTCTGGCGTCCACCGACCAGTTGTATTTCGCCGCCGGGCTGCTGGACTGTCCCGGCGCGATGTTCACCGCCAGCCACAACCCCGCGGACTACAACGGCATCAAGATGTGCCGGGCGGGGGCCAAACCGGTCGGCGCCGACACCGGGTTGACCGCCATCCGCGACGACCTGATCGTCGGCGTGCCGGGCTATGACGGGCCGCCCGGTTCGGTCACCGATCACGATGTGCTGGCCGACTATGGCGCTTTCCTGCGCTCGCTGGTCGACACCTCGGGTTTGCGCCCGCTGCGGGTGGCCGTGGACGCGGGCAACGGCATGGCCGGTCACACCGCGCCCGCGGTGCTCGGTCCGATCGACTCGATCACCCTGTTGCCGTTGTACTTCGACCTCGACGGCTCGTTTCCCAACCACGAGGCCAATCCGCTCGACCCGGCGAACCTGGTGGACCTGCAGGCGCACGTGCTGGCCACCGGCGCAGATATCGGGTTGGCCTTCGACGGCGACGCCGACCGGTGCTTCCTGGTCGACGAGCGTGGCCTGCCGGTGTCACCGTCGGCGGTGACCGCTCTGGTCGCCGCCCGCGAACTCGACCGGGAGATCGGCGCCACCATCATCCACAACCTGATCACGTCCCGGGCGGTGCCGGAACTGGTGGTCGAGCGTGGCGGCACACCGGTGCGCTCCCGCGTCGGGCACTCCTACATTAAGTCCCTGATGGCCGAGACCGGCGCGATCTTCGGTGGCGAGCATTCCGCGCACTACTACTTCCGGGATTTCTGGGGCGCCGATTCGGGGATGCTGGCCGCGCTGCACGTGCTGACCATGCTGGGCGGCCAGCCTCGCCCGCTGTCGGAGGTGGTCGCCGACTATCAACGTTATGCATCGTCCGGCGAGGTCAACTTCGCAGTGGCCGACGCCGCCTCCGCCACCGAGGCGGTGCTGGCATCTTTCGGCCCCAGGATTCACTCCATCGACCATCTGGACGGGGTGACCGTCGACCTCGACGACGGCAGCTGGTTCAACCTGCGCAGCTCCAACACCGAGCCGCTACTGCGGCTCAACGTGGAGGGACGCTGCGCCGAGGACGTCGACGCCGTCGTCCGCCACATCGCCGCCGAGATCGCCGCCCGGACGAAGGCCCGCATGTGAACGCCGTCCACTCCACGGTCGACCTCGACGACGCCGACGGGCTCATCGCCGCCGACCGCGACGGGCTGCTGCGGGCGGCGTCGACAGCGGGCGCCCAGGTGCGCGCCACCGCGGCCGCGCTGGCGGAGGGCGCCCTGGACCCGCTGCGCGGCGAGTACCGTACCCGCACGGTGATCTGGGTGGCCGGCCGCGGCACCGCAGAGACCGCCGGTGGCCTGCTGGCCGCCACATCGGGCGGTTCGGCCGGCGCACCGTTCGTGGTCACCGCCGACGCTCCGACATGGATCGGTGCACTCGACGTGCTGGTCGTGGCCGGCGACGATCCCGGCGATCCGGCGCTGGTCGCGGCCGCCGCGACCGGGGTTCGGAGGGGTGCGCGCGTTGTCGTCGCGGCGCCGTACGAGGGTCCGCTGCGCGACGCGACCGCGGGCCGGGCGGCGGTTCTGGAGCCCCGGCTGCCGGTGCCCGAGGAGTTCGGCCTGTGCCGGTACCTGGCCGTCGGGCTGGCCACGCTGGAGACCGTCGACCCCAAGCTGCGCACCGACCTGGCCGCGCTGGCAGACGAGCTGGACGCGGAGGCGTTGCGCAACAGCACCGGCCGGGAGGTGTTCACCAACCCGGCCAAGGCGTTGGCCGGACGCATGTCGCAGCGCAGCGTGGTGCTGGCCGGCGACTGCGCCGCGACCTTGGCGCTGGCCCGTCACGGCAGTTCGAGCATGCTGCGGATAGCCCATCGGGTGGCGGCGGCCACCGGTCTGGCGGACGCGCTGGTGGCGCTACGCGGGATGCCGGCCGAGCCGCAGGACGACATCTTCCACGACGACGAGATCGACGGGCCCCGCGGCGACCGGTTACGGGTGCTGGCGTTGACGCTGGCCGCCGAGCGCACGGTGGTCGCGGCCCGGGTCGCCCGGCTGGCTGACGTCGATATCGTCGGCGCGGGGGACGTGCCGGACGCGTCCGACGCCGGCCCGGTGCCGGTCGGCAGCGCGCGGGCAGAGCAGCAGCTGGCAGTATTGGCTGTCCGGCTGGAGATGGCCGCGGTTTATTTGCGACTGGCGCGGGGATAGGTACACGGTGGAGTTGCTTCGCGGAGCGGTGCGGACGTATGCGTGGGGATCGCGCACCGCGATCGCCGAATTCACCGGACGCCCCGTGCCGGCCGCCCACCCCGAAGCCGAGCTGTGGCTGGGCGCGCATCCGGCCGATCCGGCGTGGCTGCAGACCGGCGCCGAGCACACCTCGTTGCTGACAACCCTGGCCACCGATCCGGACGGGCAACTCGGCCCGGCGAACCGGGCCCGGTTCGGGGACGTGCTGCCGTTTCTGGTGAAGGTGCTGGCCGCCGACGAGCCGCTGTCGCTGCAGGCCCATCCCAGTGCCGAGCAGGCCGCCGAGGGGTATCTGCGTGAGGAGCGACGGGGCATTCCGGTGAACTCGCCGGTGCGCAACTATCGCGACGCCAGCCACAAACCCGAGCTACTGATCGCGCTGCAGCCGTTCGAGGCGTTGGCCGGATTCCGGCCGGTGGCCCGCACGGTGGAGCTGCTGCGGGCGCTGGCGGTGTCCGACCTGGACCCCTTCATCGAGCTGCTGGGCGACCAGTCCGACGCCGACGCCCTGCGCGCACTGTTCACCACCTGGATCACCGCACCCCAACCCGACCTCGACGTGCTGGTGCCCGCCGTCCTCGACGGCGCTATCCAGTATGTCAGTTGCGGGGCAAGGGAATTCGCGGCTGAAGCCAGGACCGTGCTGGAACTCGGGGAGCGCTATCCCGGTGACGCCGGGGTGTTGGCCGCGTTGCTGCTGAACCGGATCACGCTGGCCCCCGGCGAGGCGATCTTCCTGCCCGCCGGCAACTTGCACACCTACCTGCGCGGGCTCGCCCTGGAGGTGATGGCCAACTCCGACAACGTGTTACGGGGCGGCCTGACTCCCAAACACGTCGACGTGCCCGAACTGCTGCGGGTGCTGAACTTCGCCCCCACCACCGAGGCGGCGCTGCGGCCGGCCGTGCGCTGCGACGGCTTGGAGGTGGTCTATGAGACCCCGGCCGACGAATTCGCGGTCTCGATGCTGGTGCTCGACGGCGACCACCTCGGTCACGAGGTTGACGCGCCGTCGCGCCATGACGGACCGCAGATCATGCTGTGCACCCAGGGTTGTGCGACGGTGCACGGGAAGTCCGCCGCGCTCGCGCTGACGCGGGGCGAGGCCGGCTGGGTGGCCGCCGACGACGGGCCGATCCGCCTGGTCGCCGATCAGCCGGCCACGCTGTTCCGGGTCACCGTGGGTCTGTGAGCGCGCCGACGCCGACCAGCGGCGCCCGCGCGATCCTGGCGGCGCTGGCCGCCAACGCCGGCATCGCCGCCGCCAAGTTCCTCGGCTTTCTGGTCACCGGCAGTTCGTCGATGCTGGCCGAGTCGGTGCACTCGGTGGCCGACACCGGCAACCAGGCGCTGCTGTTGTTCGGGCGGCGGGCCGCCCGAAAGCTGGCTGACGCCCTGCACCCGTTCGGCTACGGTCGCAGCCGCTACTTCTGGTCGTTCGTGGTGGCGCTGGTGTTGTTCACTCTGGGCGCGGTGTTCGCGCTCTACGAGGGC
Organism: Mycobacterium sp.; assembly: GCF_039583805.1. Lineage (GTDB taxonomy): Bacteria > Actinomycetota > Actinomycetes > Mycobacteriales > Mycobacteriaceae > Mycobacterium. The sequence continues at coordinate 17,440 of NZ_JAVKSH010000043.1, read as the reverse complement.
TGTCACAAGATCTTCCAGCCCAGCGAGCTGAGCTTGCCGGCGGTGGCGCTGGTGATCCTGGTGCTGGCAATCGCATTGGAGACGTTCAGTTTTCGCACGGCGATGGCCGAGTCGCGGCCGTTGAAAGGTGACGCTGGCTGGTGGCGGTTCATCCGCGACTCGCGCAATCCGGAGCTGCCCGTGGTGCTGTTGGAGGACGCCGGCGCCCTGGTCGGATTGCTACTCGCGCTCACCGGCGTGGGTGTGACCGTTGCAACCGGCGATCCGGTGTGGGACGGCGTCGCCACGATCGGCATCGGTGTTTTGTTGGGGCTGATCGCGGTCGTCTTGATGGTCGAGATGCACAGCCTGCTGATCGGGGAGAGCGCCACCGACGCGGAAGTCGACGCGATCCGGGCGGCGCTGGAAGCCACCGAGCACGTCCGTCGGGTGATCCATCTGCGCACCCAGTACCTGGGACCCGAGGAGATGCTGGTGGGCGCCAAGATCGCGGTGGCTCAGCAGGTGAGCCTGTCCACCGTCGCGGCCACCATCGACGACGCCGAGGCCAACATCCGCGCGGCGGTGCCTGCCGCCCGGGTCATCTACCTCGAGCCCGACCTGGACCGCGCACGGTTGCCATAGCGGTCGCGCCAGACCTGGCGGTGCTCGCCGAGCCACATCCGCATGTTGTGCCGAACGGCGCGTCCCACAATCGCCGCCGACGGCACCATGTACAGGCTGTCGAGCAGCGAAAACCTGCGCAAGAACCATTCGGCCAGAACAGGATCGGTCTCAGCCGCGCCGAGGAACTGGTCGAACAGGCCGCCCACCGGCCGGTACCACCACGGCATCGGCCCCTCGGCCCGGTGGAACGCGAAGTCGCCGACAGCGTTCATCTGCCACACCGGAAAGATGGTCTTCGCGCTGGCGCGGTTGAGTTGTCGAGCCGGATCGCCGCCCGCCTGCAGCGCTCGTCGCAGGTTGCCGGCCTGCAGCGAGGTCATCGTCATACCCTGCCCGAAGGTGGGGTCGAAGCTGGCGACCGCGTCGCCCAGCGGCGCGATGCCCGCCGGGAACCGGTTCAGCTTGTCGTAACGGCGCCACCTGCTGGCGGGAAAGCGGTGGAAAGCCGGTTCACCGACCGGTTCGGCCTGTTCGAGCACGGCCGTGAACCGGGCCGGCAGCAGCTTTTCGGCGAGCACGAGCATGTCCGAAAACGAGTGCGGTGGTTCGGTTTTGGCGACACCGAAGGTGGTGAGAACCCACCCGCTCTCGTGGCCCAGCATGCCCAGCCCGAGCGGTTGGCGCCGGGACGCGCCGGCGACGACCACCCGTTCGGCGATCACGTCCTCGGGAAGCCGGAAATCGTGTGACGCGTAGCAGATGCCGACGTCGACGACCTCTTCGAGTGGACGGGCAAATCCCCATTGCTCCAACCACACCGGCAGCCTGGTGCCGCGCCCGGCGGCGTCGACCACGAGGTCTGCGGCGACGAACTCGGGCTCGCCGGCATCCGCGGAATCCAGCATCACCCCGGTCACCCGTTGGGCGTCCGCGTCGAAGCGCGGTTGCGCCACCGAGCGCTGCGCTATCTCGACGTTGGGGATGGCGCTCACCCGGCGCCGGATCTGCCATTCCAGTTGTGGCCGGCTCGGCACGTAGGCGGTGAACTCGTCGCGCAGGGTGCGCCCGGTGCCCAGCACGTGGCCGGCCGCGCCGAAGTGGATGCAGTCCGGCCGGTTCTCCAATACCGGCACGCCGGACGCCACCATGTCGTCGAGCAGGCCGGGAAACAGCCCGTCGAATTCCGCCGCGCCGCGTGCCATCAACAGGTGCAGGTGCCGGCCCTGCGGGACGGCCGTGCGGTTGCCGGGAGCGGCGGGCAGGTGATCGCGGTCGAACAGCGTCACCCGGTCGTAGAAGTCGGACAGCACCCGGGCGGCGCACAGGCCGGCGATGCTGGCCCCGATGACGACGGCGTGTCCGCTCGGGCGCGTCGTGCGGCGGCGCATGACCCGGACAGTACCCGGTTGCCGCATGTGAGAGCGCGAGGCAGCGGAGCCGTGCGGCACCGGATCCGCCGCGCACGGCCGCGGTTTTACAAAGTAACCTAATATGTCTAGACAGAAGACATAAATGCCTATAATGTCGATCTTCGATCCGCTGCGACGAACCCGGGAGGACGACACCATGACGCCAGCACCAGAGCAGACGGTATGGCAGGACAAGAAGCGTCGCCTGTGGCTGTTCGGGCTTATCGCCCCAACCGCGCTGCCGGTGATCCTGCCGATCGTGTGGGTGCTGAACCAGGCCGGCTGGCAGGCCGCCGCGCAGGTGCCGTTCTGGATCGGGCCGTTCCTGGTCTACGTGCTGCTGCCGCTGCTCGACCTGCGCTACGGGCCGGACGGACAGAACCCGCCCGACGAGGTGATGGCGCAGCTGGAGAACGACAGGTACTACCGGCTCTGCACGTATCTGTACATCCCGTGTCAATACGTCAGCGTGGTGCTGGGCGCCTACCTGTTCACCGCGTCGGACCTGAGCTGGCTGGGAGTCCAGGGGTCGCTCAGCTGGCCGGCCAAGATCGGCCTGACGCTGTCGGTGGGAGTCCTGGGCGGCGTCGGGATCAACACCGCCCACGAGATGGGGCACAAGAAGGACGCACTGGAGCGCTGGCTGTCCAAAATCACCCTGGCGCAGACCTGCTACGGCCACTTCTACATCGAGCACAACCGCGGCCATCACGTGCGGGTGGCCACTCCGGAGGATCCCGCGTCGGCGCGCTTCGGCGAGACGTTGTGGGAGTTCCTGCCCCGCAGTGTGCTCGGTGGCCTGCGCTCGGCGTGGCAGCTGGAGGCGGCCCGGCTGCGTCGGCTGGACAAGAGCCCGTGGCATCCGTCGAACGACGTGCTCAACGCCTGGGCCATGTCGGTGCTGCTGTGGGGCGTGCTGATCGCGGTGTTCGGCCCGGCGCTGATCCCGTTCGTCGTCGTGCAGGCGGTCTACGGCGTCCACATGCTGGAGGCGGTCAACTACCTGGAGCACTACGGCTTGCTGCGGCAAAGGACCGGCAGTGGTGGCTTGCACGGCCGCTACGAGCGCTGCACACCCCAGCATAGCTGGAACTCAGACCACCTCGTGACCAACCTGTTCCTCTACCACCTGCAGCGGCACAGCGACCACCACGCCAACCCGACGCGGCGCTACCAGACGCTGCGCAGCATGGACGGCTCGCCGACCCTGCCCAGCGGGTACGCCTCGCTGATCGGTCTGACCTACTTCCCGCCGCTGTGGCGCAAGGTGATGGACCACCGGGTGCTGGCCCACTACGACGGTGACATCACCAAAGCCAACCTGCACCCGCGGTCTCGGGCGAAGATCCTGGCCCGCTATCGCGTGGCGGCGTGATGGCCGCCTACCGGTGCCCGGTCTGCGACTACGTCTACGACGAAGCCAAAGGCGCTGCGCGGGAGGGCTTTCCGGCCGGCACACCATGGCAGCAGATCCACGACGAGTGGTGCTGCCCGGATTGCGGGGTCCGCGAGAAGATCGACTTCGAACCCACCTGACCAGAACGGAGCTGAACCGATGAACGACTACAAGCTGTTCCGCTGCATCCAGTGCGGCTTCGAGTACGACGAGGCGCTGGGCTGGCCCGAGGACGGCATCGCGCCGGGCACCCGCTGGGACGACATTCCCGGCGACTGGAGCTGCCCGGACTGCGGCGCCGCGAAATCAGACTTCGAGATGGTGGAAGTAGCCCGTTCGTAGCGGCCGGCGACGACGCAGAACGCAGTGATGAGGGCCAGCGGCGTGACAGGCACTACCCTCGCGCATGTGACACGCGTCCCCTACGCGGAGGCGTCGCGGGCCCTGCTGCGCGACTCGGTGCTGGACGCCATGCGTGACCTGCTGCTCGACCGCGACTGGTCGGCGATCACGCTGGCCGACGTGGCCCACGCCGCGGGCATCAGCCGGCAAACCATCTACAACGAATTCGGATCCCGGCAGGGCCTGGCGCAGGGGTACGCGCTGCGGCTCGCCGACCGGCTGGTGGACCTCGTCGACGACGCGCTGCCCGCCAACATCGGCGACGTCTATGCGGCCTTCCTGCAGGGGTTCCGGAGCTTCTTCACCGAGTCGGCGGCCGATCCGCTGGTGTTGTCCCTGCTGACCGGGGTGGCCAAACCCGATCTGCTGCAACTCATCACCACCGACAGTGCGCCGATCATCAACCACTGCTCACAGCGGCTGACGGCGTCGTTCACGCACAGCTGGATCAAGACCAGCGAGGAGGATGCCGGCATCCTGGCGCGCGCGATCGTGCGACTTGCCCTGAGCTACGTCTCGATGCCGCCGGAGGCCGACCACGACGTCGCCGCGGACCTGGCGCGGCTGATGACGCCGGCCGCCGAACGCTACGGTGTGGTGGTCACCGACTGACCCGGGATCACACGCCCGCGCCGTCGGCGCTAATGTATATGCAAGCTAAGTAACCGACCAAGATTGGGCGCATCTAATGACGACGACCGAGCAATCGCTGAGCACCGACGTCCGCAACGGCATCGAATACAAGGTCGCCGACCTGTCGTCGGCGGACTTCGGCCGCAAGGAGATCCGGCTGGCCGAGCACGAGATGCCGGGTCTGATGTCGCTGCGCCGGGAGTACGCCGACGTCCAGCCGCTCAAGGGTGCCCGCATCTCCGGTTCGCTGCACATGACGGTGCAGACCGCGGTGCTGATCGAGACGTTGACGAGCCTCGGCGCGCAGGTCAGATGGGCGTCGTGCAACATCTTCTCCACCCAGGACCACGCCGCGGCCGCGGTGGTGGTCGGTCCGCACGGCACCCCCGAGGAGCCCCAGGGCACCTCGGTGTTCGCCTGGAAGGGCGAGACGCTGCAGGAGTACTGGTGGGCCGCCGAGCGGGCGCTGACCTGGCCAGGCGAACCGGCGAACATGATTCTCGACGACGGCGGCGACGCCACCATGATGGTGTTGCGCGGCATGCAGTACGAGAAGGCCGGCGTGGTGCCGCCCGCCGAGGAGGACGACTCGACGGAGTGGAAGGTTTTCCTGGGCCTGCTGCGCGAGCGCCTGGAGACCGACAAGAACAAGTGGACGACGATCGCCGAGTCGATCAAGGGCGTCACCGAGGAAACCACCACCGGGGTGCTGCGGCTCTACCAGTTCGCCGCGGCCGGGGACCTGGCGTTCCCCGCGATCAACGTCAACGACTCGGTGACCAAGTCCAAATTCGACAACAAGTACGGCTGCCGGCACTCGCTGATCGACGGCATCAACCGCGGCACCGACGCGCTGATCGGCGGCAAGAAGGTGCTGATCTGCGGCTACGGCGATGTGGGCAAGGGCTGCGCGGAGTCGGTCAAGGGGCAGGGCGCCCGGGTCGTCGTCACCGAGATCGACCCGATCAACGCGCTGCAGGCGCTGATGGAGGGCTACGACGTCAAGCGGGTCGAGGACGTCATCGCCGAAGCGGACATCGTCGTCACCACGACCGGCAACAAAGACATCATCACCCTCGAGCACATGAAGGCGATGAAGGACCAGGCCATCCTGGGCAACATCGGCCACTTCGACAACGAGATCCAGATGTCCCGGCTGGAACGCTCCGGCGCCGTCAAGACGACCATCAAGCCGCAGGTGGACCTGTGGACCTTCGGCGACACCGGCCGCTCGATCATCGTGTTGTCCGAGGGCCGGCTGCTCAACCTGGGCAACGCCACCGGGCACCCGTCGTTCGTGATGAGCAACAGCTTCTCCAACCAGGTGATCGCCCAGATCGAGCTGTGGACCAAAAACGACGAGTACGACAACGAGGTCTACCGGCTGCCCAAGCACCTCGACGAGAAGGTGGCCCGCATCCACGTCACCGCGCTTGGCGGTGAGCTGACCACGCTGACCAAGGAGCAGGCCGAGTACATCGGCGTCGACGTCGAGGGCCCCTACAAGCCGGACCACTACCGCTACTGAGGCGGCCGTGATCGTGCCGAGTGTGCGGTTTCATACGCGACACGCCGGGATCGGCGTACGAGACCGCACACTCGCGTCATGCTGATCGCGATCGAGGGCGTCGACGGCGCCGGTAAGCGCACGTTGACGCAGGGCCTGCGCGCGGCTTTCGAGGCGGCCGGGAAGTCGGTGGCCACGCTGGCATTCCCGCGCTACGGGCAGTCGGTGCCCGCCGACGTCGCGGACGAGGCCCTGCACGGCCAGCACGGCGACCTGGCGTCGTCGGTGTACGCGATGGCCATGCTGTTCGCGCTGGACCGTGCCGGCGCGGCCGGGCGGATCGAGGAGCTGCGCCGCGATCACGACGTCGTCGTCCTGGACCGCTACGTGGCGTCCAACGCCGCCTACAGCGCGGCGCGCCTGCACCAAGACGCCGACGGCGACGTGGTGGGCTGGGTGCACCGGATCGAGTACCGGAGGCTGAAGCTACCGGAACCGGATTGGCAAGTGCTGCTTGGGGTTTCGGCGGAGCTCGCCGCTCAGAGGGCCCGCTGCCGGGCACAGCGCGACGCGGGCCGGGCCCGGGACGCCTACGAGCGCGACGACGACCTGCAGCAGCGGACCGGTGCTGTGTACGCCCGGCTGGCAGCCGCGGGGTGGGGCGGACCGTGGCTGGTGGTCGACGCGCACGTGGACCCGGCGGAGCTGGCCGCCAGGATAGGCAGTTAGCAAAAAGCGCGTGTGGTAGCTCAGTTTTGTCCCGAACTGGTGACACCATGGACACCATGAAGCAAAGAATTCTCGTCGTCGACGACGACGCGTCGCTCGCGGAGATGTTGACCATCGTGTTGCGCGGGGAAGGCTTCGACACCGCGGTCATCGGTGACGGCACCCAGGCGCTCACCGCGGTCCGCGAGCTGCGGCCCGACCTGGTGCTGCTGGACCTGATGCTGCCCGGCATGAACGGCATCGACGTGTGCCGGGTGCTGCGTGCGGACTCCGGCGTGCCGATCGTCATGCTGACCGCCAAAACCGACACCGTCGACGTGGTGCTGGGCCTGGAGTCGGGTGCCGACGACTACATCATGAAGCCGTTCAAGCCCAAGGAGCTGGTTGCGCGGGTGCGGGCCCGGTTGCGGCGCAACGACGACGAGCCCGCCGAGATGCTGTCCATCGCCGACGTCGACATCGACGTACCGGCGCACAAGGTCACCCGCAACGGCGAGCAGATCTCGCTGACACCGCTGGAATTCGACCTGCTCGTCGCGTTGGCGCGCAAACCGCGGCAGGTGTTTACTCGTGATGTGCTGCTCGAGCAGGTGTGGGGATACCGCCACCCCGCGGACACCCGTTTGGTGAACGTGCACGTCCAGCGTCTGCGGGCCAAGGTGGAGAAAGACCCGGAGAACCCGACTGTGGTGCTGACCGTTCGAGGAGTGGGATACAAGGCCGGACCCCCGTGATCTTCGGCTCGCGGCGACGCATTCGCCGACGGTCCCCGCCCGTGCTCGGCATGAATGCGTTGAGTCGAGCCGTCGCCACCGCCTGGCGCCGCTCCCTGCAACTGCGGGTGGTGGCGCTGACACTCGGGATGTCGCTCGCGGTGATCCTGGTGCTGGGTTTCGTGCTGACCAGCCAGGTCACCGACCGGGTGCTCGACGTCAAGGTCCGTGCGGCCACTGAGCAGATCGAGCGGGCCCGGACCACCGTCAGCGGCATCGTCAGCGGCGAGGAGGCGCGCTCGCTGGACAGCAGCCTGCAGCTGGCCCGCAACACCTTGACGTCCAAAACCGACTCCACCTCCGGTGCCGGGCTGGCCGGCGCCTTCGACGCGGTGCTGATGGTGCCCGGCTACGGCCCGCGGCCGGCGGCGTCGGCCGGACCCGCCAACCAGGTGCCGGACACGCTGCGCGACTTCGTCAAGGCCGGACAGGTCGCCTACCAGTACGCGACCGTCACCACCGACGGGTTCGCCGGGCCCGCCCTGATCATCGGAACCCCGACGACGTCGCGGGTGACCAACCTGGAGCTGTACCTGATCTTCCCGCTGGGCAACGAGCAGAGCACGATCTCGCTGGTCCGCGGCACCATGGCCACCGGCGGCCTGGTGTTGCTCGTGCTGCTGGCCGGCATCGCCCTGCTGGTCTCGCGCCAGGTGGTGGTGCCGGTGCGAACGGCGGCGCGGACCGCCGAACGGTTCGCCGAGGGCCACCTCGCCGAACGGATTCCGGTACGCGGCGAAGACGACATGGCGCGGCTGGCGGTCTCGTTCAACGACATGGCCGAAAGCTTGTCCCGGCAGATCGCCCAACTCGAGGAGTTCGGCAACCTGCAGCGAAGGTTCACCTCTGACGTCAGCCATGAGCTGCGGACGCCGCTGACCACGGTGCGCATGGCCGCCGACCTGATCTACGACCACAGTGCGGACCTGGACCCCACGCTGCGACGCTCGACCGAGCTGATGGTCAACGAGCTGGACCGGTTCGAGGCGTTGCTCAACGACCTGCTGGAGATCTCCCGGCACGACGCGGGTGTGGCCGACCTGTCCGTCGAATCGGTCGATCTGCGGGCCACGGTGAACAACGCGCTGGGCAGCGTGGGCCACCTCGCCGAGGAGTCCGGCATCGAGTTGCAGGTCGACCTGCCCGCCAACGCGGTGATCGCCGAAGTCGACACCCGCCGGGTGGAACGGATCCTGCGCAACTTGATCGCCAACGCCATCGACCATGCCGAGCACCAGCCGGTCCAGATCACGATGGCCGTAGACGAGGACACGGTCGCGGTGACCGTGCGCGACTACGGGATCGGGCTGCGGCCGGGCGAGGAGAAACTGGTGTTCAGCAGATTCTGGCGCGCGGACCCGTCGCGGGTTCGCCGGTCCGGCGGCACCGGGCTGGGGTTGGCGATCAGCGTCGAGGACGCCCGCCTGCACCAGGGCCGGCTGGAAGCCTGGGGTGAGCCCGGCAAGGGTTCCTGCTTCCGGTTGACGCTTCCGCTGGTCCGCGGCCACAAGGTCACCACCAGCCCGTTGCCCCTGAAACCCACACTGAAACCCCGACCGAAATCCCCACCGAAATCCCCGTCGAAATCTACTGTGCCACCGGCCGGCACCGAAAGCACAGGGCTCCCGGCCCGCAAGCGGGAGCACGCCGAGAGGGCCGGGTGATGCGGCAGCTGGCAGCGCTGTTGTTCGCGACGCTGCTGCTCGCAGGCTGTTCCGGAGTGCCCAGCTCCTCGGCGCCGCAGGCGATCGGCACCGTCGAACGACCGGTACCCACCAACCTGCCCAAGCCGACCCCCGGCATGGACCCCGATCTGCTGTTGCGCGAATTCCTCAAAGCCACAGCCGATCCCGCGAACCGGCACCTGGCGGCTCGGCAGTTCCTCACCGCCTCGGCATCGAACGCCTGGGACGACGCGGGCAGCGCGCTGCTCATCGACCACGTGGTGTTCGTCGAAACCCGCGGCAACGAAAGGGTTTCGGTGACCATGCGGGCAGACATCCTGGGTTCGCTCTCGGACATGGGCGTTTTCCAGACCGCCGAAGGGCTGCTGCCGGATCCCGGTCCGATCGAATTGGTGCAGACGCCCGGCGGGTGGCGCATCGATCGGCTGCCCAACGGAGTCTTCCTGGACTGGCAGCAGTTTCAGGCCACCTACAAGCGCAACACCCTGTATTTCGCCGACCCGACCGGCAAGACAATGGTCCCTGATCCGCGCTATGTCGCGGTGTCCGACCCGAATCAGCTCGCCACCGAGTTGGTCTCCAAGCTGATCGCGGGCCCGCGTCCGGAGATGGTGAAATCGGTGGGCAACATGCTGGCCCCGCCGTTGCGGCTGAGCGGGCCGGTGACGCGGGCCGACGGCGGCAAAACCGGAGTGGGGCGTGGTTACGCCGGGGCCCGGGTGGACCTGGAGACGTTGAAGATCGGGGATCCGCGCAGCCGGCAATTGTGCGCGGCACAGGTTATTTGGACGTTGGCACGCGCCGACGTCAAGGGCCCGTACGTGATCAACGTCGACGGCGCGCCGCTCGACGACCGATTCGCCGACGGGTGGAACACATCGGATGTGGCTGCGACCGACCCCGGTGTGGCCGAGGGCGCGGTGGCCGGCGTGCACGCCCTGATGGGTGGGACGCTGGTGGCGCCGGACGGGGAGCGCACCGTCCCGGTTCCCGGAGCGTTCGGGCGGATGCCGGATCAGAGCTCCGCCGCGCTGTCGCGCAGCGGACGCCAGGTGGCATCGGTGATAACCCGCCGGCCCGGCGCCCCGGACGCGGCAGCCTCGCTGTGGATCGGCGATCTGGGCGGCGAGGCGATGCAATCCGCGGACGGGCACAGCCTTTCCCGGCCCAGCTGGTCGCTGGACGACGCGGTGTGGGTGGTGGCCGACGGCACGAGCGTGCTGCGGGTCATCCAGGAGGCGGCGTCGGGGCAGTCGGTTCGGCTGCCGGTGGACGCGGCCGCGGTGTCGAGCCGCTTCCCCGGGCCCATCACCGAGCTGCGGCTGTCCCGGGACGGGACCCGGGCCGCGATGGTCATCGGCGGGCAGGTGATCCTGGCCAGCGTCGAGCAGACCCAGGTCGGCCAATTCGCGTTGACCTACCCGCGGCGGCTCGGGTTCGGGCTGGGCTCGTCGGTGGTCTCGTTGTCCTGGCGCACCGACGACGACATGGTGGTGAGCCGCACCGATGCCCAGCATCCGGTGTCGTATGTGAACCTGGACGGCGTCAACTCCGATGCGCCCAGCGACAACCTCGCGCTGCCGGTGTGGACGATCGCGGCCGACCCGTCGGCGGTCTACGTCGCCGATCCGCGGGGCGTGCTGCAGCTGCCCGCCGCGGGCGCCGACAGCTCCCCCGGCTGGTCGGACGTCGCGCCGTTCACGGTGGCCGGGGCGGTGCCGGTGATGCCGGGATAGCCGGCGAGCGCCTGTCACACCGCGGCGTCACACTGCACACATGCTCGACGCGCACATGCTCGACCTGGTCCTGCCGCTGGAGTGCGGCGGCTGCGGCGCGCCGTCGACGCGCTGGTGCGCGAGCTGCGCGCACCAGCTGGCGGTCGGCGCGGACGCGCCGCACGTCGTCACACCGCGCGTCGACCCCGGCGTGCCGGTGTTCGCGCTCGGCCGCTACGCCGGTGCCCGCCGGAGGGCGATCGTCGCGATGAAGGACCGCGGGCGCGCCGACCTGATAAAGCCGTTGGCGTGCGTGTTGGCCGCCGGCGTGCACCGGCTGCTCACCTGGGGTCTGCTCGACGTCCCGCTGACCATCGTGCCTGCGCCGACCCGCCGGGCGGCGGCCCGCAGGCGCGGCGGGGATCCGGTCACCCGGATGGCCCGCGCCGCGGTTGCCGGCCACCCGCACATCGCGGTCGCTCCGGCGCTGCGGATGACGGCGCTGGCCCGCGACTCGGCAGGCCTGAGCAGCGGCGCCCGCGAGCGCAACATCGCCGGCCGGGTGCGGCTGCGCAAGCGCCCGCCCGGACGCCACGAGGTGTTGCTCGTCGACGACATCGTGACCACCGGCGCGACGGCGCGCGAGTCGGTCCGCGTCCTGCACGCCGCGGGCGCACGGGTGGCCGCCGTGCTGGCGGTGGCTGCCGCGTGACCCGGTGTGCTCAGGGTGACCCGGTGTGCTCAGGGTGACCCG
>NZ_JAVKSH010000043.1:0-5731 GCF_039583805.1 Mycobacterium sp. | reverse complement strand
GTGACCCGGTGTGCTCAGGGTGACCCGGTGTGCTCAGGGTGACCCGTTGTGAAGAACTCGCAACAGGCCGCGCAAAGTACTGGCACACACGGCTGCCCACGGGCTACCGTCGGGTTCACGCGTCCGTGCGCACCGCACGGCAGCGGCCTTGACATCACGCGCCACGGCACCGGCAACGCCAAGGAGGTGAGTTCTCGACACCTGGACCGGCGGGCGGCCTGCGGCACGGCCGTGCACCCGCCGGCGCATGCACGTATCAGCCAGGCACGCCCCACGCGTGCGACGCGAGAGAAACGAGTTGCCAAGCATGTCACGACCAACCGTGGAATCCAGTCAGCTTGTGGCCGACGCCGACGAGCAGGCCGACGTGACCCCGCGCGCCGACGTCGTCGTCAAGGGCCGCAACGTGGAGATCCCCGACCACTTCCGCGTCTACGTCTCGGAGAAACTCGGCCGTTTGGAACGGCTGGACCGATCCATCCACCTGTTCGACGTCGAGCTCGACCACGAGCGCAATCGCCGTCAGCGCAAGTCCTGCCAGCATGTGGAGATCACCGCCCGCGGCCGGGGCCCGGTGGTTCGCGGCGAAGCCGGCGCCGACAGCTTCTACGCCGCGTTCGAGTCGGCCGCCGCCAAGCTGGAGAACCGGCTGCGGCGCGTCAAGGATCGCCGCACAGTCCACTACGGCGACAAGACCCCGGTGTCGCTGGCCGCCGCCACCGCCGCGGCGTCGCCATCCGCCGGCCAGGGCGTCACCGACGACCCGGCGGCGGCGCAGGAATCCGACGGGCACCACGAACCCGGGCGGATCGTGCGCACCAAGGAGCACACCGCCACGCCGATGACGGTGGACGACGCGCTCTACGAGATGGAGCTCGTCGGGCACGACTTCTTCCTCTTCCACGACAAGGCAACCGACCGGCCGTCGGTGGTCTACCGTCGGCACGCCTACGACTACGGCCTGATCCGGCTGGCCTGATCCGGCTGGCCTGATCCGGCTGGCCTGACGATCGCGGGGGATCGCCGGCTCGTCGCCTAGGATGGACGTCGCCGAAGACTCCAATCCATAGGGGACACGCTGTGCTGTCGAAGTTGCTCCGCCTGGGCGAAGGCCGCATGGTCAAGCGTCTTGCGAAGGTCGCCGACTATGTCAACACCTTGGCCGACGACGTCGAGAAGCTCACCGATGCGCAACTGCGCGCCAAAACCGAGGAGTTCCGCAAACGCCACGCCGACCAGAAAAACCCGGAAAGCCTCGACGACCTGCTGCCCGAGGCGTTTGCGGTGGCCCGGGAGGCGGCCTGGCGGGTGCTCGACCAGCGCCCCTTCGACGTGCAGGTGATGGGCGCGGCGGCGCTGCACTTCGGCAACGTCGCCGAGATGAAGACCGGTGAGGGCAAGACCTTGACCGCGGTGCTGCCCAGCTACCTCAACGCGATCAGCGGCAAGGGCGTGCACATCGTCACCGTCAACGACTATCTGGCCAAACGTGACAGCGAGTGGATGGGCCGGGTGCACCGCTTCCTGGGCCTGGACGTCGGGGTCATCCTCGCGCAGATGACGCCCGACGAGCGCCGCGCCGCCTACGCCGCCGACATCACCTACGGCACCAACAACGAGTTCGGCTTCGACTATCTGCGCGACAACATGGCGCACTCGTCGGCGGACTGCGTCCAGCGCGGCCACAACTACGCCATCGTCGACGAGGTCGACTCCATCCTGATCGACGAAGCCCGCACCCCGCTGATCATCTCCGGCCCGGCCGACGCCGCGTCGAACTGGTACGCCGAGTTCGCCCGGCTGGCGCCGCTGCTGGAAAAAGACGTCCACTACGAGGTCGACCTGCGCAAACGCACCATCGGCGTGCACGAGCTCGGCGTGGAGTTCGTCGAAGACCAGCTCGGCATCGACAACCTCTACGAGGCCACCAACTCGCCCCTGGTCAGCTACCTCAACAACGCGCTCAAGGCCAAGGAGCTGTTCGCCCGCGACAAGGACTACATCGTCCGCGACGGCGAGGTGCTCATCGTCGACGAGTTCACCGGTCGTGTGCTGTACGGCCGCCGCTACAACGAGGGCATGCACCAGGCCATCGAGGCCAAAGAGCACGTCGAGATAAAGGCTGAGAACCAGACGCTGGCCACCATCACGCTGCAGAACTTCTTCCGGCTCTACGACAAGCTCGCCGGGATGACCGGCACCGCGCAGACCGAGGCGGCCGAGCTGCACGAGATCTACAAGATCGGCGTGGTGTCCATCCCCACCAACAAGCCGATGATCCGCACCGACCAGTCCGACCTCATCTACAAGACCGAGGAGGCCAAGTACATCGCTGTCGTCGACGACGTCGCCGAACGCTACGAACGGGGGCAGCCGGTGCTGATCGGCACCACCAGCGTGGAGCGCTCGGAGTACCTGTCGCGCCAGTTCACCAAGCGGCGCATCCCGCACAACGTGCTCAACGCCAAATACCACGAGCGGGAGGCCGGCATCGTCGCCGAGGCCGGCCGCCGCGGCGGCATCACCGTCGCCACCAACATGGCCGGCCGCGGCACCGACATCGTGCTGGGCGGCAACGTCGACTTCCTCACCGACACACGGCTGCGGCAGCGCGGCCTGGACCCGGTGGAGACCCCCGACGAGTACGAGGCCGCCTGGCATGAGGAGCTGCCCAAAGTCAAAGCCGAGGCCGCCGCCGAAGCCGGCGAGGTGATCGAGGCCGGCGGGCTGTACGTGCTGGGCACCGAACGGCACGAATCCCGGCGCATCGACAACCAGTTGCGCGGCCGCTCCGGCCGCCAGGGCGACCCCGGCGAGTCACGCTTCTACCTGTCGCTGGGCGACGAGCTCATGCGCCGTTTCAACGGTGCGGCGCTGGAGTCGCTGCTGACTCGGCTGAACCTGCCCGACGACGTGCCGATCGAGGCCAAGATGGTGACCCGCGCGATCAAGAGCGCGCAAACCCAGGTCGAGCAGCAGAACTTCGAGGTCCGCAAGAACGTCCTCAAGTACGACGAGGTGATGAACCAGCAGCGCAAGGTGATCTACGCCGAGCGGCGCCGCATTCTGGAGGGGGAGAACCTCAAAGAGCAGGCGCTCGAAATGGTCCGCGACGTGGTCACCGCCTACGTCAACGGGGCGACCGCCGACGGGTATGCCGAGGACTGGGATCTGGCCAAGCTGTGGGAGGCGCTGCAGACGCTGTACCCGGTCGGGATCGACCACAAGCAGCTGTTCGACCCAGACGCCGTCGGTGAACCCGGGGAGCTGAGCCGCGAGGAGTTGCTCGACGCGCTGATCGCCGACGCCGAGCGCGCCTATGCCGCGCGGGAAGCGCAGTTGGAGGAGCTGGCCGGGGAGGGGGCGATGCGCGAGCTGGAGCGCAACGTGCTGCTCAACGTCATCGACCGCAAATGGCGGGAGCACCTCTACGAGATGGACTACCTCAAGGAGGGCATCGGGCTGCGGGCGATGGCGCAGCGCGATCCGCTGGTCGAGTATCAGCGGGAGGGCTACGACATGTTCGTCGGCATGCTCGACGGCCTGAAAGAGGAGTCCGTCGGCTTCCTGTTCAACGTCGTGGTCGAGGCGGTGCCCGCGCCGCAGGTGGCGCCGGTCGCCGAGCCGGAGGGGTTGGCGGAGTTCGCCACCGCCGCGGCGGCCGCGGCGCAGCGGTCCGTCGCCGGTTCGTCTGGGGCTGCTTCGAGTGCGTTGCGCGCCAAGGGTATCGAGAGCGAATCGCGGGCCCTTACCTACTCCGGCCCGGCCGAGGACGGGTCCGCGCAGGTACAGGGCAACGGTGACGGTGCCCAGCGGGCGCCGGGAACCAGCCGGCGGGAACGTCGCGAATCCGCTCGCCGGCAGGATCGCGCCGCGAAACACGCGAGATCGGGTAAGCGGCGGTAGCGCGGTGGACATCAAAGAGGTGCTACTGCCCAGCATCGGCCTGCGGTACGAGTTCACCAGCCACGACGGCGCCCGAATCGGCATCATCGCCCGGCGCAGCGGCGACTTCGAGGTCGTCCTGTACGGCCGCGACGACCCCGACCAGGCCCGGCCGTGCTTTCGCCTGACCGACGAGGAGGCCGACGCGGTCGCCCAGATCCTCGGTGCGCCGCGGATCGCCGAACGGTTCACCGAGCTGACGCGCGACGTGCCCGGGATCGACGCCGGGCAGGTGCGTATCGGGCCGGACAGCCCGTTCGTGGACCGCCCGCTCGGCGACACCAGTGCCCGCACCCGCACCGGCGCGTCGATCGTGGCGATCGTCCGCGGCGCCGACGTGGTGGCGTCGCCGGGTCCGGCGGAAATCCTGCGCGCTCATGACGTCCTGGTGGTGATCGGCACCGAGGACGGCATCACCGGAGTCGAAGAGATCGTCGCCAAGGGCTGAGCCGATGGACGTGTCGGCTCCGCTGCTGTTCCAACTCGGCGCCGTCCTGACCGTGATGGCCTTGTTCGGCGCCGTTCTGCGCCGGTTCGCGCTGTCCCCGATACCGGTGTACCTGCTGGCCGGCCTCGCGCTGGGCACCGGCGGCATCGCCCCGGTGTCGGCCGCCCGCGAGTTCATCACCACCGGCGCGCCGATCGGTGTGGTGCTGCTGCTGCTCACACTGGGTCTGGAGTTCTCCGCCGCCGAATTCGCCAGCAGCCTGCGTCACCACCTGCCGTCGGCCGCGGTCGACATCGTCCTCAACGCCACACCCGGCGCGCTCGCCGGCTGGCTGCTCGGGCTCGACGCCGTCGGCATCCTGGCGCTGGCCGGCGTCACCTACGTGTCGTCGTCGGGGCTGATCGCTCGGCTGCTGGAGGACCTGCACCGGCTCGGCAACCGGGAAACGCCGGCCATCCTGGCGGTGCTGGTGCTGGAGGACTTCATGATGGCCGCCTACCTGCCGCTGTTCGCGGTGCTGGCCACCGGTGGCACCGTGCAGCTGGCGGTCGGCGGGATGGCCGTCGCGGTCCTGGCGCTGTGGGCGGCGTTCGCCGCGTCGTATCGGTGGGGCCACCATGTCGGCCGGCTGGTCGGGCACGCCGACTCCGAGCAGCTGCTGCTGCGGGTGCTGGGCATCACCCTGATCGTGGCGGCGTTCGCCGAGCATGTCCACGCCTCGGCGGCGGTGGGCGCTTTCCTGGTCGGCCTCACCCTCACCGGGGAGACGGCCGATCGGGCCCGCACGGTGTTCGGCCCGCTGCGCGATCTGTTCGCGGCGGTTTTCTTCCTGGGCATCGGGGTCAGGGTCGATCCGCAGCATCTGCTTCCGATGCTTCCGGTTGCCGTTGCGCTGGCCGCCGTCACCGGTGCCACCAAGGTGGCGACGGGCATGTTCGCCGCCCGCCGCGAGGGGGTGGCGCGGCGCGGGCAGTTTCGCGCCGGCACCACCCTGATCGCGAGGGCGGAATTCTCGCTGATCATCATCGGGCTGGTCGGCGCGTCGATTCCCGGGGTCGCCGCGCTGGCGACGACGTACGTGTTCGTGGTGGCGACCGTCGGTCCGGTGCTGGCGCGTTTCACCGGCGGGCCGTTGCCGGCGAGCGTGCGCGGCTAGTGGTCGCGCTCATAAGTTCGTCGGGATCATGTGCTCGTCACCAGGTCTGCAGCACAGCCAGGTAGATGGGACTAACGAGGCGTGTGGGTCGACCCGGTTCAGCCCGGCCTCACCGAACGTGAAGCTGTTGCGAGAATCGGACGAATTTCTCGCAACGGCTTCACGTTCGGTGACCTGACCCC
>NZ_JAVKSH010000042.1:15335-26846 GCF_039583805.1 Mycobacterium sp. | reverse complement strand
CTTGGTCCGGTCGGGCAGGTTTCGGCGGCGCGGCCCCGATGGTCCGGTCGATCTCGATCCGACGGTCGGATATCTCGCCGCCCCCGGCGAAGACGAACACTTCGCGCATCCCTACGGCGGTGATGTGTGTACCTCAGTGCAATTGAGCGCCGCGTCGTGATGGCAACTCGTCGGCGAGCCGGGTCGGGTGCGCCGTTCGACGATGTATGTCGATGCTCGGTTGGGGCTCGCGCACCGGCGGGGAGTTGGCCGCTCCTCGCGTCGATGTCGACTATCAGCTGGCCGAGCAGGTGCTGACGCTGGCTGCCGCGGTGCTGCGGCGGACCGCCGATCGGCGCACGCCGCTGAGTGATCCGCCGGTGTCCGCCGACGCGCGACTAGTGGAGCGGGCGCGGGCAGCAATCCACGAAGACCATCCCGCCGCGCGTGACCTGTTCCCGCTCGCGGAGCTGCTTTGCGCGTCGCCGTACCGATTGAGCAGAGCTTTCCCCAGGCAGCTGGGCGTGTCGCTGACCCGGTGTCGCAACCGCGTCCGGGTCGGTCGAGCGCTTGTGCTAACACAACGCGACGCCTCGTCGCTGGCCGACATCGCCGCCTCACTCGGATTCGCCGACCAGGCACACTTCAGCCGCGTGGTGCGTGAACACCTCGGCCAGAGGCCTAGCGCGTTGAGGCAGATTCTTACTTAGAAAAGTAAGAGTAGGGTCATGTCATGAGAATCACCAGTAAGGGCCAGGTGACGATCCCTCAGCACATCCGCGCGCGCCACGGGCTACTACCGGAGACCGAGGTTGACTTCGTTGAGCACGACGGCGTTGTGGCTATCGTGCCGCGGACGAGTCCACGGCCGGATCGGGGTGACAAGGCCGTTGCTGTTCTGCGGGGCACCGGCAGTCGGACAATGTCCACTGACGAACTGCTCCGGCTGATCCGTGGCTGAGCCCGATCGACCAACCGGATACCTGATCGACTCGAACGTGCTGCTCGACGTCGCGACCGAGGACCCAGACTGGTACCAGTGGTCGTCGACAGCCCTGTCCCGTGCCGCTCGGATCGCGCCACTGGTCATCAATCCGCTGATCTACGCCGAGGTCTCGGCGAACTACGACACGATCGAGGAACTCGATGACGCGCTGCCGGAGCGCCTGTTTCGGCGATTGCCATTGCCCTATCAGGCCGGGTTCCTGGCAGCGCGTGCGTTCCTCAACTATCGGTCGCACGGCGGCGCGCGGCGATCGCCCCTGCCAGACTTCTACATCGGCGCGCACGCTGCGGTTGACTGTCTCACGTTGGTCACTCGGGATGCGCGGCGATACCGCACCTACTTTCCGACCGTCAACATGATCGCTCCGGCCGTCAAGTGACACATCGCTCATGCCCGAACAGACGCGAAAACACCTCATCACCAAGGAATTTGGGGGCCTTTGCGTCTGTTCGCCGGACCCCGCCTAAATATCCAGACCGATGTCCAGAACCCGAACCGAATGGGTGAGCGCACCGACGGCCAGGTAGTCCACGCCGGTGCCGGCGTAGGCGGCGGCGGTGTCCAGCGTCAGCCCGCCGGAGGATTCCAGCAGGACCGCCGGCGCCCGGGTGTCGCGGCGCTGCACGGCGATCTGGGTCTGCCACACCGCAAAGTTGTCCAGCAGCACCGACTCGGGCTGCTCCCCCAGCACCTCGTCGAGCTGCTCCAGCGAGTCCACCTCGACCTCGCACGCCAGCTCGGGCGCGGCGGCCCGCACCGCTCGCAGCGCCGCCGACACCGAGCCCGCCGCCGCGACGTGGTTGTCCTTGATCAGCGCCGCGTCGCCGAGGCCCAACCGGTGGTTGACACCGCCGCCGACGCGCACCGCATATTTCTGCAGCACCCGCAGACCGGGCAGCGTCTTGCGGGTGTCGCGGATCTTGGCTTTGGTGCCGCAAACGGCGCCCACCCAGGCCGCGGTCGCGGTGGCGATGCCGGACAGGTGGCAGACCAGGTTGAGCATGGTGCGTTCGGCGGTCAGCAGATCGCGGGTGTCGGCCTCCAGCGTCAACAGCGGCGCGCCCGGCTGCAGCCGGGCGCCGTCGTCGACGCGGCCCAGCACCCGGTAGCCGTCGGGGCCGAGGACCTCGTCGAGCAAAAGCAGCGCGATGTCGACACCCGCGACGACGCCGGGCTCGCGGGTCACCATCGCGGCGGTGGTGGTAGCGCCGGCCGGCACCGTGGCCGACGTCGTGACGTCCGGCCCGTAACGCAGGTCCTCGTCGAGGGCGCGGCCTATCGCGGCCCGGGCCGCGGCGAGCTCGCAGTCCGACAGTGCCATCAGCACGCCGCAACCAGAGCCTCGACGTGGGCGGTGCAGCCGTCGTCGCCCAGCCGCACGACGCTGCTGCGCGCCTGGTCCGCCGCGGCGGTAGGGTATTCGGCGCGGTGGTGGCAGCCCCGGCTCTCCTCGCGTGCCAGCGCGGCGGCGACCACCGCCCCGGCCGTCACCGTCAGCGCCGCGTCTTCGAAGTCGGCCCGGCTGAGCACGGGGCGAACCGTCGCCGACGCCACCGCGTCGGCCAGCCGGCGCAGCCCATCCGCATCCCGAACCACCGACGCGCCCCGGGTCATCGACTGCTGTAAATCGTTGCGCGGCATAGCAGCACGCCCGGCCGGTTCGGGCGGTATGGCGTCTCGCGGCCCGGCAGCAACAGCGTGCTCAGCCGCCGCCCGTCCGGCCCGGCCGCCGACCACCAGTCCTTCCAGCAGGCTGTTGGACGCCAGCCGGTTCGCGCCGTGCATGCCGGTTCGGGCGACTTCGCCGGCGGCGAACAGCCCGGGCAGCTCGGTGCGGCCCTCGGTATCGGTGACGACGCCGCCGCAGCTGTAGTGTGCCCCCGGAACCACCGGAATCGGTTGGCGGGCCGGGTCGATGCCCGCTTCCCGGCAGGCGGCGGTGACGGTCGGGAAACGCCTCGCGAAGTCTGCGATGCCGCGGGCGTCGAGAAACACGCACGGGTCGCCGGTGGCGCGCAACCGGGTGTCGATCGCCGCGGCGACGACGTCGCGCGGCGCCAGATCGCCCATCGGGTGCACGCCCGCCGTGATCGAATTGCCTTGCGCGTCAAGCAGAACAGCGCCCTCGCCACGAAGGGCTTCGGTGACCAGTGGTCGACGGCCGCCACGGCGGCCGTCGAACAGCATGGTCGGGTGGAACTGGATGAACTCGACGTCGCTGACCGGCACCCCGGCCCACAGTGCCAGCGCGACACCGTCGCCGGTGGAGCCGTCCGGATTGGTGGTGGCGCCATAGAGATGCCCGAGCCCGCCGGTGGCCAGGATCACCGACGGCGCGTGCAGGACACCGGTCCCGTCCGGGCGCAGCACCAGCACACCCGTCACCGCAGCGCCGTCGTGCAGCACCCGCAGCGCGACGTGACCGGTGCGGATGTCCAGGGCATTCGCCGCGCGATCGAGCACCCGTTGCACCTCGGCGCCGGTCGCGTCGCCGCCGGCGTGCACGATGCGCCGCCGCGAGTGCCCGCCTTCCCGGGTCAGCGCCCACCGGCCCGGTGTCAGCTCGTCGAATCGTGCTCCGTAGCCCACTAATTCGCTCACCGCGCGGTAGCCGTCGGCGACGATCGATTCCACCACGTCGCGGTCGCACAGGCCCGCTCCCGCGGCCAGCGTGTCGGCGACGTGGGCGTCCACCGAGTCCGGGTTTTCCGGGTTGTCGGGCAGCGCCACCGCGATGCCGCCCTGCGCATAGTGCGTCGCGGTCCCCCCCGGCGTCCGATCGGCCTTGGACAGCACCACCACGCGGCGGCCGGCGCGATGAGCGGACAGCGCTGCGGCCAACCCCGCCACGCCGGTGCCGACGACGACGACGTCGGCGCGCAGGTCGGGGGCGGTGCTCATTCGCCGCCGCCGGGCCGGCCGATTGCGATCATCCGCTGCACGCTTTCTCGTGCCCGCCGAGCCGTGTCGGTGTCGACGTGAACCTCGTCGGCGCCCTCGAGCAGGCAGCGCAACAGCGCCGCCGGGGTGATCATCTTCATGTACTTGCACGACGCATGCTCGTTGACAGCCCGGAAGTCGACCTGCGGCGCGGCACGGCGCAGCTGGTGGAGCATGCCGACCTCGGTGGCCACCAGCACCTCGCGGGCTCCGGTGGCGCGGGCGGCGTCGAGCATGCCACCGGTGGACAGGATCTTCACCCGCTCAGCGGGGAAACTGCCCTCCCCGGTGAGGTACAACGCCGATGTCGCGCAACCACATTCGGGGTGCACGAACAGCTCGGCGTCGGGGTGGCGGCGGGCCTGGTCGGCAAGCTCGTCGCCGTTGATGCCGGCGTGCACGTGGCACTCGCCGGCCCACACGTGCAGGTTGTCCCGGCCGGTCACCCGGCGGACATGCGCGCCGAGGAACTGGTCTGGGCAGAACAACACCTCGCGGTCGGGGTCTATCGACGCCACCACGTCGACCGCGTTGGACGACGTGCAGCAGATGTCGGTGAGCGCCTTGACCGCCGCGGTGGTGTTGACGTAGGAGACGACGACGGCGCCGGGGTGCTCGTCCTTCCAGGCCTGCAACTGCCCGGCGGTGATCGAGTCGGCCAGCGAGCAGCCGGCGCGCCGGTCGGGGATCAGCACCGTCTTGTCCGGGGACAGGATCTTGGCGGTCTCGGCCATGAAGTGCACACCGCAGAACACGATGGTGGTTTCGGGTGCCGCGGCGGCGATCCGCGACAGCGCCAGCGAGTCGCCGACGTGGTCGGCCACGTCCTGGATGGCCGGCAGTTGGTAGTTGTGCGCCAGGATCGTGGCCCCGCGCAGCGCAGCCAGCCGGCGCACCGCGGCGGCCCACCGCTCGTCGCCGTCGACGCCGGCATAACCGGAGGGTGTGCTGGTGATCCGCGCGCCCAACTCGTCGACGGCCGCGTCCGTGCGGGTCAGGATCGACATGGCGTTTCCTTTCGCCCCGGCCCAGTTTTCGACTTATAATCGAAAACGTGGTCCATGGTAGCACTGCCCACGAGGTGCTGGCCGTCGTATTCCAGGTTCGCCGGCCCGAAAGCGGTCCGGAAACAGACAAACCCCGGCTCAATGTGCTGTTGTGGCAGCGTGCCCGCGATCCGCACCGCGGGGCGTGGTCGCTGCCCGGCGGGCGGCTGCGCGACGACGAGGACCTCACGACGTCGGTCCGGCGTCAGCTCGCCGAGAAGGTGGACCTGCGTGAGATCGCTCACCTCGAACAGCTCGCCGTGTTCTCCGACCCACACCGGGTACCCCGTACCCGCACGATCGCGTCGACCTTCCTGGGTCTGGTCCCCTCCCCCGCCACCCCGGAGCTGCCCCCCGACACCCGCTGGCACCCGGTCACCGCGCTACCGGCGATGGCGTTCGACCACGGCCCGATGGTGGCTCACGCCCGCACCCGGCTGGTCGCCAAGATGTCCTACACGAATATCGGATTCGCTCTAGCGCCAACAGAATTCGCGCTCTCGACGCTGCGCGACATCTACGGCGCCGCGCTAGGTTATCAAGTGGACGCGACCAACCTGCAACGGGTGCTGGTGCGCCGCCGGGTCATCACCGCGACCGGGATGCTCGCGCAGTCCGGCCGCAGCGGCGGGCGTCCGGCCGCCCTGTATCGGTTCACCGACGCCCGGCTTCGGGTCACCGACGAGTTCGCCGCGCTCCGCCCGCCCGGCGGGCCGACTGGATTCTTAATGCCCCCTTAAGTGACAATGCCCCGATGGACTTCGCAAACCTGGCACGCAGAACCGGCCCGCAATGGATCGGCGCCGTCCCGCACGAGGCGCTGCGGCCCGGTGCGCGCCCGCAGCTGCCGTCGGAGGACCCCTTCTACCAGCCGCCACCCGGTTTCGAGCACGCCCGGCCGGGGATGGTGTTGCGCTCGCGTGAGGTCGAACTGGCGTGTTTCGGTCTGATTCCGCAGCAGCTCACCGCCACCCAGCTGCTCTACCGCAGCACCGACATGAACGGCGCGCCGGAGGCGTCGGTCACCACCGTGCTCGTCCCCGCCAAGCACGACCGCGCGCAGCCCTGCCCGGTGCTGTCGTATCAATGCGCGATCGACTCCGTGGCCTCGCGCTGCTTCCCGTCGTACGCGCTGCGGCGACACGCCAAAGCGCTGGGTGCGTTGGCCCAGGCGGAGTTCCTGCTGATCAACGCCGCGCTCGCGGAAGGCTGGGCGGTGTCGGTGCCCGACCACGAGGGTCTGCACGGCAGTTGGGGCGCGCCGCGTGAACCCGGCTACCGAGTTCTCGACGGCGTCCGGGCCGCCCTGGACTGCGAGCGGCTCGGCTTGTCGCCGGCAACAGCGGGCGGCTCGGTCCCCGTGGCGCTGTGGGGATACTCCGGCGGCGGGCTCGCCACCGGGTGGGCCGCCGAAGTCAGCGCCGACTACGCCCCCGAGCTCGACGTCGTCGGCGCGGTGCTCGGTTCCCCCGTCGGCGACCTGGGCCACACCCTCCGCCGGGTCAACGGCACGCTCTTCTGCGGGTTGCCCGCACTGGTGGTCGCCGCGCTGGCGCATGTCTACCCCGGGCTCGACCGGCTGATCGCCGAACACGCCGACGACGAGGGCCGCGCGGTGCTACGCAGGCTGGAGACGATGACCACAGCCGGCGCGGTGATCCGGATGGCCCGCAAAGACCTGGGCGACTTCCTCGACCAGCCGCTGGACGACATCCTGGCTAACCCAGAGGTGCAGCACGTCTTCGACGACATCAAGCTCGGCGCCACGGTGCCCACGCCGCCGGTGCTCATCGTGCAGGCCGTCCACGACTACATCATCGACGTCACGGACATCGACGCACTGGCCGACACCTACACGACCGGCGGCGCCGACGTCAGCTATCACCGCGACGCGTTCAGCGAGCACCTGCTGCTGCACCTGCTGGCGGCACCGATGACGTTGCGGTGGCTGCGCGACCGGTTCGCGGGGCGGCCGCCGGCCGAGCATCGGGCCAGGACCTTGTGGCCGGTCGTGCTCAACCCGGCCACCTACGTCGGCATGGCACGGCTCGCGGTGATCGCGGCGAAGGTGTTCACCGGCAGGGCGGTGCACCGCCGCCGGCTATGACGACCCCGCGGTCACGGCGGCCGGCAGCGCCGGGGAATCGACTGCGGGATACCCGCCGAGGTCGTCGCGCACGGCCGCGGCGGCCGGTACCGCGTACACCAGCGCGGCGGTCGCGGCCGGCAGCAGCAGCGTGCAGGCGATCTGCAATGGGGTGTGCCCGAAAAACACCGGCGGCGCCTCGGTGACGTAGTACACCTGGTTCTGCGGCGTCACCGGCGCCGTCGCGATATCGAGCGCACCGTACCGCAGGTGCACCAGCAGGGCGCCCACGCCGGCGGCAGCGGCCGCGGCGAGGATCATCCCGACGCAGAGGCCGGCCACCATGTACGGCCCACGGTGCGCCCGCCACTGCCACACCAGCGCCGCCGCCACCGCGGCGAGCACATTCGACAACCCCATCATGACTACCGCGGCGACGAAGAACTGCTCCGATTCGCTGCCCAGGTAGTCGAACACGCGGTCACCGTCGCGGGTCAGCGCCACCGCACCGTGGATCGCCGGCGCGATCCACGCCCACAGCCCGCCGACCAGCACGCCCGTCGCCGGCAGCCCCGCCACCACCACGGCGATCGCCCGACCCCGTTTGCGGCGCGGCGCGGCGCCGTCGTCCGGCCCGGTCATCGCTGCGCCTGCAGGTCGACGGAGTCCACCCGGCCATGCCGTGAACATGTCGCCCACCAGCCGTCCGGGCGTACCTGGACCACCATCCGGCGACCGCAGGCCGCGCAGAACCGGGGCGGCTCCAGGCCCAGACGGGCGGCCGCCGGCGCCGCGGCACCGGCGGGCTCGCCGGTGTAGACGTTGAACGGGCCACCGCCGACCGGTGCGGGCAGGTCGCAAACCATCACAGGCTCGCGTTGAGGGCCTTGATCGGCATCTGCAGGTCGTCGAGCAACTCCAGGTCGGCCTGCGCCGGGCGGCCCAGCGTGGTCAGGTAGTTGCCGACGATCACGGCGTTGATGCCGCCCAGCATGCCACGCTTGGCACCCAGGTCGCCCAGGGTGATCTCGCGGCCGCCGGCGAAGCGCAGCATGGTGCGCGGCAACGCCAGCCGGAATGCCGCCACCGCCTTGAGCGCCTCGCCGGCCGGCAGCACCTCCAGGTCGCCGAACGGGGTGCCCGGCCGCGGGTTGAGGAAGTTCAGCGGCACCTCGTCGGGGTCGAGTTCGGCGAGGTCGGCGGCGAATTCGGCGCGCTGCGCCAACGTCTCTCCCATGCCGAGGATGCCGCCGCAGCACACCTGGACGCCGGCGTCGCGCACCATCGACAGCGTCTGCCAGCGCTCTTCCCAGGTGTGCGTGGTGACCACGTTGGGAAAGAAAGAGCGGGCGGTCTCCAGGTTGTGGTTGTAGCGGTGCACCCCCATCGCCGCCAGCCGATCCACCTGCTCGGCGGTCAGCATGCCCAGCGAGCAGGCGATCTGGATGTCGACCTCGTCGCGGATCGCGTCGATGCCGGCAGCCACCTGGGCCATCAGCCGGTCGTCGGGTCCGCGCACCGCCGCCACGATGCAGAACTCCGTGGCGCCGGTCTTGGCGGTCTGCTTGGCCGCCTCGACCAGGCTGGGAATGTCCAGCCAGGCGCTGCGCACCGGCGAGGCGAACAGCCCCGACTGTGCGCAGAAGTGGCAGTCCTCCGGGCACCCGCCGGTTTTCAGGCTGATGATGCCTTCCACCTCGACGTCCGGTCCGCACCAGGCCATCCGGACCTCGTGGGCCAGCGCCAGGAGTTCCTCGAGCCGGTCGTCGGGCAGCCGCAGCACCGCCAGCACCTGGTCGCGGCTCAGCCCCTCGCCGCCCTCCAGCACCTGCCGGCGGGCCACCGCCAGAATGTCGGTGTGCGGTGCGGCCTGGGTCACGGGCAACTCCCTTTCCCTTCGTCAGCGGTGTTTCAGGCTAGCGGTGTTCAGGCTAGGGTAACGGCGCGCACCGGCCGCCCGCCGATCGGCGGGCGATCCGGGCGGCGGGTGCTGACCGGCGGCCCGGCGCCGCACTCACCCGATGGCATTCTCGACGCGCTGAGTGCCGTCCCACCGGCGCAGGCCGGCGAAGCTGCCGACGATCTCCGGCGGCCGGCCCGCGATGCCCAACGCCCGTCCCAGCGCAGCGCCGCCGACGCGGCGGGCCAGCGTGACGTGCGCCGTCCACCGGCCGGGCAGGCTGTTGGGCATCGGCCCGGGCACCAGATACCGAGAGCCCAGCCGGTGTGTCTCGGCGTGAAAGGCCAGCAACTCTTCCGTCGGCACCACAAGCCGCGCCAGCACGGCGCTGGATCGGCCGAACAGCACCGGCGCCCCGATGGCGCACTGCAGCGGCAGCTGCTGCGCCATCGGCCGCAGCAGGGCGTCGATGTCCGCGCCGATGCGGTCGGCCACCACCAGCGTTACGTGCGGCCGGTTGCTGGGCGCGGTGTGGTGGGCCTGGCTGGGCAGGTCGGCGGCGGCAAGCTCGTCCCAGATGTCCCGGACCACCGCTTCCGTCTCGGCGTCGAAGAGCAGCTCGACCGAGTGCGCCATCACCGGACCAGCCCGGTGACCCAGTCCGGTTGGAAGGCCCGCGCGCTCATCGCGGCGAAGTCGGCCCGGTCCAGCGCTGCCGCCTGCGCGGGCAGCGCCGCGCGCACCGGCGCCATCTGCCGCAGTGCGCTCAGGTTGGACGTCTCGACCACGCCCGGCTGCGCCGGCCAGCTGCCGATGACCAGACCGGAACACGACAGATGTTGCGCGGCAACGGCTTCCAGGGTGAGCGCGGTGTCGTTGAGGGTGCCCAGCTGCGCGCCGACGACCACCAGCACGGCGCAGCCGAGGTCGACGGCGAGATCGCGGACCGTGACACCGCCGGCAGCGAGCACGACCAGCAGCCCGCCGGCACCCTCGACCAGCGTCAACCGACCGGGTCGATCCAGCCGCCGGATCAGACCGAGCAGGTCGTCGCGGGTCGGCAACGGCATCCCGGCCAGCTCGGCCGCGGCCGACGGCGCCAGCGGCCGGGGGTAACGGGCCAGCCCGGCCACGTCGACAGGCCCGGACAATCGGCTCACCTCGGCGAGGTCGTCGTCGCCGAGATCGGTGCCGGTCTGCACCGGTTTGCACACCGCGACGTCGACACCGGCCTGCCGCGCGGCCGAGGCCAGCGCCGCGGTGGCGACCGTCTTACCGACCCCGGTTCCGGTGCCGGTGACGACCAGGACCGTCACCGCCGCCCCGCCACGAGCACGTCCGTGAGCACCGTGCGGGCCAGGTCGAGCTCGTCAGCATCCAGCGACGCACGGGCGGTGAGCCGCAGCCGTGAGGTTCCGGCCGGCACGGTCGGCGGCCGGAAGCAACCGACCCGTACCCCGGCAGCCAGGCAGGCGGCCGCGGCGGCCAGTGCCGCTTCCGGCTGGCCGAGGATAACCGAGACCACCGCGGAGCGCGGCACTTCGGGGAGCTCGCAGATTCGCGCCAGCGTGCCGGCGTGCCGCAGCACCGCCGCGGGCCGCCATGGCTCGGCGGCCAGCACCCGCAGCGCCGCGAGCGCGGCGCCCACCGTCGCCGGCGCCAGACCGGTGTCGAAGATGAACGTCCGGGCGGTGTCGACGAGGTGGTCGCGCACCGCCGCCGGACCCAGCACCGCGCCGCCCTGGCCGCCGAGCGCTTTGGACAGCGTCGTGGTCATCACCACGTCGGGCGCCCCGGCCAGGCCGAGCTCGTGAACCAGGCCGCGACCGCCCGGGCCGCGCACCCCCAGCCCGTGCGCCTCGTCGACGATCAGCAACGCCCGCTGCCGGCGGCAGACCTCATGCAGCCGGCGCAGCGGTGCCAGCGCCCCGTCGGTGGAGAAGACCGAGTCGGTGACCACGACGGCACGTTCCTCGTCCCGCGACGCCAACGCCGCGGCCACCGCGTCGACGTCGCGATGCGCAGTCACCACCACCCGGGCCCGCGACAGTCGGCAGGCGTCCACCAGGGAGGCGTGCGCGTGGGCGTCGGACACCACCAGCGCACCCGGACCGGACAGCCCGACGACCGCCCCCAGGTTGGCGGCATACCCGGAGGAGAACACCAGCGCCGTTGCCGCGCCGACGAATTCGGCCAAGGCTGATTCGAGTTCCTGGTGCAGCTCGGTGTCGCCGGTGACCAGTCGTGACCCGGTCGCGCCGGCTCCCCAGACGCGCAGCGCGCGGACACCGCCGTCGATGACGTCGGGATGCTGGGAAAGACCGAGATAATCGTTGGACGCCAGGTCCACTTCGGTGGCCACCGCCGCTCGCGGCCGCAGCGACCGGCGCAGCCCGGCCGCCCGGCGCTGCTGCGCGTGCGCCTGCAGCCAGGCCAGCGGCGACGTGCCGATCTGCGTCATCTCGGCGATCAGCCTAGTGGCGATCGCCAGCGCGGCGAAGCCGGGCGCAGCGGGTCGCCGCGCTTGAGCCCCGTGGCGATCGCCAGCGCGGCG
>NZ_JAVKSH010000042.1:13032-15235 GCF_039583805.1 Mycobacterium sp. | reverse complement strand
TCGCATTCGACGACGCCGATGGCCCCGCACACCCGCACGTCGGTGACGCCGGGCAGGCCGCGCGCCGGGTCCAGCCCGGCGGCCAGCCCGGCCGCGATCTCGGCGACACGCGACCGCCAGTCCTGGGCCAGCAGCAGCTCGATGCTGGCCACCGCCACCGCGCACGCCAGCGGGTTGGCCATGAAGGTGGGCCCGTGCATCAGCGCACCGGCGGCGCCCGAACTGATGGTGCGGGCGATGCCGGTGCTGCACAGGGTGGCGGCCAGGCCGAGGGATCCGCCGGTGAGCGCCTTGCCGACGCACATGATGTCGGGGCTGACGCCGGCGTGGTCGGCGGCGAACAGCTCACCGGTGCGACCGAAGCCGGTGGCGATCTCGTCGAAGATCAGCAGTACCCCGTGCCGGTCGCAGATCTCCCGCAGGTCGACCAGGTAGCGCGGGTCGTGGAAGCGCATCCCTCCGGCGCCCTGCACGACGGGTTCGACGATCACGGCGGCCACCTCGGCGGTGTGCTGCGCCAGTTGCGCCTCGAACGCCGCGGTGTAGCCGGGGTCGTAGTCGCGGGGCACCGGCGGGGCGAACACCTGCTTGGCCAGCACCGAATGTGCCCCGGATGCCCACAGCTCGTGCATGCCGCCGTCGGGGTCGCAGACGCTCATCGGGGTGAACGTGTCGCCGTGGTAGCCGCCGCGCCAGGTCATCAACCGGTGACGGGCGGGTTGGCCGCGGCCGCGCCAGTACTGCAGCGCCATCTTGACCGCGACCTCGACCGACACCGAGCCGGAGTCGCTGAAGAACACCGTGTCCAGCCCGGCCGGTGTGGTCTCGACGAGCAGTTGCGCCAGCCGGGCGGCGGGCTCGTGGGTCAGGCCGCCGAACATGACGTGGCTCATGGTGCGCAGCTGCGAGGTCAACGCCGCGTCCAGGGCCGGGTGACCGTGGCCGTGGATCGCCGTCCACCAGGAACTCATCGCGTCCAGCACCCGGATCGGCGTGCCGTCGTCGATGAGCGTCAGCCACGCACCCCGCGCGCCGACGGCGACCACCGGGGCGACGGCCCCCCCTCTTCCCGGAGCGCCGATCGCGCTGTAGGGATGCCACAGATGAGCGGCGTCGAGCGCGCTGATCTGGTCGGGTGTCAGTGCGGGCATGGAGATCGACGGTAACGCAGACGCTGCCCGGCGGCGTCGGTCGCGGAAACCCCGGCGATCCGGAAGTATTGCACGCCATGATGGCCGACCGGGATCCGCCGCCGCGACGTCGGGCGCGGGTGGCGGCCTGGGACGTGATCTGCACCGTCGCGACGGTGGCGGTGCTTGTGACTGCGGCCGCGGCGACGCGCCTGCCGACGGTGCTGTTCGGCTTCCTCGCTGACGTCTGCCCCGCGGACAATTGCGCCCCGGTGCCGCTGGGAGTCGACGTGTGGATCTACCCGGTGGTGTGGGGCGGCGTCGGGGCGGCGTGCGCGGCGGTTGTCCTCGGCCCGGTCGTCTCGGTGGTGAAGGGGTGGCACCTGTTCTTCTGGCCGATCATCGCGATGGCCCTCGTCGTCGTCAGCGCTGCCGCCGGCGCCGCCATCACCAGCTTCAGTGAGCACTACTGGCGCTGACCGGGTCGCGGTTTCGTGAGACCGACATCACAACGGGCGACGACGGATTGGGCGCGGGCCGTCGGGGGATCTCTGTTCGGTCTCGGTACGACAAAGATCCTCGCCGGTCGCCCTCCCGCGGTGGCAAGCAACCGAATTTGTTGCCAGAGTGACTGTAGTGACAGTAGTGACAGTTGTTAACTGATGGCCGAGACGCGGTGTCAGCCCGCCGAGGCCCCGGAGGGGAATCGAACATGAGACGCATCATCGTCGCAGCCAGCCTGCCCGTCATGGCAGGTGCACTTGCCTTCAACCCTTGCCTGGCCGCCGCCGACCCGGGCTTGTCGCCGGCAGCCAGTCAGCACGCCATCAACATCGTCGTGCAGCGCGCGCTGTCCCAGCGCGGCGTGCCCTACACCTACGGGGGCGGCAACGTCACCGGCCCCACCCGCGGCGTGGACGAAGCGTCGAGCGCCCTCGCCAGCCCCACCCGCGGCGCCGGCCCGGGCGCCGGCACCACAGGCCCCGTCAGCAGGGTGCCCGGCACCACTGGGCCCGGCACCGCTGGGCCCGGTCTCGGCGCCGACCCGAGTGCCAACGCGGTGGGATTCGACG
>NZ_JAVKSH010000042.1:4108-12932 GCF_039583805.1 Mycobacterium sp. | reverse complement strand
GCCCGGCACCACTGGGCCCGGCACCGCTGGGCCCGGTCTCGGCGCCGACCCGAGTGCCAACGCGGTGGGATTCGACGCCTCCGGGCTGGTGCAGTACGCCTACGCCGGCGCCGGGCTGAAGATGCCACGCACCTCGGGCCAGCAGTGCAACGTCGGCCGCAAGGTGCTCCCGGCCCAGGCCCAGCCGGGCGACTTGATCTGCTTCGGTCCCGCCGGCAGCGAGGGCGTCGCGATCTATATCGGCAACGGTCAGATGGTGGAGGCCACCCCACCCGCCGTCATGGTGACGACGGCCCGCTCCGACGGCATGAATCCCTACCTGACCCGGATCATCGGGTAGGCCGCGGCGCCGCCACGGGCACCGGGCTGCGGCGTTTGGGCAGCGGGTAAAACGGGGTTGGGTAAATTAACAGTCGATCATGATGACCCTGTCACCGCCGCGCGCGCCGGCTACCGGCCCGCAGCCCGCCGCCATACGGAGCCGTAAAGAGGGTTTCCACCGTCTCGATCTCGACGGCCTGCGCGGTATCGCGATCGCGCTGGTGGCGATGTTCCACGTATGGTTCGGCCGGGTGTCCGGCGGGGTGGACGTGTTCCTGGCGCTGTCCGGTTTCTTCTTCGGCGGCAAAGTGATTCGCGCCGCGCTCGACCCGGCCGCGTCACTGTCGCCGGTGGCCGACGTGATCCGCCTGGTCCGCCGGCTGCTGCCGGCTCTGGTGGTGGTGCTGGCCGGGTGCGCGGTGCTGACCATCCTGGTGCAGCCGCAGACCCGCTGGGAGACGTTCGCCGACCAGAGCCTGGCCAGCCTGGGCTACTACCAGAACTGGGAACTGGCCGGCACGGTGGGCGACTACCTGCGGGCCGGCGAAGCTGTCAGCCCGCTGCAGCACATCTGGTCGATGTCGGTGCAGGGCCAGTTCTACATCGCTTTGCTGGCTGTCGTCTTCGGTGCGGCGTACCTGTTGCGGCAGCGGCTGGGCACGCGACTGCGCACCGCCTTCGTGGTGCTGCTCAGCGTGCTGACCGCGGCGTCGTTCGGCTATGCGATCGTCGCGCACCAGGTCAACCAGGCGACCGCGTACTACAACAGCTTCGCCCGCGCCTGGGAGCTGCTGTTGGGCGCGCTGGCCGGCGCGCTGGTCCCCTACATCCGGTGGCCGATGTGGCTGCGCAGCGTGGTCGCCACGGCGGCGCTGGCGACGATCCTGTCCTGCGGGGCGCTGATCGACGGCGTCAAGCAGTTCCCCGGCCCGTGGGCGCTGGTCCCCGTCGGGGCGACCGTGCTGTTCATCCTGGCCGGGGCGAATCGACAGGTCCACCCCGGCGCCGCGGCCGCGACGTCGCTGCCCAACCGGATGCT
Organism: Mycobacterium sp.; assembly: GCF_039583805.1. Classification (GTDB taxonomy): domain Bacteria; phylum Actinomycetota; class Actinomycetes; order Mycobacteriales; family Mycobacteriaceae; genus Mycobacterium. The sequence continues at coordinate 11,572 of NZ_JAVKSH010000042.1, read as the reverse complement.
GGCCGCCGGACCGCTGGTGGCGCTGGGCGCCATGGCGTACTCGCTGTACCTGTGGCACTGGCCGCTGTTGATCTTCTGGCTCTCCTACACCGGCCACCGCCGGGCCACCCTCGTCGAGGGCGCCGTGGTGCTGCTGATCTCGGGCCTGCTGGCCTACCTGACCACCCGGTTGGTCGAGGATCCGCTGCGCTACCGCGTGCCGGTCGCCGCCTCCCGCCCGGCGGCGGCGACTCCGTGGCGGCAGCGGCTGCGCCGGCCCACCATCGTGCTCGGCTCCGTGGTGACGCTGCTGGGCGTGACGCTCACCGCGACCTCGTTCACCTGGCGTGAGCACGTCACCGTGCAACGGGCCGGCGGCAAGGAGCTCAGCGGGCTCAGCGCCCGCGACTATCCCGGTGCGCGCGCTCTGACCAGACACGTTCGGGTGCCCAAGCTCAGGATGCGGCCCACCGTCCTGGAAGCCAACAAGGACCTGCCCAGGTCGACCGCCGAAGGCTGCATCAGCGACTTCACCAACCCCGCGCTGATCAACTGCACGTACGGTGACGAAAACGCCACCCGCACCATCGCGCTGGCCGGCGGGTCACATGCCGAACACTGGCTCACCGCCCTGGACCTGCTGGGCCGGCTGCACCACTTCAAGGTGGTCACCTACCTGAAGATGGGCTGCCCGCTGTCCACCGAGGAAATCCCGTTGATCATGGGCAACAACGCGCCGTATCCGCAGTGCCACGCGTGGGTGGAGAAAACGATGGCGAAACTGGTCGCCGACCACCCCGACTACGTCTTCACCACATCCACCCGGCCGTGGAACATCAAACCCGGCGACGTGATGCCGGGCACCTACATCGGAATCTGGCAGCGGCTCTCCGACAACAACATTCCGGTGCTGGCCATGCGCGACACGCCCTGGCTGGTCAAGGACGGCAACCCGGTCGAGCCGGCGGACTGCCTCGCCAAGGGCGGCAACGCGCAGTCGTGCGGGATTAACCGCTCGGCGGTGCTGGCTGATCACAACCCCACCCTCGACTTCGTCGGGCGGTTCCCGCTGCTCAAACCGCTCGACATGAGTGATGCGGTGTGTCGGCCCGACATCTGCCGCGCGGTGGAGGGAAATATTTTGGTGTACCACGATGCGCATCATCTGTCCGCCACCTACATGCGCACCATGTCGGGCGAGCTGGGCCGGCAGATCGCTGCGGCCACCGGGTGGTGGTGATGACGCCGAACGCGCCGGCCGGCCATCGCGAGGACACCGCACCCAGGCTGGCCACCGTGTGGCCGGGTGACGCCTACCCGCTCGGCGCCACCTACGACGGCGGCGGCACGAACTTCGCGGTGTTCTCCGAGATCGCCGAGAAGGTCGAGTTGTGCCTGATCGGCGAGCACGGCGGCGAAACCCGGATCGCCCTGGACGAGGTCGACGGATACGTCTGGCATGCCTATCTGCCGACCGTGCATCCGGGGCAACGGTACGGGTTCCGGGTGCACGGGCCGTTCGATCCTGCTGCCGGGCACCGTTGTGACCCCAGCAAGCTGCTGCTCGATCCCTACGGGCGGGCGTTCGCGGGCGACTTCGCCTTCGGTCAGGCGCTGTTCTCCTACGACATCGCCGCACCCGACTCCGGCACACTGCCGATGGTCGACTCGCTGCGACACACCATGACCAGCGTTGTGATCAACCCGTATTTCGACTGGGCCTCCGACCGCGCCCCACGCACCCCCTACAACGAGACGGTGATCTACGAGGCGCACGTCAAGGGCCTGACGCAGACCCATCCGGGCATCCCCAAAGAACTGCGCGGCACCTACTCGGGGCTGGCCCATCCGGCAATCATCGACCACCTGCGGTCGCTGCACGTCACGGCGATCGAGCTGATGCCGGTGCACCAGTTCCTACACGACCACCGGCTGCAGCAGCTGGGTTTGCGAAACTACTGGGGCTACAACACTTTCGGCTTCTTCGCGCCGCACCACCAGTACGCGGCCAACCGGCAGCCCGGCGGCGCCGTCGCGGAGTTCAAAACCATGGTCCGCACCTTCCACGAGGCCGGCATCGAGGTGATCCTCGACGTGGTCTACAACCACACCGCCGAGGGCAACCACCTCGGTCCGACCATCAACTTCCGCGGCATCGACAACGCCGCCTATTACCGGCTCGAGGACGACGACCCGCGGTTCTACAAGGATTTCACCGGAACCGGCAACAGCCTCAACGCCCGCAACCCGCACACCCTGCAGCTGATCATGGACTCGCTGCGCTACTGGGTGACCGAGATGCACGTCGACGGTTTCCGGTTCGACCTGGCGTCGACGCTGGCTCGGGAGTTCTACGACGTCGACCGGCTCAGCGCCTTCTTCGATCTGGTCCAGCAGGATCCGGTGGTCAGCCAGGTCAAGCTGATCGCCGAGCCGTGGGACGTCGGCGAGGGCGGCTACCAGGTGGGCAACTTCCCGGGTCTGTGGACCGAGTGGAACGGCAAGTACCGCGACACCGTGCGCGACTACTGGCGGGGCGAGCCGGCGACGCTGGGCGAGTTCGCGTCCCGGCTGACGGGGTCGAGCGACCTCTACGAGGCCACCGGACGCCGGCCCGGCGCCAGCATCAACTTCGTCGTCGCGCACGACGGCTTCACGCTGGCCGACCTGGTGTCCTACAACGAGAAACACAACGAGGACAACGGCGAGGACAACAACGACGGCGAGAGCCACAACCGGTCGTGGAACTGCGGCGTGGAGGGCCCCACCGACGATCCCGACATCCTGGCGCTGCGGGCCCGGCAGATGCGCAACATCATGGCGACCCTGATGCTCTCGCAGGGCACCCCGATGATCGCGCACGGCGACGAGATGGGCCGCACCCAGCACGGCAACAACAACGTCTACTGCCAGGACTCCGAGCTGTCCTGGATGGACTGGGCGCTGGCCGACAAGAACGCCGACATGCTGGAATTCACCCGCACAGTGACCGAGCTGCGGGTCGATCACCCGGTGTTCCGGCGCCGGCGGTTCTTCGCGGGGCAGCCCATCCGCAGCGGCGACGAAGTCCGCGACATCGCCTGGCTGACACCGGCCGGCGAGGAGATGACGCCGCAGGACTGGGACACCGATTTCGGCAAATGCATCATGGTGTTCCTCAACGGCGACGCGCTGCCCGAGCCCGACAAGCGCGGCGAGCGGGTTGTCGACGACTCGTTCCTGTTGTGCTTCAACGCCCACGACCACGACGTCGGCTTCGTCATGCCGCACGGGGACTACGCGCGGGAGTGGACGGCGGTGCTCGACACCACCGAGCCCACCGGTGACGCCGAACGGGTCGTGCACGACGGCGACGAGGTCTGGCTACCCGGACGCGCTCTGCTCGTACTGCGTAAGACTCTGTGACACATGGCTTTTCCGGTACTGTCGACCTACCGGTTGCAGCTGCGCGGCGTAGCGAGCGGGTTCGGCTTCACCTTCGACGACGCCGCGAACCTGGTGGACTACCTCGACGAGCTCGGCGTGTCGCATCTGTACCTGTCGCCCGTCATGACCGCGGTGCGCGGGTCGGCGCACGGCTACGACGTCACCGACCCCACCAGCGTGTCACCTGAGCTCGGTGGCGCCGACGGTCTCGCGCGACTGTCGGCCGCGGCCCGGGCCCGTGGGATGGGCCTGGTCGTCGACATCGTGCCCAACCATGTCGGGGTCGACAAGCCCGAGCAGAACCCGTGGTGGTGGGACGTGCTGCGGCATGGCCGATCGTCGGCTTACGCACGGTTTTTCGACATCGACTGGGAGCTCGGTGGCGGCCGTGTCATCCTGCCGGTGCTGGGTTCTGACGACGACGTCGCGGGTGTGACCGTCGACGGCGACGAGCTGCGGCTGGGCGACCTGGCATTCCCGGTCGCGCCGGGCAGCGGCGACGGCACGGGTCCGCAGGTGCACGACCGCCAGCACTACCGGCTGGTGGGCTGGCGGAACGGGGTCTGCGGGTATCGCCGGTTCTTCTCGATCACCTCCCTGGCCGCGCTGCGCCAGGAGGACCGCGCCGTGTTCGACGCCAGCCACGCCGAGGTGGGCCGCTGGTTCGCCGAGGGGCTGGTCGACGGGGTGCGCATCGACCATCCCGACGGATTGGCCGACCCGGGCGGGTATCTGGAGTGGCTGCGCCGCCTACTCGGCCCGCAGGCCTGGATCGTGATCGAGAAGGTCCTGGCCGCCGACGAGGCGCTGGAGCCGACGCTGCCGGTGCACGGCACCACCGGCTACGACGTGCTCCGCGAGATCGGGGGGATCTTCGTCGACCCCAGCGGAGAACCGGCACTGACGGGACTGGTTGAATCCGTCGGCGCCGTGGGGTACTCGACGCAGTTGGCGGAGCTGAAGGTCGCCGCCGCCACCGGCACCCTGGCCTGCGAGCTGGACCGGCTGCGTCGCGCGGTGGTGGCCGCCGCCGGGGCCGACCACCCGCTGCTGGGTGAGGCCGTCGCGGCGCTGCTCACCCATATCGACGTCTACCGCTGCGACTACCCGGGCCTGGCCGCCACGCTGCCCCGCGCCCTGGCCGAAACCCGTTCCGCCGCATCCCGTTTCGGCCCGCCGCTGCAGGTGCTGGCCGCCGCGCTGGCCGACGGTGGCGAGCCGGCCGTGCGGCTGCAGCAGCTCTGCGGCGCGGTGACCGCCAAAGCCGCCGAGGACTGCCTGTTCTACCGGGACGCCCGACTGGTGTCGCTGAACGAAGTGGGCGGCGATCCGCGACGCTTCGGGGTGGGCGCCGCGGAGTTCCACTATCGCGCCGCCGCCCGCGCCCGGCGCTGGCCGCAGACCATGACGACGCTGTCCACCCACGACACCAAGCGCGGCGAGGACGTCCGTGCCCGCATCGCTGTCCTGTCCCAGGTGCCGTCCCTGTGGGCCTCGTCGGTGACGCGGTGGCAGGACGTGACACCGTGCCCGGACGCCGCGACCGGATTGTTTCTCTGGCAGAACATCTTCGGGGTGTGGCCGGTCGACGGACAGATCAGCGGCGGGCTGCGGACGCGGTTGCACGCCTACACCGAGAAGGCGATCCGGGAAGCGGGGCGGCGCACCTCGTGGGGCGATCCCGACACCGGTTTTGAGAGCGCGGTGCACGGCTGGCTGGACACCGTGCTCGACGGGCCGGTGGCCGGTGAACTCACCGACGTTGTGGCCCAACTTAACTCGCACGCGGAATCCGACGCGCTGGGCCAAAAACTGCTCGCGTTGACCGTCCCCGGCATTCCCGACGTCTACCAAGGCACCGAACTGTGGGACGACAACCTGGTCGACCCGGACAACCGGCGGCCGGTCGACTACGCTGCGCGGCGCACAGCCCTGAAGGAGCAGCGCCACAACAAGATGCGGGTGGTCAGCGCGGCGTTACGGTGCCGGCGCGCCCGCCCGGACACCTTCCTGCGCGGCGCTTATCATCCGGTGCTCGCCGCGGGCGGTGCCGCCGATCACGCGGTGGCGTTCCGCCGCGGTGACGACGTGCTGGTGGCGGTCACCCGCTGGACGGTGCGGCTGGCCGAAACCGGCTGGGGTGACACGGTGTTACCGCTGCCGGCCGGCTCGTGGACCGATGCGCTGACCGGTGCGACGTTCAGGGGTTCCCCGGCGGCCGCCACGCTGTTCGCCGAGTTGCCCGTCGTCCTGCTGGAACGGGAGCAATGACCGACTTCGCCGTCTGGGCACCCGAACCCGCTCTGGTCCGCCTCGACGTCGATGGGGCGGTGTATCCGATGATGCGCTCGGACAACGGCTGGTGGCGCGCACAGGTCGACGCCGCACCCGGCGCCCGCTACGGCTATCTGCTCGACGACGAACCCGCGGTGCTGCCCGACCCGCGGTCGGCTCGCCAACCCGACGGGGTGCACGCGCGGTCCCAGCTGTGGGACGCCACCGTCCTGTCCCCGGCGACCCGGACCGACGACGACTGGCCCGGCAGAACGGTTGCGGGCGCGGTGATCTACGAACTGCACGTGGGCACCTTCACTCCGGCAGGCACCTTCGACTCGGCGATCGACAAGCTGGACCACCTCGTCGATCTCGGAGTCGACTTCGTGGAGCTGATGCCGGTCAACGCATTCGGCGGCACGCACGGCTGGGGTTACGACGGGGTGCTGTGGTACGCCGTCCACGAACCCTACGGCGGCCCCGACGGTCTGGTCGCCTTCGTCGACGCCTGCCATCGCCGCGGACTGGGTGTACTGATCGACGCGGTGTTCAACCACCTCGGCCCGTCGGGCAACTACCTGCCGCGGTTCGGGCCGTACCTGTCCCCGCAGCGCAACCCGTGGGGCCAGGGCATCAACCTCGACGGCCCCGGCTCCGACGAGGTGCGCCGCTACATCATCGACTGCGCGCTGCGCTGGATGCGCGACTTCCACGCCGACGGGCTGCGGCTGGACGCCGTGCACGCGCTGGTGGACACCACCGCGATGCACATCCTGGAGGAGCTGGCACGCGACACCGACACGCTGTCGATGCAACTGGGCCGTCCCCTGTCGCTGGTCGCCGAGAGCGACCTCAACGACCCGCGGCTGATCACTCGTCGCGGCGGCGGCAGCGCCGTCGGCGGTTACGGGCTGACCGCGCAGTGGGACGACGACATCCACCACGCCGTCCACGCCGCGGTGTCCGGCGAACGGCAAGGCTATTACGCCGACTTCGGTTCGCTGGCCGCCCTGGCCGCCACGCTGCGGCACGGCTTCTTCCACGCCGGCACGTATTCCTCGTTCCGGGGCCGCCGCCATGGCCGCCCGCTGGATACGGCGACGATCCCGGCGACCCGGCTGCTGGCCTACACCTGCACCCACGACCAAGTCGGCAACCGCGCCCTCGGGGACCGCCCGTCGCAAAACCTCTCCGCCGGGCAGCTGGCGGTCAAGGCCGCGTTGGTTCTGGCATCCCCCTACACCGCAATGCTTTTCATGGGTGAGGAGTGGGGTGCGTCGACGCCGTTCCAGTTTTTCACCTCGCACCCCGAGCCGGAGCTGGCTCGCGCCACCGCGCAGGGCCGCACGAGAGAGTTCGCTGAGCACGGCTGGGACGCCGCTGACATCCCGGACCCGCAGGACCCGCAGACCTTCGCGCGCTCCAAACTGGACTGGGCCGAGGTCGACGACGGTGAGAATGCCCGGCTGCACCGGCTCTACCGCGACCTGATCGCGCTGCGGCGAAGCGAACCCGACCTGGCCGATCCGTGGCTGCCCGACCTGGTCGTCGACTACGACCAGGAGCACCGCTGGATCGTCCTGCGCCGCGGTCGGCTGTCCATCGCCTGCAATCTGGGCCCCGGGCCGGTGCGCGTCCCGGTGACCGGTGAGGTGGTGCGGGCCTGGGACCGCCCGACGGTCGAAGACACCGCCACCGGGTTGCCCGGGCATTCGTTCGCCATCCTGCGGACTGTGGATTACTGACGACCGGCATGCTCGCCTCATCGATCCTGTGGTACTGTGC
>NZ_JAVKSH010000042.1:0-4008 GCF_039583805.1 Mycobacterium sp. | reverse complement strand
GTGAAGAACATCACCGTCTCGGTGTCTGAAGACGTCTACCGCCGGGCACGGATTCGGGCCGCAGAGCTTGGCAAGTCACTGAGTGCTCTCGTTGCCGAGTTCTTGACCTCGCTTTCCGAGCACGAGACGGAGTTCGCCCGGCTGGAGGCGAAGCAGCGGCGGCTCCAGCGCGAAATCCGCGGCTTCAGCGCACGTGACCGCCTGAGCCGCGACGAAATCCACGACCGTGCGGTTCGTTGACACCAACGTCCTGCTTTACGCGATCTCGCGCGATCGGCAGGAACGCGACAAGGCAGAGCGCGCAAACGAAATCCTGACCGCCCGGGACGTGGCGTTGTCCGTTCAGGTCTTGCAGGAGTTCTACGTTCAGGCCACCCGCAAGAGCCGCTCGGAACCGCTCGCCCATGATCAGGCCGTTGAGTTGGTGGAGTCGTTCATGCGCTTTCCCGTGGCGCCCACCACCACGGAACTTATGCTGGCCGCCTTTGCGACGCATCGGCGTTTTGGGATCTCCTACTGGGACGCCGCGATCCTCGAGGCCGGCCGATCGCTCGGTTGCGATGTCGTCCTCTCCGAGGACCTGAGCGATGGCGAAGACTACGCCGGCGTGCGGGTGGAGAATCCATTTTGAACTGATCAATATTGACGCCGAGGTGCGCCTCGACTGCCCGATGCAGCCTTGAGGCTGGTCAGCCGTGCGATGACACCGAAGTCGTTGTCGCGGGATCCCAACGCGCTACAACAGGTAGCGGTAGGCCGGCGAACCGGGCTCGATCGCTTCGACGTGCAGATCGGTGGCCCGGATCCGGGCCAACAAGCCGCCGAGGTCGGTGGCCGACCCCAGCTCGATACCGACCAGCGCCTCACCGGTCTCCCGGTTGTTGCGCTTGACGTATTCGAACAACGTGATGTCGTCGTTGGGCCCGAGCACCTGGTCGAGGAAGCGGCGCAACGCGCCGGGCTCCTGCGGGAAGTCGACCAGGAAGTAGTGCTTGAGGCCGAGGTGCACCAGCGAACGCTCGAGTACCTCTCCGTAGCGGGAGACGTCGTTGTTGCCGCCGGAGATCAGGCAGACCACCGTCGACCCGGGTTCGACGTCGGCGTCGCGCAGCCCGGCGACCGACAGCGCCCCCGCCGGCTCGGCGATGATCCCCTCGTTCTGGTAGAGGTCCAGCATCGCGGTGCACACCGCGCCCTCGTCGACCGCGGTCACCGACACCATGTCCCCGGCCGCGGCCAGCACGGCGTAGGTCAGCGCGCCGGCGCGGCTCACCGCGGCGCCGTCGACGAACTGGTCCACGGCGTCGAGGGTGACCAGCCCGCCCGCGGCGAGCGCAGCCATCATGGCCGCCGCGCCCGCCGGTTCGACACCTAAAACCTTGGTGGCCGTTGTGCATTCGGCAAGGTAGGTGGTGATCCCGGCGATGCAGCCGCCCCCACCGACCGGCACCACGACCAAGTCCGGCTCGGCGCCGAGCTGGACGAGTATTTCCGCGGCGATGGTGCCCTGGCCGGCGATCACCCGAGGGTCGTCGAACGGGGGCACCAGCGTCGCGCCGGTGCGCGCCACGTCGTCGAGGGCCGCGGCGGCTGCCAGGTCGTAGGTGGACCCGCCGACGATCAGCTCGATGAACTCCCCGCCGTGGTAGCGGATGCGGTCGCGTTTCTGCCGCGGCGTCTTGGCCGGCACGTACACCCGCCCGTGGATGCGCAGCGCCCGGCAGGCGTAGGCGAAGCCCTGGGCGTGGTTGCCGGCCGACGAGCACACCACCCCGGCCGCGGTCTCCTGCTCGGACAGCTGCACCAGCAGGTTGTAGGCACCGCGCAGCTTGTACGAGCGCACCGTCTGCAGGTCTTCGCGCTTGAGGTACACCGTCGCGCCGGTGGCATCCGACAGCCGCTCGCTGAGCTGCAGCGGCGTGGCCGTGACCACCCCGGAAAGCCGCTCGGCCGCGGCGTCGACGTCCGCCGCGGACAGCACCGGCGCGCTCGGACTCGGTTCGGCGGACACCGGTCAATGGTGCCACGCGGCGCTTTCCGCCGGCCCAGGCGGCTCAACGCACAGGCGTCAGCACGAACACCGGAATCTGGCGGTCCGTCTTGGTCTGGTAGGTCGCGTAGTCGGGCCAGACCTGCACGGCCCGTTGCCACCAGGTCGCCTTCTCCTCGCCGAACACCTCGCGCGCGTCGTAGTCGCCGGTGACGGTGCCGTCCTGCAACTCGACCCGCGGGTTCTTCTTCACGTTGTAATACCAGACCGGGTGCTTGGGGGCGCCGCCCAGCGACGCCACGATCGCGTATTCGCCCGCATGCTCGACCCGCATGAGCGGGGTCTTGCGGAGTTTTCCGGTCTTGGCGCCAACCGTGGTCAGCAGGATCACCGGCTTGCCCTGCATCTCGGTGCCCTCGGTTCCACCGGAGGCCATGTACTTCTCGGCCTGGTCACGAGACCAGTCCAGCGAGCTCGGTGCGTAGTCCCCGGAAAGCGGCATGGCATCACCGTACCCGCCGGGAAGCCGGGGAAACCGCGCACGCGGGCTGTCGAGCGGGTCGCGCTCAGAAGCGACGGCGTCGGGATCGACTGCCGCGGCGCGCTGCAACGCCTCGCGCACGGTGGTCGGACGGGTGGCCGTAACCGATCAGAGCACGCATCGGGCCGACCCGCCGAGGAGTAGGTTCGCCACCATGACGGCCACCCTGATCAGCGGCGCGAATGTGTGGGATGGGATCTCGGACTCGGCGGCGCCGCGGCAGGTGCTGGTTGTCGACGGCCGCATCCGGCAGGTCGGCGACACGGTGGCGGCGCCGCCGGACGCCCACTTGGTCGATCTGACGGGGCACACCGTGACGCCGGGATTCATCGACTGCCACACCCATGTCGCGGTGATCCCGCCGCTGAGCCCGGCGCTGGCCGCCGACTCGAGTACGGCGAAGGCCCTCAAAGCCCTGCCGGTGCTGCGGGCCCTGCTGCTGGGCGGGTTCACCACGATCCGCGATCTGGGCTGCGGCGACGTCGACTACCCGACGGTCGATCTGCGTGACGCGGTAGCGGCCGGGATCATCGAGGGTCCGCGGATGCTGGTGGCGCCGCATATGATTTCGGCGCGCGGCGGCCACGGCGACTTCAGCGCGATGGCCGCCGATCAGTACCAGGGAACGTCGCGGCGACTGGAACTGGCCGCCGCCGACGGCGCCGACGAGATCCGCACCCGGGTCCGCCAGGAGATCCGCGCCGGCGCCGACTGGATCAAGTTCGCCGCGACCGGCGGCTTCGCGTCGCCGTCCGACGATCCCGGCCAGGCCACCTACAGCCAGGAGGAGATGGACGCACTGGTCGCCACGGCCGCCGACCTGGAGGTGCCGGCCACCCCGCACAGCTACGGCGACGAAGGCATCCAGCGGGCGGTGCGGGCCGGTGTGCGTAGCATCGAGCACGGCAACCTGGCGTCGGCCGAGAGCCTGCGCATGATGGAGGACGCGGGGGTGTTTCTGGTGCCGACCCAGTACGCGATCCTGTCCGGCGCCCGGCGCGACGACGACGACCCGATGTGGGCCGCCGTGCCGGAATACGCCCGCCGTAAGGCCCGCAAGTACCGCGTCCCGCTGCTGGAGGCCGCCGAGCGGGTGGCCGCCAGCAGCGTGCAGATCGCCTTCGGCACCGACGCCGGCATGTTCCCGCATCACGACAACTGGCAGGAGTTCCCGACGATGGTCTCGACGGGCATCTCTCCGCTGCGGGCCCTGCAGGCCGCTACCAGCGTCGCCGCCGACCTGCTGCGGCTCGACGAACTCGGCGTGATCGCCGAGGGCAAGATCGCCGACCTGATCGCGATGCCCGGCGACCCGTTCACCGACATCGAGGTCACCGGCCGGGTGGACTTCGTGATGAAAGAGGGCGTGATCTATAAGGATCCGGCGGAGCGCCGTTCACCGGGTTGAGAACAGCTGGCGATTTTGTTGGTCGGTAGTGGACGCACGGTAGTTGTCGGACCTGTCTGAGAGCATTTG
>NZ_JAVKSH010000041.1:7393-27417 GCF_039583805.1 Mycobacterium sp. | reverse complement strand
TCGGGGATTCTTCGCTGATCCCAACCTCGCCTACATCACCGCCTAAGTCACCATACTAATGCACGCCTTAGTAATCCCGCTGCGCGCAAACAGTTCCCTTGCGTTAGTCAAGATCCGCACCCGTTTGTCGGAGACGCCAGCCGGGCGCCCGGGCCGCCTGCGTCGTGCTTGCGCGGTCACTTCAGGGTGTCTGTCGACGCAATGTCGCCGCCGCCAGGCACAACGCGGCGATCGCGAAACACAGCACCACGACGATGTCGCGCACCGCGACGTAGGTCAGCTGCGGATGCGTTCCCACCTGTTGCAGCGCCTCCAGCGCGTAGCTGGCCGGCAGCGCGTCGCTGATCCACTGCAACCAGTGCGCCATCAGCGCCCGGGGCACGATGATGCCGGCCAGCAGCAGCTGCGGCACCATCACCAGCGGGATGAGCTGCACGGCCTGAAACTCCGTGCGGGCGAACGCACTACACAGCAGGCCCAAACCCACGCCGAGCACGGCGTTGACGATCGCGATGGCGAACACCCACATCGGACTGCCTGCGGTGTCGAAGCCGAGCAGCCAGAACGACACGGCGCAGGCCAGCATGGCTTGCGCCGCGGCGGCGACGGAGAACGCGGTGCCGTAGGCGAGGAGCAGGTCGAGCCGGCGCAGCGGTGTGGTCAGGATGCGCTCCAAGGTGCCCGAAACCGTTCGCGCTGCATGGTGATCGCCGTGATGACGAACATCACGAAGAGCGGGAACAGGCTCAACAGGATGAGGCAGGCGTTGTGGAACGGCGACGGGGCGCCCGGCGGATGCGGGGCATTTTCGAACATGAAGTACATCAGCGTCGGCACCAGGACGGGCACCAGCAGGATCATCGCGACGCTGCGGCGGTCGGCGACCAGTTGGCGCAGGATCCGCAACGTGGTCGCCGGGTAGGGCGTCAGGAAATCCCTCAGCCCTACCCGGCTTGGCGCGCGGTACTGCGTGTGATGACGGACAGGAACGCTTGCTCCAACGACGCGCATCCGGTGTCCGTTCGTCGTCGGGTCGGGGTGTTGTGCGCGACCAACCGGCCTTCGCGCATCAGCGCCAGGTCACCGCAGTGGTCGGCTGCGTCCATCACGTGACCAGCAATGTGGTGCCGGCGCGGGCCAGCTCGGCGAACTGAGCCCAAAGATCGGCGTGCAGCGCCGGGCGCCCACCCCGGATGACCCGGAGCCGGTTGACGTCGACGGCGGCGTCCGCGTCCTCGGCGAATAATTCATCACCTGATGAAGTCACCACGTGATGAACATCGGCCCCGGTGGCGTTCCCGTCAAAACCCCGCGGGCACAATCTGTCCGGTGAGCGCTGAGGAACTCGCGGTCGACCCGGTCGCGGCCGCGCACCGGCTGCTCGGCGCCACCCTCACCGGGCGCGGCGTGAGCGCGGTGATCGTCGAGGTCGAGGCCTACGGCGGGGTGCCCGACGGGCCGTGGCCCGACGCCGCGGCGCACTCCTACCGCGGCATCAGCGGCCGCAACGCGGTGATGTTCGGGCCCCCCGGACGGCTGTACACCTACCGCAGCCACGGAATCCACGTGTGCGCGAACGTCGCCTGCGGCCCCGACGCCACCGCGGCCGCCGTCCTGCTGCGGGCCGGCGCGATCGGCAGCGGCGCCGACGTCGCCCGGTCCCGGCGGGGCGCGTCGGCCCGCCCGGCCGGGCTGGCGCGCGGACCGGGCAACCTGTGCGCCGCGCTGGGAATCACCATGGCAGACAACGGGATCGACCTGTTCGACCCCGACAGCCCGGTCCGGCTGGAACTCGGCGGCCCGCTGACGGCGGTGTCCGGGCCCCGGGTCGGCGTCAGCGTCGCCGCGGACCGGCCGTGGCGGTTGTGGCTGGCCGGCCGACCGGAGGTCTCGGCGTACCGGCGCAGCCCCCGCGCGCCGGCGCCCGGGGCCGGCGACTGACCGCCACGTCCGGCCCGTCGCCGACCACGGCGCCAGATGCGCAAAGATCGACGACTGTGAGCATGTCGATTCTCGACGAACTCGGCTGGCGCGGGCTGATCGCCCAGTGCACCGACCTCCACGCGCTGGCCGCCGAGGCTGCCCGGGGACCGGTCACGCTCTACGCGGGCTTCGACCCCACCGCGCCCAGCCTGCACGCCGGTCACCTGGTGCCGCTGCTGGCGCTGCGGCGCTTCCAGCGCGCCGGGCATCGTCCCATCGTGCTCGCCGGCGGGGCCACCGGGCTGATCGGCGACCCCCGCGACAGCGGCGAACGGGTGCTCAACGCCGCCGACACGGTCCGCGAGTGGACCGAACGGATCCGCGGCCAGCTGGAGCGGTTCGTCGACTTCGACGGGTCCCCGACGGGCGCCATCGTCGAGAACAACCTCGAGTGGACCGCCGCCATGTCGGCGATCGACCTGCTGCGCGACGTCGGAAAGCACTTCTCGGTCAACGTGATGCTGGACCGGGACACCATCCGGCGCCGCCTGGACTCCGACGGAATCTCCTACACGGAGTTCAGCTACATGCTGTTGCAGGCCAACGACTTCGTCGAGTTGTTCCAGCGCCACGGCTGCGTCCTGCAGATCGGCGGATCCGACCAGTGGGGCAACATCGTCGCCGGGGTTCGCCTGGTGCGCCAGAGGATGGGTGCGGCCGTGCATGCGCTCACCGTCCCGCTGGTGACGGCTGCTGACGGCACGAAATTCGGCAAATCCACCGGCGGCGCCAACGTGTGGCTGGACCCGCAGCTGACCACCCCGTACGCGTGGTATCAGTACTTCGTCAACACCGCCGACGCCGACGTGATCCGCTACCTGCGCTGGTTCACGTTCCTGTCCGCCGAGGAGCTGGCCGAGCTGGAGCAGGCCACCTCCGCACGGCCGCAGGACCGGGCCGCGCAACGGCGACTCGCCGGCGAGCTGACCACCCTGGTGCACGGCGAGGCGGCCACCGCTGCCGTCGAACACGCCAGCCGAGCATTGTTCGGCCGCGGCGAGCTCGCGCTGCTGGACGAGTCGACGCTGACCGCCGCGCTGCGCGAGACCCCGGTGGCCGAGCTGGCGCCCGGCGCCCCGGACGGCATCGTCGACCTGCTGGTTGCCGCCGGCCTGTCGCCGACCAGGGGCGCGGCGCGCCGCACCATCGCCGAGGGCGGCGTGTCGGTGAACAACACCCGTGTCGACGACGAGAACTGGGCGCCCCGGCCGACGGATTTCCTGCACGGCCGCTGGCTGGTGCTGCGGCGCGGCAAGCGAAACGTCGCAGGGGTGGAACGACCCGGCTGAGCGGACGGCGCCCCCCGCACAGGAACGTAACCGGCACAGGAACGTAACCAGCACAGCAACGTAACCAGCACAGCAACGTAACCGATGATCGCGGTGCACGGTCCAGGTGAATGATCGAGGTGAAAGATCCGAGGTGACAGTGGTCAGGGACACGCACGGCGGGGCCGAACGGCAGCCGGACTCCAGTCGTCCATACAGCGGGGGCCGTCCATACAGCGGGGGTCGTCCACGCAGCGGGCCACGCACGGCGCCCGAGGGCGCGCCGCACATCCCGCCGGGCGTCGAGGCCAACCAGCTGGCGCCCGAAATCCGCCGTGAGCTCAGCACTTTGGACCGCGCCACGGCCGACGCGGTGGCCTGTCACCTGGTGGTGGCGGGTGAGCTGCTCGACGACGATCCGCAGGCCGCCCTCGCTCACGCGCGGGCCGCCCGCGCGCTGTCCGCCCGCATCGCCGCCGTCCGCGAAGCCGTCGGAATCGCGGCCTACCGCTGCGGCGACTGGGCACAGGCGCTGGCCGAGCTGCGCGCGGCCCGCCGGATGGGCAGCAGATCTGCGCTGCTCGCGCTCATCGCCGACTGCGAACGCGGGCTCGGCCGGCCGGAGCGCGCGCTGGAGCTGGCGCGCGGACCCGAGGCGGCCGGGCTGACCGGCGACGCCGCCGACGAGCTGCGGATCGTCGCCGCCGGCGCGCGCGCCGACCTCGGTCAGCTCGACCAGGCGCTGACCGTCTTGTCGACGCCGCAGCTGGATCCGGCGCGCACCGGGACGACCGCCGCGCGGTTGTGCTACGCCTACGCCGAGACGCTGCTGGCGCTGCACCGCGGCGCCGAGGCGCTGCACTGGTTCCTGCGGGCCGCTGCTGCCGACGTCGACGGAGTCACCGACGCCGAAGACCGGGCGAGCGAGCTTGGTTGACGTGGGAACCGTTGCGCAGCAATATGATTGCCTGCTGCTCGATCTCGACGGGACCGTTTTCCACGGGCACCGGCTGACCGACGGCGCGGCGGAGGCGCTGGCCGCCGTGCCGGGCCGCACGCTGTTCGTCACCAACAACGCGTCGCGCAGCGCGGAGCAGGTCGCCGCCCACCTGAGCGACCTCGGGCTGCCCACGCCCGCCGACGCCGTCGTCACCAGCGCGCAGAGCGCGGCCCGTGTCCTGGCCGCCCAGCTGCCCCCGCGGTCGCGGGTGTTGGTCGTCGGCACCGAGTCGCTGGCCGACGAGGTCGCGGCGGTGGGGCTTCGCCCGGTGCGCCGGTTCCACGACGAGCCCGACGCGGTGGTGCAGGGCCACTCCGCCGAAACCGGCTGGGCCGACCTGGCCGAGGCGGCGCTGGCCATCCGGGCCGGGGCGCTGTGGGTGGCGGCCAACGCCGATCCCACCCTGCCGTCGGAACGGGGCCTGCTGCCCGGCAACGGGTCGATGGTGGCCGCGCTGCGCACGGCCACCGAATCCGAACCGCAGGTGGCCGGCAAACCGTCGCCGGCGTTGATCGCGGATGCGTTGGCCCGCGGCGACTTTCGCGCGCCGCTGGTGGTCGGCGACCGGCTGGACACCGACATCGCCGCCGCCAACGCCGCCGGCCTGCCGAGCTTGCTGGTGCTCACCGGCGCCAGCTCCGCCCGCGACGCGGTGAACGCGGTGCCCGCGCAGCGGCCCCGCTACATCGGCGAAGACCTGCGCGCGCTGCATCGGGACGCCGCGATGCTCGCGGTGGCGCCGCAGTCGGTGTGGCACGTCGAGATCGCCGGCGGCGCGGCGGTGGTCGGCGCCCGCGGCCACGACCCAACCGGCGACCGCGGCCGCGACGGGCTGTCGGTGGTGCGCGCCGTCGCCCATGCGGTGTGGGCCGCCCACCTGGACGGGCCGGTTGCCGTCCGGGCCGCCGACGACACCGCCCACGCCGCCCTGCGGCGCTGGTTGCCGGCCTGAATCGGCTAGCGTAGGGAGCGCGATGACCACCGACCCCGACCGGATCCGCGCTCAGATCGACGGCGTGCTCGCAGCGCTGCCCGACTGCGCCGACGGCGCGCCGGCCGGCACCGATCTCGACGAGATCGCGCGCCGGCTCTCCGCCGCGCACGACATGCTGGTGGCGGCCCTGGAGTCGGCGGAGAAGGGCTGAGTGTGCGGTGCCACGGCACGCCCGTGTTGACGTCGAGCTGGTCCGGCGCGGGCTGGCCCGATCCCGCCGTCAGGCCGCCGAGCTCATCGATGCCGGCAAGGTGAGCATCGACGGCATGCCGGCGGTCAAACCCGGCACCGCGGTCGCGGTGACCGCGGCCCTGCGCGTCGCCGCCGAGCCGGCGCGCAGCTGGGCGTCGCGGGGCGCGCACAAGCTCCTCGGTGCGCTCGACGCGTTCGCCGTCGACGTGGCCGGCCGGCGCTGCTTGGATGCCGGCGCGTCGACCGGAGGGTTCACCGACGTGCTGCTGGACCGCGGTGCGCGGGAAGTGGTGGCCGTCGACGTCGGCTACGGCCAGCTGGCCTGGAAGCTGCGATCGGACCCGCGGGTGGTGGTCGTGGAGCGGACCAACGTGCGCGAACTGTCACCGGCTGCCATCGGCGGCCCCGTCGAGGTGATCGTCGCCGACGTGTCGTTCATCTCGCTGACCCTGGTGCTGCCCGCGCTGACTGCGTGCGCGGTGCCCGACGCCGATATCGTTCCCCTGGTGAAGCCGCAGTTCGAGGTGGGCAGGGGCCAGGTCGGGCCGGGCGGGGTGGTGCACGACCCGGCGCTGCGGGCGAACTCGGTGCTGGCCGTCGCGCAGCGGGCCGGGCAGCTGGGCTGGCACACCGTCGGCGTCGCCGCCAGCCCGCTGCCGGGCCCGTCGGGCAACGTCGAGTACTTCCTGTGGCTGCGCAGCCGGACCGATCGGGGGTTGTCCGGCGAGGAGCTGGCGTGCGCGGTCGGCGCCGCGGTGAGGGCCGGCCCGCAATGACGCTGGAACGCACCGTGCTGCTGGTGGTGCACACCGGGCGCGCGGAAGCCACCGACACCGCGCGACGGGTCGAGAAAACGTTGGGCGACAACGATATCGGCCTTCGGGTGTTGTCCGCCGAGGCGGTCGACCGGGGCTCGGTGCACCTGGACCCCGGCGACCTGCGGGCGCGGGGCGTCGACATCGAGGTGGTCGACGCCGATCCGCACGCCGCCCGGGACTGCGAGCTGGTGATGGTGCTCGGCGGCGACGGCACCTTCCTGCGCGCGGCCGAGCTGGCCCGCAACGCCGGGATTCCGGTGCTGGGCGTCAACCTGGGCCGGATCGGCTTCTTGGCCGAGGCCGAGGCCGAGGCCATCGACAGCGTGCTGGAGCGCGTCGTCGCCCGCGACTACCGGGTGGAGGACCGGCTGACGCTGGACGTCGCGGTGCGTGTCGAGGGCCGCGTCGTCGACACCGGGTGGGCGCTCAACGACGCCAGCCTGGAGAAGGGACCCCGGCTGGGTGTGCTGGGGGTGGTCGTCGAGGTCGACGGGCGCCCGGTGTCGACGTTCGGCTGCGACGGGGTGCTGGTGTCGACACCGACCGGGTCCACGGCGTATGCGTTCTCGGCCGGCGGCCCGGTGCTGTGGCCGGACCTGGAGGCGATCCTGTTGGTGCCCAACAACGCTCACGCGCTGTTCGCCCGGCCGATGGTGACCAGCCCGGACGCGGCCATCGCGATCGAAGTCGAGGCCGGCGGGCACGACGCCCTGGTGTTCTGCGACGGCCGCCGGGAGATGCTGGTGCCGGCCGGGGGACGGCTCGAGGTGACGCGGTCGGGCACGCCGGTGCGGTGGGCACGTCTGGACAGCGCGCCGTTCACCGACCGCCTGGTGCGCAAGTTCCAGCTGCCGGTCACCGGCTGGCGCGGGCGGTAGCGGTGCCGACCGGTGCTCACTGAGGTACGGATCGAGTCGCTGGGCGCGATCAGCGTCGCGACCGCCGAGTTCGACAGCGGCCTGACCGTGTTGACCGGGGAGACCGGCACCGGCAAGACCATGGTGGTGACGGGCCTGCACCTGCTCGGCGGTGGTCGCGCCGACGCCACCCGGGTGCGCTCGGGAGCCGGACGTGCCGTGGTCGAAGGGCGGTTCAGCACCGAGGATCTCGACGAGGCCGCCGCCGCGCGGATCGACGACATCCTGGCCTCGTCGGGAGCGGAGCGCGACGACGACGGCAGCGTGATCGCGCTGCGCTCGGTCAGCCGCGACGGGCCGTCCCGCGCCTACCTCGGCGGCCGCAGCGTGCCCGCCAAATCGCTGACCGGCTTCACCGCCGAGTTGCTCACCCTGCACGGCCAGAACGACCAGCTGCGGCTGATGCGGCCGGACGAACAGCGCGGCGCGCTGGACCGGTTCGCCGACGTCGGCGAGAGGCTGGCGCACTACCGCGCACTGCGCGACGAGTGGAAGTCGGCGCGGCGCGACCTCGTCGACCGGGCCGACCGGTCGCGTGAGTTAGCCCAGGAGGCCGACCGGCTGAAATTCGCCCTGCATGAAATCGACGGCGTGTGCCCGGCGCCGGGCGAAGACGACGCGCTGATCGTCGACATCCGGCGGCTCTCCGAGCTGGACTCGTTGCGGGAGGCGGCGGCCGGCGCCCGCGCCGCGCTGGCCGGTGACGCCGACGAGGCGGCGACGGAGTCGGTGTCGGCGGCCGAGGGTCTGGGGCGGGCGAAGTCGGCGCTGGAATCGACCGACGACGACGCCCTGCGCGAGTTGGCGGACCGGCTCGGCGAGGCGCTGACACTGGTCACCGACACGGCCGGTGAGCTGGGCCGCTATCTCGATGAGCTGCCCGCCGATGCCGGCGCGGTGGACGCCAAGCTGGCCCGCCAGGCCGAACTGCGCACGCTGACCCGCAAGTACGCCGCCGACATCGACGGCGTGCTGGCCTGGGCCCGGGCGGCGCGGGATCGGCTGGACAGCCTGGACGTCTCCGACGCGGCGCTGGCCGGTCTGCGCCGTCGGGTCGAGGAGTCGGCGGCCCGACTGGCCGACGCGGCAACCGGGCTGAGCACCGCCCGCGGCGCGGCGGCCGAGCAGCTGGCCGCCGCCGTCACCGCCGAGCTGTCCGGGCTGGCGATGGCCGACGCGCAGTTCACCGTCGCGGTGACCCCGGCGCCGGCCGACCCGGACGACCCCGCCGCGCTGCGACTGGCCTCCGGTGAGCTGGTCCACGCCGGCAGCGACGGCGTCGACCAGGTCGAGTTCGGCTTCTCCGCACACCGCGGCACGGCGGTGCTGCCGCTGTCCAAGAGCGCGTCGGGCGGTGAGCTGTCGCGGGTGATGCTGGCGCTGGAGGTGGTGCTGGCGACTTCCCGGAAGCTGGCGGCGGGCGCCACGATGGTGTTCGACGAGGTCGACGCCGGTGTCGGAGGGCGGGCCGCGGTGCAGATCGGCCGGCGGCTGGCGCGGCTGGCCCGCACCCGCCAGGTCATCGTGGTGACGCATCTGCCTCAGGTCGCCGCCTACGCCGACGTGCACCTGATGGTGGACGGCAGCGGGAAAGACGGGGCCGGCGGGGTGCGCCGCCTCGACGGCGAGCAGCGGGTTGCCGAGCTGGCCAGGATGCTGGCCGGCCTGGGTGAGTCCGACAGCGGCCGCGCCCATGCCCGTGAGCTGCTCGAGACCGCCCGCCGCGACCGGAGTTCGGTGTCCTGACCCGGCGACCTGATCGTGTGGCGAATGTGACGAAGAAGAACTTGTGAGGCTGTTGTTACGGCGCGCCTCCCGGTTCGAGCCTGGGTTGGCCGCCAGAATCACCCTTCATGAGGATGCCAGCCCTGTTGTCCCGCAGCACCGAGCGGCCCGGCGTCGTCGGCACCGCCCGGGTGGATCGTGACGTCGACCGACTGCTGCGCCGGGTATGCCCCGGCGACATCGTCGTCCTGGATGTCTTGGACCTGGACCGGATCACCGCCGACGCGCTCGTCGACGCCGAGGTCGCCGCCGTCGTCAACGCGTCCCCATCCGTGTCGGGCCGCTACCCGAACCTGGGCCCGGAGGTGCTCGTCGCCAACGGCGTGACACTGGTCGACGAGACCGGACCGGAAGTCTTCAAGAAGGTCAAGGACGGCGCCAAGATCCGACTCTACGACGGCGGGGTGTACGCCGGGGACCGGCGGTTGATCTGCGGCACCGAGCGCACCGACCACGAGATCGCCGACCTGATGCAGGAGGCCAAGAGCGGGCTGATCGCCCATCTGGAGGCGTTCGCCGGCAACACCATCGAGTTCATCCGCAGCGAAAGCCCGTTGCTCATAGACGGTGTCGGCATCCCCGACATCGACGTCGACCTGCGCCGCCGCCACGTCGTGATCGTCGCCGACGAGCCGCACGCCGCCGACGACCTCAAGCGCCTCAAGCCCTTCATCAAGGAGTACCGACCGGTCCTGATCGGCGTCAACGCCGGCGCCGACGTGCTCAGCAAGGCGGGCTATCGCCCGCAGCTCATCGTCGGCGACCCCAGCGATCTCAGCGCCGAGGTGCTCAAGTGCGGCGCCCAGGTGGTGCTGCCGGCCGACGCCGACGGCCACGCTCCCGGCCTGGAGCACATCCAGGATCTCGGGGTCGGCGCGATGACGTTCCCGGCCGCGGGCTCGGCCACCGACCTGGCGCTGCTGCTGGCCGACCACCACGGCGCGGCGCTGCTGGTCACCGCCGGTCACACCGCCAACATCGAGACGTTCTTCGACCGCACCCGCCAGCAGAGCAACCCCTCGACGTTTTTGACCCGGCTGCGGGTGGGGGAGAAGATCGTGGACGCCAAAGCCGTTGCCACTCTGTACCACAACCGGATGTCCGGTGGCGTCGTCGCCCTGCTGGTGATGGCCATGATGCTCGCCGTCATCCTCGTGCTCTGGGTGTCGCGCACTGACGCGCTGGTGACACACTGGATCGTCGAGCACTGGGACAGCTTCTCGCTGTGGGTACAGGGCTGGGTCGCCTAGAAGGGCGCGCCAGTGATATCTCAACGCCACCATGTGATCTCACTAGCCGCGGTATTCCTTGCGCTTGCCGTGGGCGTGGTGCTCGGCTCCGGGGTGCTCTCCGACACCCTGTTGTCCGGGTTGCGGGCAGAGAAGCGGGATTTGGCGGCCCAGATCAACTCGCTCGACGACCAAAAGAATGTCATGAGCGAAAGGCTCAGTGCAGCAGACGCTTTCGACACCCAGATGGCGACGCGGATGGTGCACGACAGCCTCAACGGCAAGTCGGTCGTCATTTTCCGCACCCCGGATGCCGCCGCCGACGACGTCGGCTCGGTGTCCACGCTCGTCGGCCAGGCCGGGGGAGCGGTGAGCGGCACGGTGTCCCTGACCGCGGAGTTCGTCGAGGCCAACTCCGCGGAGAAGCTGCGCACGGTGGTCAACTCGCCGATCGTGCCGGCGGGCGCGCAGCTGAGCACCACACTTGTCGACGAGGGCTCTCAGGCCGGTGACCTGCTCGGGATCGCGCTGCTGATCAACCGGGACCAAGCGGTCGGCGCCGTCGACGACGCACAGCGTGAGACCGTGCTGGCCGCGCTGCGCGACGCCGGCTTCATCACCTACCGCTCCTACCGCGACCAGCACATCGGCGCAGCCAACGCGGCCGTCGTCATCACCGGTGGCGCGCTGGGCGACGACGCCGGAAACCGAGGTGCCAGCGTGGCCCGGTTCGCCGCCGCGCTCGCGCCGCACGGCTCGGGCACGGTGCTGGCCGGTCGCGCCGGCTCGTCGACCGGCACCGCCGCGGTCGCGGTGGCCCGGGCCGATCCGGCGATCACCGCCGTGATCAGCACCGTCGACGACATTGACGCCGAGCCGGGCCGGATCACCGTGATCCTGGGCCTGGCCGAGGAGATCAACGGCGGCCACACCGGCCAGTACGGCACGGGTCGCGGCGCGTCGGCCCTCACAGTCGCTCAGTAACCGGCGGGCGTGTCAGCGACGTCGCGGCGACGGCGGTGTTAGGGTGGGGTTCCGTGGGTCGGCAGGCCCAACACAGGGCTGGCAAACGGCCTGTCACAGCGCCAGCCCTGCGCCGTCTTCACGGAGGTTGCTCGATTGCGCAAGCACCCGCACACCACCACCAAGCACCTCTTCGTCAGCGGTGGCGTCGTGTCCTCGCTCGGAAAGGGCTTGACGGCCAGCAGCCTCGGCCAGTTGCTGACCGCGCGCGGCCTGCAGGTCACCATGCAAAAGCTCGACCCGTATCTCAACGTCGACCCGGGCACCATGAACCCGTTCCAGCACGGCGAGGTCTTCGTCACCGAGGATGGCGCCGAGACCGATCTCGACGTCGGGCACTACGAGCGATTCCTCGACCGCGACCTGTCCGGCTCGGCGAATGTCACTACCGGGCAGGTGTATTCGTCGGTCATCGCCAAGGAGCGTCGCGGCGAGTACCTGGGTGACACCGTCCAGGTGATCCCGCACATCACCGACGAGATCAAGCGCCGCATCCTGGCCATGTCAGAGCCCGACGCCGACGGCAACCGCCCGGACGTCGTCATCACCGAAATCGGCGGCACGGTGGGGGATATCGAATCGCAGCCCTTCCTGGAGGCGGCCCGCCAGGTGAGGCACGATCTCGGCCGGGAGAACGTGTTCTTCCTGCACGTGTCGCTGGTTCCCTACCTGGCGCCGTCGGGTGAGCTGAAAACCAAGCCGACCCAACACTCGGTGGCGGCTCTGCGCAGCATCGGCGTCACGCCGGACGCGTTGATCCTGCGCTGCGTCCGCGACGTGCCCGAAGCGCTGAAGAACAAGATCGCGTTGATGTGCGACGTCGACATCGACGGCGTCATCTCCACTCCGGATGCGCCGTCGATCTACGACATTCCCAAGGTGCTGCACCGCGAAGAGCTCGACGCCTTCGTGGTGCGGCGGCTGAACCTGCCCTTCCGCGACGTCGACTGGACCGAATGGGACGATCTGCTGCGCCGGGTCTACGAGCCGCAGGAGACGGTCCGAATCGCGTTGGTGGGCAAATATGTTGAGCTTTCCGACGCGTACCTGTCGGTCACCGAAGCTCTTCGCGCCGGCGGTTTCAGCCACCACGCGAAGGTCGACATGCATTGGGTGGCGTCCGACGACTGCGAAACCCTCACCGGCGCCGCGGCGGCGCTTGCCGGCGTGGACGGTGTGCTGATACCGGGCGGCTTCGGGATTCGCGGAATCGAGGGCAAGATCGGCGCCATCACCTACGCGCGGTCGCGAGGCCTTCCAGTGCTGGGACTGTGTCTGGGGTTGCAGTGCATCGTGATCGAGGCCGCACGCTCCGTCGGCCTCACGCACGCCAACTCGGCGGAGTTCGACCCGCACACCCCGGATCCGGTGATCTGCACGATGCCCGACCAGCAGGACATCGTGACCGGCGACGCCGACCTCGGCGGAACCATGCGGCTGGGATCCTATCCTGCGGTGTTGGAGCCGGATTCCGTTGTCGCCCAAGCATATCAGTCGACACAGGTGTCCGAGCGGCATCGGCATCGCTACGAGGTCAACAACGCCTACCGGGACAAGATCGCCGAAAGCGGGCTGAGATTCTCGGGTACTTCCCCCGGCGGCCAGCTGGTGGAGTTCGTCGAATACCCGCCGGAGATGCACCCATTCGTCGTCGGCACCCAGGCGCATCCGGAGCTGAAGAGCCGACCGACCCGTCCCCACCCGCTGTTCGTCGCTTTCGTCAAAGCGGCCCTCGACTACGAGGCCGGCGAGCGGCTGCCCGTCGAGATTCCCGAACAGCGGTCCAACGGCAGCGACCCCCGCGCCGGCGCCGGGCAGTCGCTGTCCCAACCCGAACCCGCTCGTCGTGGCTGAGCACGTCTTCGAGACGACGTCGTCTGAAACCCTCTACACCGGAAAGATTTTCGCTCTGCGCACCGACCATGTGCGAATGCCCGGCGGAAAGATCGTGGCACGCGAGGTTGTCGAGCACTACGGCGCTGTGGGCGTCGTCGCGATCGACGACGACGGCAACATCCCGCTGGTCTACCAGTACCGCCACCCGTTCGGCCGGCGGCTGTGGGAGCTGCCCGCCGGGCTGCTCGACGTCGACGGCGAGCCGCCGCACCTGACGGCTGCACGCGAGCTGCGCGAGGAAGCCGGTCTGCGTGCAGACACCTGGCGGGTGTTGCTGGACCTGGATTCCACGCCCGGTTTCAGCGACGAGTCGGTGCGGGTGTTTCTGGCCACCGGACTCACCCACGTGGGTCGGCCCGAGGCGCACGACGAGGAAGCCGACATGACGGTGCACTGGTATCCCCTCGACGAGGCGGTCCGGTGGGTGCTGGCCGGGCAGATCGTCAATTCCCTTGCGGCAGCTGGTATCCTGGCGGCCCACGCGGTGCGCCAAGGGCTGGCGCAACCGCGGCCGGTGGATGCGCCGTGGGTCGACAAGCCGAGGTTGTTCGCCGCCCGGCGGGCCGGCCATGGCTGAGTCGCACACCACGACGGCGCCACCGCTGGAGCGCCAGGTGCAGGGTTACCTCGACCACCTCACGATCGAGCGGGGCGTGGCGAGCAACACCTTGAGCTCGTACCGCCGGGATCTGCGCCGCTACCGTCAGCACCTCGCCATCCGCGGCATCGACGACCTGGCCAAGGTCGGCGAACACGACGT
Source organism: Mycobacterium sp. (assembly GCF_039583805.1). Classification (GTDB taxonomy): domain Bacteria; phylum Actinomycetota; class Actinomycetes; order Mycobacteriales; family Mycobacteriaceae; genus Mycobacterium. The sequence goes on along the minus strand of NZ_JAVKSH010000041.1, from coordinate 13,552 downwards.
CAGCGAATTTCTGCTGGCGCTGCGGCGCGGCGACCCTGACGCCGGGGTGTCACCGCTGTCGGCGGTGTCAGCGGCGCGCACGCTGATCGCGGTCCGCGGCCTGCACCGGTTCGCCGTCGCCGAGGGGCTGGCCGATGTCGACGTGGCACGGGCCGTCAAGCCGCCCACGCCGGGCCGCCGACTGCCCAAGAGCCTGACCGTCGACGAGGTGCTGAGGTTGTTGGAGGCCGCCGGCGGCGACAACCCGTGCGACGGACCGCTGACGCTGCGCAACCGGGCGCTGCTGGAACTGCTGTACTCCACCGGCTCGCGAATCTCCGAGGCCGTCGGCCTGGATATCGACGATGTGGACACCCGGGCTCGCTCGGTGCTGCTGCGCGGCAAGGGAGGCAAGCAACGGCTGGTCCCGGTGGGGCGGCCCGCGGTCGCGGCGCTGGACGCCTACCTGGTGCGGGGCCGGCCCGAGCTGGCCCGCCGTGGCCGCGGGGGGCCGGCGATCTTCCTCAACGCGCGCGGCGGCCGGCTGTCGCGGCAAAGCGCGTGGCAGGTGCTGCAGGACGCCGCGGAACGGGCCGGGATCACGTCGGACGTGTCGCCGCACACGCTGCGGCATTCGTTCGCCACGCACCTGCTCGACGGTGGCGCCGACGTCCGCGTCGTGCAGGAGCTGCTGGGTCACGCCTCGGTGACGACGACCCAGATCTACACGCTGGTCACGGTGCACGCGCTGCGCGAGGTGTGGGCCGGCGCGCACCCGCGGGCGCGGTAGCCACCGCACCGCCCGTGCGCCGGACGTCGACGGCTACTCGACCGCGCCGATCAGGTCAGCAGACCACGTATGTCGGCGGCGGTGAGAGCGGAGCCGAAGGCGTTGCCGTCGTCGATGACGCTGGCGAACAGCTTGGCCTTGCGGGCGTTGAGCGCTCGCACCTTCTCTTCGATGGTGTCGCGGGCGATCAGCCGATACACCATGACGTTACGAACCTGGCCGATGCGGTGGGTGCGGTCGATGGCCTGGGTCTCGGTGGCCGGGTTCCACCACGGGTCGAGAAGGAAGCAGTAGTCGGCCTCGGTGAGGTTCAGCCCGAAGCCGCCGGCCTTCAGGCTGATCAGGAAAACCGGCGCGTCTCCGTCCTTGAACCGCTGGATCACCTTGCCGCGGTTGCGGGTTCGCCCGTCCAGGTAACAGTAGTCGATGCCCTCGGTGTCGAGGCGATCGCGGACCCTGGCGAGGAAGCGGGTGAACTGGCTGAAAACGAGCGCGCGGTGGCCGCCGGCGATGTCATGCAGGTGCTCGGCGAGCGCGTCGATCTTCGCGCAGGCCAGCGAGTCGTGTGACGGGTCGACGAGCCCGGGGTGCAGCGCCATCTGCCGCAGCACGGTGAGGGATTTCAGGATCGTGAACCGATTGCGCTGCATGTCGTCGAGCAGGCCGAGCACCTTCTGGCGTTCCCGTTGCAGTCGCTTGTCGTAGAGCGTGCGGTGCCGGGGCGGCAGGACGATGTCGAGGACTTGTTCCTGCTTGGCGGGTAGCTCGGCGGCCACCAGCTCCTTGGTGCGGCGCTTCACCAGCGGTTTGATCCGGCGGCGGAACAGCGCGAGAAGCTCGGGGTCGCCGGTCTTCTCGATGGGCTTGGCGTAGTAGTCGGCGAACTTGGTCGGGTTCGGGAACAACCCGGGGGCGGTGATCGACAACAGCGACCACAGCTCCATCAGGTTGTTCTCCATCGGTGTGCCGGTGATCGCAAGCTTGACCGGCGCTGGCAGCTTGCGTGCGCATTGGTAGGTCTTGGCTTGACGGTTCTTCACACACTGAGCTTCGTCGAGGATCAACCCGGACCAAGCCCGGGCGGCGTAGGACTCGAAGTCGAGCCGGAACAAGGTGTAGGAGGTGACCACGATGTCAGCCCCTGCGGCCAGCTCCTCGAGGTCGGCACCGGCGCGGCGGAGGGTGTCGGTGATCGTGACCACCGACAGCTCCGGCGCGAACCGAGCCGCCTCAGCGGACCAGTTGCTGACCACGCTCGACGGCGCCACCACCAGGAACGTTGCTGTGGTCGAATTCTGTTGCCGGACATGACATATCAGTGCAAGGGACTGGACCGTCTTCCCGAGGCCCATGTCGTCGGCGAGAATGCCGCCGAGTCCATGAGCGTGCAACGTCGCCAGCCAGGCGAACCCGTCGGCCTGATAGGAGCGCAAGTCGGCGCACAGGTTGTCCGGGACGGCCACCGGTTTCAGGCCCTGCAGCGAGCGCAGCCCATCGACTTGGCGCCGCCATTCGTCAGCCTGCCGCGTCACGACCCCCAGCTCAGCGAGTTCGTCGAACAGCCCGGCCTGGAACCGGCTGATCCGCGGCAGACCCTCCTCGGTGTCGGTCAGCGCGCGGGCCTCCTCGATCAGCTGGCGCAGCTTCACCAACTCCGGCTTGTCCAGCGCAAAGTACGCACCGTCAGCAAGCAGCAGGTGCGACTGCCCGGAGGCGAGCGCGCTGAACACGCTGACGAACGGAACCTGTTTTCCCTCAACGCTGATCGTTACGCCCAAGTCGAACCAGTCAGTCTCGCCGGGGACCGCGTCGGTGGTCACTCCGATAGCAAGGGAACTGCTCGCCTCCCGGTAGTCGACCGGGTCACCGGTCACCTCCAGCGCAAGATCAGGAAACTCGGCGAGCAGCGGCTGAAGTTCGGTGACGAATCGCATCGTGTCCATGCCGGACAATCGCGTCGACGCGACGAGCGTCCCGTCGGCGCTGCGGAGCCCGAAACGCTCCAACGGCGCTTCGATGCTCGAGGCTAGTGCGGTCTCCGCTTCCAGGTCACGGTAAGCGACGTCCTGCGAAGAGCCGGCCGATACGCGAAACTCGTTGTCGTCTAACCGATATGCCCACTCCCATGTCAACTCGAGTTTGTGCTCGGCCTGGTGGTCGGCCCGCAGGACCAGTGCCGGCCCGACGATCGCGGGCGGCGTGAACGACTCGTCCGACGACGTGACGGCCGCGATGTGACGCAGCCTCGGGTAGTACTCCGTGGCGAACCGCGACTCCTCCGCCACGGGTATGCGCAGCGGCTCGCCGCCCAGTGCCATGCGCTGCAGCGCGCCAGGCGCGGGCTTGTCCAGTCGGGCGAGCCGCAACCCGCCGTCGGTATACACCACACCGTGGCCTGAGGATCCGACGAACGCGACCGGCCGCACCGTGGCGCCGCCGACCTCGAGCACGGGCGTGACCCCGAGGTCGCCGGACTCGTGGGTCGTGACGTCCAGGCAGAGCCGCGCCGTGGCATCGGCCGGCACCTCCTGCTGGGACCGCGCCTGCACCAGCCGCACCCCGATCCGTCGCGCCTCCTCCAGCAGCGGCCACAACTGCGGCGACTCGAACTTCAACAGCGAGATCGTTTTGACGTCTGCGTACGAATAGCTGTAGTAGCCAGTCAAATTCAAGGATGACGCCCGGTAGGTGATGAAGAACTCCTGCAACAGGCGAACATGGGCGTCGAGATAGCCGCAGTGCCGTAGCCCAGCCAACTTGCTCCAGCTCAGATCACCGGCGACCCAGCCGCCGCGCTTGCCCGGCCGCACCAGTCGTGCGTCCAGGGTCGAAGACAGCCCACTCGCTGACCAGTCCAGCTCGACAGCCAGCGGCGTGGTCAACGCCTCGCTGTGCGAACCAGGGGAACACAACGCGTCCAGCGGCTTTCGCCATGCCGACGGCGCCGGCCCAGCAGCCGACGTGCGTACGGCGCGTGTCGTGGTGTTCCCGCTGGCCGCGATCACGATCGCGGCGACGTGTTTGCAGTCCACCTGCATCGGGCAGGAGCACCTTCCCCTGTCGATGGTCCATATGTCGGCAAGGCCGGCAGACAGGTGCACCGTCGTCGCGTAGGTCCGGCCCCGGCTACCACGAACAGCGCCGACCAGGGTCCCGTCGTCCGGGTTCCACACGCAGCGCACCACCCGTCCCTCGCGGGCATATTCGAGTCCGCGGCGACACGTGGCGTCGCCCAGCCGCAATTGCGCTCTGTGCAGGTCGATCGACGGATATATCAGCGACAGCATGCCCGCACCGTAACAACGGGGTCCGACATACGCCCGCCACCACGCCGCCGCACAGCGGGAATTGGTGCGAATGAGGTTCAGGTTGCTCTTGTGGCAGCGGCGCACTTGGCTAGCCCACACCTGGCTGGCCCCGACCTGGTGCTGGCCCCGACCTGGTGCTGGCCCCGACCTGGTGCTGGCCCCGACCTACCCCAGGTACTCCGACTCCAGCACCAGGTCGGCGATCAAGGTCTGATACTCGGCGTGCGCCCGATGTTCGACGGTGTTCCACAGCGTGCCCTGCTGACCTCGCATGTACTCGCGATAGCGCGGCGCGCCCGGCATTTTGACGTTGTCGGCGACCACGATCGAGCCCGGGTGCAGCCAGCCCCGGTCGAGGATGCTCTGCAGGTCGGGCAGGTAGGCGTCCTTGTCGTGGTCGAGGAACAGGAAGTCCAGCGCGCCTGCGGCGAAGCCGTGCTCGGCGGCCAGCGACTCCAGTGTGCGCCCGCCGTCGCCGATGGTGCCGACGACACACGTCACCCGGTCCTCGACCCCGGCGTGCGCCCAGACCCTGCGGGCGTTGACGGCATTGGCCTCGGCCAGTTCGACGGAGTAGACCGTGGCGGCCGGGGCAGCCCGGGCGATGCGCAGCGCGCCGTAGCCGACGTAGGTGCCCAACTCCAGCGCCAGTGTCGGGTCGGCGCGCCGCACCGCGGCGTCGAGCAGGGCGCCCTTCTCGTCGCCGACGTTGATCAGCATCGACTTCTGGTAGGCGAACCGGTCGATGGTGGCCACCACGTCGTCGATGTCGCCCGCGCGGGCGTTGCGCAGCACATAGTCGACGGCCGCCGCCTCGCGTCCGTCGCCGATCTGTCCGGTCCTGGTGATGTTGCGGACTCCGGTCGCCATCCGCAAAACCGACCACCGCAAAAAAGGCATGCGCCGCGTGAGACCCATGCGTTCGAGGATAAGCCGGTGCGGCGAACGTCCCGGCAGGTCGTGACGGCCTCGTTCCGGGCTTATGCCCGGCTGCCGGGTTGGTTATGCCCGGCTGCCGGGTTAGCGCGGGTTACACTTTCGCCGATGTTCGCCACCGATACGTTTGCCCTGGCCAGCGGCGATCACGCATGACCGACAGCGGCGCGGCGACGCCCCAGGTCGAACTCGGCCTGACCGGGCGGCCGCCGCGGGTGATTCCCGAACCCAAACCCCGCACCTCGCATGGCCCCGCGAAGGTCGTCGCGATGTGCAACCAGAAGGGCGGCGTCGGGAAGACGACGTCGTCGATCAACCTGGGCGCTGCCCTGGCGGAGTACGGCCGGCGGGTGCTGCTGGTGGACCTCGACCCGCAGGGCGCCCTGTCGGCGGGCCTGGGTGTGCCGCACTACGAGCTGGAGCACACCGTTCACAACCTGCTCGTCGAACCCTCGGTGTCGGCCGATGACGTGCTGATTCACACCCGCGTCAAGCATCTGGACCTGATTCCCAGCAACATCGACCTGTCGGCCGCGGAGATTCAGCTCGTCAACGAGGTGGGCCGCGAGCAGACCCTGGCCCGCGCGCTGCATCCGGTGACCGACCGCTACGACTACGTTCTGATCGACTGCCAGCCGTCGCTGGGCCTGCTCACCGTCAACGGGCTCGCCTGCGCGGACGGCGTCATCATCCCGACGGAATGCGAGTACTTCTCGCTGCGCGGCCTGGCGTTGCTCACCGACACCGTCGAAAAGGTGCACGACCGGCTCAACCCTCGGCTGGCGATCAGCGGCATCCTGATCACCCGCTACGACTCGCGGACCGTCAACTCGCGGGAGGTGATGGCCCGGGTCGTCGAGCGGTTCGGCGACCTGGTGTTCGACACCGTCGTCACCCGCACCGTCCGCTTCCCGGAAACCAGCGTCGCCGGCGAACCGATCACCATGTGGGCGCCGAAATCGGGCGGTGCGCACGCCTACCGCTCGCTGGCCCGCGAGGTCATCGACCGGCTCGGCGCGTGACCGGTCCCGACACCACATCCGTCGGCACATCCCTTGGCACGTCCGTCGGCACGTCCGCCGGCACCCGGAACGGCTTCCACGTCACGCTGACCAATTTCGAGGGGCCGTTCGACCTGCTGCTGCA
>NZ_JAVKSH010000041.1:0-7293 GCF_039583805.1 Mycobacterium sp. | reverse complement strand
GGCACGTCCGCCGGCACCCGGAACGGCTTCCACGTCACGCTGACCAATTTCGAGGGGCCGTTCGACCTGCTGCTGCAGCTGATTTTCGCGCACCGCCTCGACGTCACCGAGGTGGCGCTGCATCAGGTCACCGACGAGTTCATCGCCTACACCCGCGAGATCGGCCCGCGCCTGGAGTTGGACGAGACCACCGCGTTTGTGGTGGTCGCCGCGACGCTGCTCGACCTCAAGGCGGCGCGGCTGCTGCCGTCGGGGCAGGTCGACGACGAGGCGGACCTGGCCCTGCTGGAGGTGCGCGACCTGCTGTTCGCGCGTCTGCTGCAGTACCGGGCGTTCAAGCATGTCGCGCAGATGTTCGCCGAACTGGAGGCCGCCGCGCTGCGCAGCTATCCGCGGGCGGCGTCGCTGGAAGACCGGTTCGCCGAGCTGTTGCCGGAGGTGATGCTCGGCGTGGACGTCGAGCGGTTCGCCCAGATCGCGGCGATCGCGTTGACTCCCCGGCCGGTGCCCACGGTGACCACCGAGCATCTGCACGAGCTGATCGTGTCGGTGCCCGAGCAGGCCGAGCAGCTGCTGTCGCTGCTCGCGGCGCGGGGGGCCGGTCACTGGGCGTCGTTCTCCGAGCTGGTGGCCGACTGTCGCGCACCGATGGAGATCGTCGGGCGCTTCCTGGCGCTGCTCGAGCTGTACCGGTCCCGGGCGGTAGCATTCGACCAGGCAGAACCGCTTGGTGTGCTCCAGGTTTCGTGGACCGGAGAACGGCCCGCCAGCGACGACGCGGTGGAAGCAGGCGACCTCTCGTGACCAACCTCTGATGAACGACATCTCATGACTGATCTCTCATGACTGACGAAGCACCGGAGCTCGACGACGCCGAGCTGAGGCGGGCGCTCGAGGCGCTGCTGTTGGTGGTCGACACCCCCGTGACGGTCCAGGCGCTGGCCGCGGCCACCGAGCAGCCCGCGTACCGGATCGCTGCCACACTGCGGATCATGGCCGACGCTCTCACCGAGCAGGACAGCGGCATCGACCTGCGCGAGGCCGGCGGGGGCTGGCGGATGTACACCCGCGCCCGGTTCGCGCCGTATGTGGAGCGGCTGCTGTTGGAGGGGTCGCGCTCGAAGCTCACCCGCGCGGCGCTGGAGACTCTGGCCGTGGTGGCCTACCGCCAGCCGGTGACGCGGGCCCGGGTAAGCGCGGTGCGCGGGGTGAACGTCGACGCGGTGATGCGCACCTTGCTGGCCCGGGGACTGATCACCGAGGCCGGCACCGATCCCGACACCGGTGCGACGACGTTCGCGACAACCGAGCTGTTCTTGGAGCGGCTGGGATTGTCCTCGCTGTCTGAACTTCCCGATATCGCCCCGTTGCTGCCCGACATCGACACCATCGACGACGTGACCGAATCTCTCTATCTAGAGCCACGTTTCGTCAAACTCACCGGCGGTGTCCCCGCGGACACTCCGCCGTCATTCGATGTGGACCAGGAATGACCGAGGGCATGCGCTTGCAGAAAGTGTTGTCGCAGGCCGGAATTGCGTCACGACGAGCAGCCGAGCAGATGATCGTCGCCGGCCGCATCGAGGTCGACGGGCAGGTGGTGACCGAGCTGGGCACCCGGGTCGACCCGGATCTGTCGGTGATCCGCGTCGACGGCGCGCGGGTGATCCTCGACCATTCCCTGGTGTATCTGGCGCTGAACAAGCCGCGCGGCGTGCACTCGACGATGTCGGACGACCGCGGCCGGCCGTGCATCGGAGACCTGATCGAGCATCGGGTGCGGGGCAGCCAGAAGCACCAGCTGTTTCACGTCGGGCGGCTCGACGCCGACACCGAGGGCCTGATCCTGCTGACCAACGACGGCGAGCTGGCGCACCGGCTGATGCATCCCTCCTACCGGGTGCCCAAGACGTATCTGGCCACGGTCGCGGGGTCGGTGCCGCGCGGGCTCGGCCGAAGGCTGCGCACCGGAATCGACTTGGACGACGGCCCCGCGGCGGTCGACGACTTCGCGGTGGTGGACCGGGCGCCGGGCGCCTCGCTGATCCGGGTCACGGTGCACGAGGGCCGTAAGCGGATTGTGCGCCGGTTGCTCGCGGCCGCCGGGTTTCCGGTGCAGGCGCTGGTTCGCACCCAGCTCGGAGCGGTGGCGTTGGGAGCGCAGCGTCCCGGCAGCATCCGCGCCCTGACCCGCGACGAGACCGGCGCCCTCTACCGGGCGGTCGACCTGTGAGCGGCGTCGTCGTCGCCGTGGACGGTCCAGCAGGCACCGGAAAGTCCTCGGTGTCAAAGCAATTGGCGCGTGCCCTGGGTGCGCGATACCTCGACACCGGCGCCATGTACCGGATCGTGACGCTGGCGGTGCTGCGGGCCGGAATCGAACCGACCGACGAAATAGCTGTCGCCACGGCGGCGGAGACGGCACGGTTGTCCGTCGGCTGCGACCCCGACGTGGATCATTACCGGCTTGACGGACAGGACGTTTCGGCGGAGATCCGGGGCGACGAGGTCACCCGCGCGGTCTCCGCGGTGTCGTCGGTGCCGGCCGTGCGACGGCGGTTGGTGGGCCTGCAGCGTGAACTGGCCGCCCGTTCCCCGCGCGTCGTGGTGGAAGGTCGCGACATCGGGACCGTGGTGCTGCCCGACGCCGATGTGAAGGTGTTCCTGACGGCGTCGGCCGAGACACGCGCGCGGCGGCGCAACGACCAGAACGTCGCCGCCGGCCTGCCCGACGACTACGACGGTGTGCTGGCCGACGTGCGCCGGCGCGATCACCTGGACTCCACCCGCGCCGTGTCGCCGCTGCGGGCGGCCGACGACGCGGTGGTCGTCGACACCAGCGAGCTGACCGAACCCGAAGTGATCGCACACCTGCTGCAGTTGGTACGGCAGCGAAGCGAGGCCGTCCGGTGAGCCAGGACGGAACGTGGAACGACGAAAGCGATTGGAGTGCAGAATCTTCGGCTGCACCGCCGGTGGTGGCGGTGGTAGGGCGGCCCAACGTCGGCAAGTCGACGTTGGTCAATCGGATCCTGGGCCGGCGCGAAGCGGTGGTCCAGGACCTACCCGGGGTGACGCGGGACCGGGTGTCCTACGACGCGCTGTGGACCGGGCGGTCGTTCGTCGTGCAGGACACCGGCGGATGGGAGCCGGACGCCAAAGGCCTGCAGCAGCTGGTGGCCGAGCAGGCGGCGGTGGCGATGCGCACCGCTGACGCGGTGATCCTGGTGGTCGACGCCGTGGTGGGCGCAACCTCCGGCGACGACGCCGCCGCCCGCATCTTGCGTCGCTCCGGCAAACCGGTGTTCCTGGCGGCCAACAAGGTTGACGGGGAACGGGGTGAAGCGGACGCGGCGGCGCTGTGGTCTTTGGGGCTCGGTCAGCCGTACGCCATCAGCGCGATGCACGGCCGCGGTGTGGGCGATCTGCTCGACGACGTGGTCGGTGCGCTGCCGGAGGTGGCGGAAGCGGCTGCGGTGCAAGGCGGCCCGCGGCGGGTGGCGCTCGTCGGTAAACCCAACGTCGGCAAAAGCTCCCTGCTGAACCGGCTGGCCGGCGATCAGCTGGCGGTGGTGCACGACGTGGCCGGCACCACCGTCGACCCGGTGGATTCGCTGATCGACATCGGCGGTGCGGTATGGCGTTTCGTCGACACCGCCGGACTGCGTCGTAAAGTCGGTCAGGCCAGCGGGCACGAGTACTACGCGTCGGTGCGCACTCACGGCGCGATCGACGCCGCCGAGGTGGTGATCGTGCTGATCGACGCGTCGGCGCCGCTGACCGAGCAGGACCAGCGGGTGCTGTCGATGGTGATCGAGGCCGGCCGGGCGCTGGTGTTGGCGTTCAACAAGTGGGACCTGGTCGACGAGGACCGGCGCTACCAGATTGAGCGTGAGATCGACCGGGAGTTGGCGCAGGTGCGCTGGGCGCAACGGGTCAACATCTCGGCCACGACGGGCCGGGCCGTGCAGAAACTGGTGCCGGCCTTGGCGGCGGCGCTGGCGTCGTGGGACACCCGGATCTCGACGGGTCGGCTGAACACCTGGATCACCGAGGTGGTGGCCGCGACGCCGCCGCCGGTGCGCGGCGGGCGCCAACCACGCATCCTGTTCGCCACCCAGGCGACCGCGCGACCGCCGACGTTCGTGCTGTTCACCACCGGCTTCCTGGAGGCCGGCTACCGCCGCTTCCTGGAGCGACGGCTGCGCGAGACGTTCGGCTTCGAGGGCAGCCCGATCCGCATCAACGTGCGGGTACGCGACAAGCGAGGCGCCAAGTCGCGCTGAGCCGCAGCCTGTACGCCGTGCTAAGCCGCATCGTCATGGCGCGGATCGTCCGGTAAATAGCGCTCCGGGTGGTGGTAGCCGTTAGTCCTGGACTGGCCATGGTCGAGGTGGGGCGGTGGGATCCACTGAGTGTCACCATTCGCGAGTTTTATTGTTTTCCAGCCCTTCTCGGCCAGCTCGTTGTCGGGTTTGCAGGCCAGCGTGAGCTTGTCGGCGTCGGTGTTACCGCCCCGCGCCCAGCCGTCGGTGTGGTGGGCTTCACACCAGTAGCCGGGCCTGTCACAACCAGGGGCGGTGCAGCCGCGGTCCCTCGCGTACAGGACGATGCGTTGGTCCGGCGATGCGATGCGTCGGGTGCGGCCGAGATACAGCGGACGGCTTTCGTGCTCGTCGAAGACCGCTAGATAATGGTACGCGTGGCCGGCCATCCGGATCAGGTCGCGCATGGGCAACAGTGTTCCGCCACCGGTGACCGCGTACCCGGCGGCCGCGGAGAGTTCCTGCAACGTCGTGGACACGATCACGGTGACCGGTAATCCTTTGTGCACACCGAGTTTCGGGTCGCCCAGCTGGCCACGCACCAATGCGTTGAGCGCGTCGTGTTGACGCTGGGCGTGGCTGCGTCGGTCCTGGGCCGCGGTGTCCTCGGTGGGCTCAGCGGTGACACAGGGGGTTTCGTCGTCGGGGTTGCACATGCCCGGGGCGGCGAAGCGGGCGAACCAGGCGTCGAGGTTGGCGCGCAGTTCGGGGGAGGCGACGAGCTTGCCGATGCTCATCCCGTCGGCGCGCTGGGCGCCCCAGGTGAAGCCGCGCAGGCGGGCCCGGTCGGAGTCGCTGAACTTCCCGTCGGGATTGATCAGCACCGCAAACCGGGTGGCGACCTTCTCGAGCTGGTCGGGGCGCAGCTGGGTGGCCTGCTGGGCCAGGAACCGTTCGGCGTGGGCAACGGTGTCCGCCGGAACGAGTTCGGGCAGGTCACGCACGAAGGTTTGGATCACCCGCAGGTGCTGCTCGTCGAGTTGCCCGTCGCGCCACACCTGGGCGGTGGCCGGCAACTCGGGCGGCAACCCCTGGCCGGTCAGGGTGGTTCGCGGGGCGAGTTGCGCGGCGTCGCGCATCCGCCGGCGCGCCTGGGCGGGGCTGATCCGCAGCCAGTCGGCGATCACCTTGTGCACCGGGCCGCCGACGTCGGCGTGATCCTCGTTCGCCAGGCCCGCGATCAGATCGTGGCTGGTCACCATCTGCCGGCGCCGGGCGGTTTCCAGGCGTTGCAGCGCGCGCAGCCGCACCGAAGGGTCCAGATTGTCCAAGTCGAACCCGGCGATGCGCGTCACCGCCGCGTCCAGCGCGTCGAAGGCGGCAGTCAACTCCGGCGGCGCAACAACACCTGTCGAACTCATGTTCGATACATTACCGCGGCGGTCCGACAAGCTCCGGACGCTGTGCACAGACGGCCAGGGCATCCACATCCTGGCGGATTTGCGGCTGGACAAAATGGGACTGCGCTGGCCGCGCGGGAAGGCCTGGCCACCGCCGGCGTCTGCGGTAGGCTTTCGACCTGCTGCCGGGTGTTCTGGCGGCACCGGGCTGTGGCGCAGTTTGGTAGCGCACTTGACTGGGGGTCAAGTGGTCGCAGGTTCAAATCCTGTCAGCCCGACCAAGAGAAGTAGCCTTTGAACTGCGGAAATGCAGATTCTCCACCCGACCGCCGCGTGACGGTTGGCGCGCTCTGGGGACCACACCGGCGCCGGCGGCGCGCTCGACGGACTCATTCAGGGAGTTTCGGCCAGTTCGACCGCACGTCATGCACGCCATGGGCGCCCACACACGTTATGCGGCTCGACCGGGCGGGGGGTCACTCGTGCCGAAGTTGACCGCTGGTCAAGTGGTGTGACAGCACTACCGGATCATCTTGCGCGGGTCGGGGAAGCCCATCTTGATGTAGCCGGGTGCGCGTTTCTTCAGCGAGGACGCGATGACGGGGGTGAGCTCGTCGTGGTAGTCGTGCACGGTTGCGGTGGTCTTCGAGGGGTAGGGACGGGTGACGCGGCCGATGTATTGCACAAGTCGATTCTTGAAGGTGATGGGCGCTGCCAGGAACAGCGTGTCGAGGGCAGGGCAGTCGAAGCCTTCCCCAATGAACGAACCGGTACCGACGATCAGCAGCGGATCCGAACCGGGAGACTGGTTGGCGAGTTGCTCGGTGATCTGGCGACGTTCACGAGCCTTCATGCCGCCGCTGAGCACGGTGACGGTCTTTCCGGCGGCTTCAAGCCGGTCGCTGATGGCGTTGAGGTGTTCCACCCAGGTGGTGAGCACCAGGATGTTGGCTCCGGCTTCTGAGGCGGTCAACACGTCGACCACGATCTGGTCGCGTCGTCCTTGGTCGGCAACGAGGGCTCGATAGATTTCGGCCATTCCGCCGGGCGCGGTGGGGTCGGCGTCACCGCTGTACTGGAATCCGGTCGGGTGTAGGTGCAAAACCGGGTGGGGCGTCAACAAGTCGGAACCGTCGACCGGGAGTTGTCCGCTGGTGGGCGGTGCGATGGCCGTGTGGTGTGATCCGAGTTGGTGAAAGATCAGGTCTTCGAGTCCATCGCGGCGTTCCGGGGTGGCGGTCAGGCCGAGCCAGTACCGCGCGGCGATTTGGCTCAGCACGCCGAAGAACGCGCTAGCGGCGACGTGGTGGCATTCGTCCACGATGACGAATCCGTACTTGGCGGTGATGTCTTCGACATTGTCACGGCGTGCGAGTGTTGGCAGTAGGGCGATGTCGAGAATGCCAGTGGTTTTCGACCGTCCACCGCCGATTTGACCGCATGTGAACCCGAGGTGCCTACTGATGCGCTCGCGCCATTGGTCGGCGAGGGCCTTGCGGTCGACAAGGACCAGGGTAGAGGTGGCCCGCGATTCGATTGCTGCACAGGCGATGACCGTCTTGCCAGTTCCCGGTGGCGCGATGAGAACGCTGGTGTCGTGTTCGAGGAGTTGGTGCAGTGCGGTGGTC
>NZ_JAVKSH010000040.1:23290-27510 GCF_039583805.1 Mycobacterium sp. | reverse complement strand
CTCCGCCGGGTTTGCGATCGCCTGAGAGGTCCCCGCGGCGACCCGCCGCACCCGGCTCCGCCGGGTTTGCGATCGCCGCTAGTCCTGGTAGACGCGGGGGTCCAGCGTTCCGATATAGGGCAGGTCGCGGTAGCGCTCTTGGTAATCCAAGCCGTAACCCACCACGAACTCGTTGGGTATCTCGAACCCCACATAGGCGATGTCGACGTTGGCTCGCATCGCGTCCGGCTTGCGCAGCAGCGTGCACACCCGCAGCGAACGCGGCCGACGGGTGGCCAGGTTGCGGCGCAACCACGACAGCGTCAGCCCGGAGTCGACGACGTCCTCGACGATCAGCACATCCCGGTCGTTGATGTCGCGGTCGAGGTCCTTCAGGATGCGCACCACTCCCGACGACGACGTCGACGACCCGTAGGACGCGACGGCCATGAACTCGAACTGGGTCGGCAGCGGGGTGGCATGGGCCAGATCGGTGACAAACATGACCGCACCCTTGAGCACGGCGATCAGCAGCAGGTCCTGCCCGCCGGCCGTCAGCTTGTGGTAGTCGGCCCCGATCTGCGCACCGAGTTCGGCGACTCGCGCCTGAATCTGCTCCTCGGTCAGCAGCACCGATTTGATATCGCCCGGGTACAGCTCCGGCGAGTCCGCTGTCACGACCACAGCGTGCCACGCCGGGTGGCAATCAACCAACGGCGGGACGCGGTGCGATGGGCTCGGAACGCAGCGTCAGCACACCGGCGCGGCGGCACGCCACCAGCCGCCGACCGGCCAAGGTGGAGCCGACGGCCACCCCGCCCTGGCCCCGCCAGGCGACGACCAGCGCGTCCACCCCGCGAATCTGCTTGTCTGTCAACCTGATTGCGCCACCAGCCAGCAGCCAGCTGCGGACAGCGCCGCGGCGAACCGGGCCGGGCAGCGCGCCGAGCGCCCGGGTGTCCAGCCCGTCATCGCTCGCCGCCTCGGCCAGCGCCTGCGCAATCAGCACGTCGATCAGCTCGATGTCTTCGCGCATCGCCGCCGCGGTGCGGGCCAACGCCTCGGCCACGCCGCCGCCCAGCACGTCCTCCAGCAACGGCAGCACCTCGCGGCGCAGCCGCACCCGGGTGAAGCGGCGGTCGCTGTTGTGCGGGTCCTGCCAGGGGGTCAACCCGAGTTCGGCGCAGGCGGCGTGCGTCGCGCTGCGCCGCACGCCCAGCAGCGGCCGGCACCACGGCGGGTCGTAGGGCCGCATCCCGGCGATCGAGCGGGCGCCCGAGCCGCGGCCCAGCCCCAGCAGCACGGTTTCGGCCTGGTCGTCGAGCGTGTGTGCCAACAGCACCGGGCGTTCGCCGCGGGCACGGCCCAGAGCGCCGTAGCGGGCGGTACGCGCCGCCGCCTCCGGGCCGCCTTTGAAACCAGATGGGCCGCCAACCTGCGCGCGCAGCACCAGTGCGTCGACGCATCCCAGTGACAACGCCTGGTCCCGGGCAGTGGCTGCGACTTCCGCCGATGCGGCCTGCAGGCCATGGTCCACGATCAGCGCGGTGGTGGGCCGCATCGGCGCCGCGGCGGCGGTCAGCGCCAGCGAGTCCGGCCCGCCGGACAGCGCGACACACCAGTGCGCGGCGCTCGCCAGGTGCTCCGCGCTAAACGCTGCGACGGCCGCATGCAGCCGGCCTAGAGCACCCGGTCGATCCATCGCCCGGGGTCTTCGATCTCGGTGGGCAACGGCAGCGTCTCGGGCCCCGACCACACCGCGTTGAACCGCCCCATCCCGACCCGGCCCACCACGTGGTCGACGAACGCTTTGCCGCGGGTGTACTGGCTGATCTTGACGTCGATACCCAGTAACGCGCGCAGCAGCCGGTACAGCGGCGGCTGCTTGCGGTGCCGGCGGTCGTCGAAACGGCGGCGGATGGTCGCCACCGACGGCACCACCATCGGGCCGACCGCGTCCATCACGTGATCGGCGTGGCCTTCGAGCAGAGTGCCCAGCACCAGCAGTTGATCCAGTGCTTCACGCTGCGGCTCGGACTGCACCGCGCGCAGCAGCCCCAGCACACCCGACGGGGCGACATCGGGGCCGTGCCCGGGCCGCGGGCCGCGCCCGCGAACGAACGCCGCGAGCCGGTCCAGCACCGCGGCCACGTCGTCACCGCTCTCCCGGGTCAGTGCCGCCAGCGCCTGCGACATGTACCCCGACAGCCACGGGTTGGCGGTGAACTGCACCCGGTGGGTGACCTCGTGCAGGCACACCCACAACCGGAAATCGGCCGGCTCGACCCGCAACTGGCGCTCGACCGCGAGGACGTTGGGGTACACCAGCAGCAGACAGCCGCCGTCGGTGAACGGGTCGTACTGGCCGAGGATGCCCGACGAGACGAACGCCAGGACGGCACCCGTCTGCGCGCCGGTGACCCGCCCGGTGACGACACCTTGCGGCCGGTCGGTGCCGCCCGTCATCACCCGCATCGACTCGGCCGCCGCCCGGATCCAGGCCGGCCGGTCGACGACCCGGGCGTCGGGCGCCGCGCCGCCGGTCTGCATGCCGGTCACGTCGCGCACCGGCGGCTCCGCCGCACCGGCCGCGGCGGCCAGCTCGTCGATCACCTGTCTACGGGTGTAGTCGGTGGCGGGCGGGCCGGGCCGGGCCAGCCACTGCCCGACCGTGGCGGCGAACGTCCAGTCGACGGCCCGGCCGACCGTCAACTCCGCGGACGAGGTCACTGTGCGCATCCACACGACCATAGGGCGGTCGCGACGGCGTCGATCGCGGTTCGGCCGGTCGGGCCGGCGTCGTTGGAGATCAACGCGAAGGTCAGCACCCGGCCGCTGCGGTCGGTGACCACACCGGCCAGAGCGTTCGTGGCGGTCAGCGAGCCGGTTTTGGCCCGCAACCAGCCGGCCGGACCGCCGACGGCGGCGCTGCCCTGGAAACGCTCGGACAGGGTGCCGCTGCCGCCGGCGATCGGCAGCAGGTCCAGCAGCGGCCGCAACGCCGGCTGGCCCGGCCCCGCCGCGGCCTGGACCACGCCGTCGAGGATCTTCGCGGTCAACCGGTCGTCGACGGACAGCCCGCTGGAATCCATCAGCGTGGCATGCCTGGTGTCGATGTGCGCAAGGTCTAGCCGGCTGGTCACCGCCTCGACGGCGCCGGCGAAGCTGCGCGGCCGCTGCATGGCCGCCGCGACCTCGCGGCCGATGCATTCGGCCATCACGTTGTCGGAGGCGTCCATCATCTCGTGCAGCCGGATGCTCAGCGGCGCCGACTGAACGGCGGCCAACTGCCGCGCGCCGGGCGGTGCCGGCCCGGCGGCGATGGTGACCGCATCCGGGTCCAGGCCGAGCGCTGCGGCCAACGCGCGCCCCGCGTCCAGTGCGGGCGTCCACGATCGGGTGGACTCGATGGTCGTCGGCTGGACACGCCCGGCGTCGAGCATCACCGACTCGATCGGGGCGACGTCGCCGCCCTCGATGTCCATCGGATCCCAGCCGGGGGCAGTCGTCGGGCCGCTGAACGCCGAGGTGTCCACCTGCACCGTCGTCGCCGCGGCACCGCTGCGCCGGACCTGGTCGGCCAGGTCGCTGATGCGGGCAGCGCCGGGATACCACGTCGGCTCGCCGGGCGGCGCCGCCGACAGGATCGGATCGCCGCCGCCGACCAGCACGATCACTCCCGGCTGGTTGGCGGCGACCACCCGGGTGGTGAGCCGGGCCGACGGGTCCAACGCCAGCAGCGCGGCGGCAGAGGTGAGCGTCTTGTCGGTGGACGCCGGCTGCATCGGCACGTCGTCCTGCTGCTGCCACAGCTCCGCGGCCGTCAGCGCGTCGGTGACCCGGCCGGTCAGCCGGCCCAGGTCGGGATCGGCCAACGGCCCCGCCAGCACCGCTGCCAGCCCGGCCGCGGTCGGCACGACGGCACTGTCGGTGACCGGCACGACGCCCGGGCTGGGCGTGGCGGCCGGCGGCGGTGGGACCGTGTCCGCCGCGCTCGTGCGGTGGTGGCCCGCCACCAGCACGGCCGCCGTCGCCACCGCGGACGCGACGACCGCCAGCACGGCCGCCCCCACCACCAGGTGGGTGGATCGGCGCCACTGCCTGGGACGCATAGCTCTCCTGACTGCTCGGATACCATTGTGCCCAACCGCCGGGAGACCGACGGCCGCTCAAACCACCAGCGCTCAAGTCATCAGCGCTTGAGCCACCAGCGCTTGAGCCACCAGCGCTTGAGCCACCAG
>NZ_JAVKSH010000040.1:18204-23190 GCF_039583805.1 Mycobacterium sp. | reverse complement strand
CAGCGCTTGAGCCACCAGCGCTTGAGCCACCAGCGCTTGAGCCACCAGATAGTGAACCCCCGGAAGGAGCCGAGACTGTGCAGTTCGACGTGACCATCGAGATACCCAAAGGCCAGCGCAACAAATACGAGGTCGACCACGAGAGCGGGCGGATTCGCCTGGACCGCTACCTGTACACGTCGATGGTCTACCCGACCGACTACGGCTTCATCGAAGACACTCTGGGCGAGGACGGCGACCCGCTGGACGCCCTGGTGTTGCTGCCCGAGCCGCTGTTCCCGGGGGTCGGCCTCACGGCGCGGCCGGTGGGGATGTTCGAGATGACCGACGAACACGGCGGCGACGCCAAGGTGCTGTGCGTGCCTGCCGATGATCACCGCTGGGATCACGTCACCGACATCGGCGACGTGCCCACCTACGAGCTGGACGTCATCAAGCACTTCTTCTCGCAGTACAAGGCCCTGGAGCCGGGCAAATTCGTCAAGGCCGCGGACTGGGTGGGCCGCGCCGAAGCCGAGGCCGAGGTGCAACGCTCGATCGAGCGTTTCAAGACCGCCGGGCACTGACCGGTCGCCTCACCCCGTGGTGACCGGCGTCGGCAGGCCGGTCGCCGGCGCGGCTCGCCGGTTTCGCCGCACGCTCCCGGCGAACGCCGCGCCGACCACCACCGCACCCACCAGCGCGGTCACCACCTCGGGGACCTGGAAACGCGGGTCGACGGACAGCAGCAGGATCACCGCCAACGCGCCGATCACCCAGTGCGCGCCGTGTTCCAGGTAGACGTAGCGTTGCAGCGCCGCCCGGCGAACCAGGCCGATCGTGATCGGGCGGACGAACACCGCGCCGATGACGCCCAGCCCCAGCACGATGATGACCGGGTCGGAGGTGATGGCGAAGGCGCCCGTCACGCCGTCGAAGGAGAACGCGGCGTCGAGCACCTCGAGGTAGACGAACGAGACGAAGCCGGCCTTTCCGGCGGCGGGAGCGCTGCGGGGGACCTCGCCGGCGCCCGGCGGGCGAAACGCCGTGCTCAGGCCGTCGACAACCAAGTACGCCACCAGGCCCAGCACGCCGGCCGTCAGCACCGCCGCGCAGTGGTCGCGGGAGTGCGTCAACCAGGTGGCGACCGTCACCAACACGCCGGCCGCCACCACCACCGGCGACTGACCGAGCCGGCCGACACGGGCCAACGGAATTTCGACGTACGTCAGCCACTTGACGTCACGGTCGTGAAAAGCGAAGTCCAAGAACAACATCAGCAGAAACATCCCACCGAACGCGGCGATCTTCGGGTGCGCTTCCGCGATGAGGTTCGCGTAACGAGCTGTGTCGCCGTCGAATTCGAGTGCCCCCCGCGACGGGGGATGAAGCGCCAGGGCCAGCACCCGCCCCGGGTCCATTCCCGCGGTTGCCCAGACGATGGCCAGCGGCAGCAGCAGGCGCGCACCGAACACCGCGACCAGGATCCCGACCGTCAAGAACATCTGCTGCCAGAAGAGGCTCATCCGCGCCAGCACGGCGGCATTGACGACGGCGTTGTCGAACGACAGCGAGACCTCCAGGAGGCCCAACACCAGCAGCAGGACCACGGCAGCCGGTCCGCCGCGCAGATAGCCCAGCACCAACGCAACGACGGCCACCGCCAGCGCGATGCCAAAACCGCGGAATGTCGCCATGTGTCCTTCCTGAGCGCCCCCGACCATAGCGGCGGGCTGCGGTCGCGGCCTGCAGGACACGACCGGCCCTGTGGATAGCCGGGATCGGGCGTGGCGGGCGACGGCGGCCCGCGCCGCGTATTTTCCTGAGGTGGCGACGGTAGTTTCGTACCGTGGCCACGCCGAAGGTCCCCGGACACCGGCTGACGCGGAGGTGACCGAGAAGGTGACCGACACGTCGGCGTCCTATCCCTTTGGCGGCGCGTCCACCGGGCCGGTCGCCCGCGGCAGCGTGGCCCGGGTGGGCACGGCGACCGTGCTGACCGCGCTGTGCGGCTACGCGGTGGTCTACCTGGCGGCGCGAGACCTGGCGCCCGTCGGCTTCTCGGTGTTCGCGGTCTTCTGGGGGGCGTTCGGCCTGGTCACCGGGGCCGCCAACGGCTTGTTGCAGGAGACCACCCGGGAGATCCGCTCGGCGCGCCGCACCGATGACGCGGCGGGCGGCCAGACCCGCCCGCTGCGGGCGGCCGCACTGGTCGGCGTCGCCACGGCCGCGGCGATCGCAGCCACCTCTCCGCTGTGGAGCAGCCGGGTGTTCGCCGACGCCCGCTGGCTCTCGGTGGGGCTGCTCAGCGTCGGGCTGGCCGGATTCTGCCTGCACGCCACGTTGCTGGGCATGCTGGCCGGATCCGACCGCTGGACCCAGTACGGGGCGCTGATGGTGACCGACGCCGTGATCCGGGTGGCGGTCGCGGCGGGCGCTCTCTCCAGAGGACTCGCCGGTTTCCTGTGGGCCACCGTCGCGGGCTCGGTGGCGTGGCTGGTCATGCTGGCGGTCTCGCCCGCGACGCGGGCCGCGGCCCAGCTGCGCACCCGTTGCGCTGCCACGACCTTCCTGCGCGGCGCGGCACATTCGGTTACCGCGGCGGGTGCCAGCGCGATCCTGGTGATGGGTTTTCCGGTGCTGCTGCAGGCGACGTCCACCGAGCTGGGCGCCACCGGCGGTGTGGTGATCCTGGCCGTCACGTTGACCCGTGCGCCGCTGCTGGTGCCGCTGACCGCGATGCAGGGCAACCTGATCGCCCATTTCAGCGACAAGCGCGCGGATCGGCTGCGGGCACTGGTCGCCCCGGCGGCAGTGGTCGGGGGAATCGGCGCAGTCGGTGTGCTGGCCGCCGGGCTGGCGGGCCCGTGGATCCTGCGTGTCGTGTTCGGGCCGGACTATCGCGCCGGCGGCCCGTTGCTGGCGTGGTTGACGGCCGGAGCGGTGGCGATCGCCATGCTGACGCTGACCGGCGCCGCCGCAGTGGCGGCGGCGCTCCATCGCGCCTACGCGCTGGGCTGGGTCGGCGCGACGGTGGCCTCGACGTTGCTGCTGCTGCTGCCGTTGTCGCTGGAGACCCGCACCGTGGTCGCACTGCTGTGCGGTCCGGCGGCGGGAATCGGCGTGCATCTGGCCGCGCTGGCCCGCCCGAACAGCTGACCGGCGTGTAACTTGTTGTTACGAAATGGGTTATACCGGCGTCTGGATCGTGGTCCCGGCCTTCAACGAAGCCGGTGTGATCGGCGACGTCGTCGCCGGCCTGCGCGCGACTTTCGACAACGTCGTCTGTGTCGACGACGGTAGCCGCGACGACACCGGTGCGATCGCGCTGCGGGCCGGGGCGCACCTGGTGCGCCACCCGGTGAATCTGGGCCAGGGTGCGGCCATCCAGACCGGCGTCGAGTACGCCCGCAGTCAACCCGGCGCGCGGTATTTCGCCACCTTCGACGGCGACGGCCAGCACCGCGTCAAGGACGTGGCCGCGATGGTCGACCGGCTTTGCGCGGGGGATGTCGACGTCGTGATCGGGACCCGGTTCGGTCCGGGGGTGTCCAGGCCGCCGCTGGCCAAGCGAATCGTGCTGCGGACCGCCGCGTGGCTGAGCCCGCGCGGGCGCCGGCTGGGACTCACCGACACCAACAACGGCTTGCGAGTTTTCAACAAAACCGTCGCCGACGGACTCGACATCACCATGAACGGGATGAGCCACGCCACCGAATTCGTCATGCTGATCGCCGAAAACCATTGGCGGGTCGCCGAAGAACCGGTCGAGGTGCTCTACACCGACTACTCCAAATCCAAGGGCCAGCCGCTTCTCAACGGCGTCAACATCATCTTTGACGGATTCCTGCGAGGAAGGATGCCGCGGTGAACTGGATTCAGGTGCTGCTGATCTTCTCGATCATCACACTGCTGGTGTACCTGTTGCGTTCGCGGCGAAGCGCCCAGTCGCGGGCCTGGGTCAAGGTCGGTTACATATTGTTCGTGTTCGCGGCCGTCTACGCCATCCTGCGGCCCAACGACACCACCGTGCTGGCGCACTTCGTGGGCGTGGCACGCGGCGCCGACCTGATGCTGTACGGGCTGATCATCGCGTTCGTCTTCACCACGCTCAGCGCCTACCTGCGGTTCAAGGACCTGGAGCTGCGGTACGCCCGGCTGGCCCGTGCCATCGCCGTGCAGACCGCGCAAAAACCCGACCGGCAGTAGCCGTTTCGACCCGGGCAAGCCCCCGGGGATGCCCGTTGACGGGTGGGTGATGCTCGGCCTCGCCACGTTCATTCTCGGTTCGTTCTCGGCCAACGGCTTCACGGCTGACTGCCCGACGCGGCCGCGGCGCTGCCGGGTTTGCCGTCCGGCACACCGGTACCACCGGGGCCGCCGCTCCCGCCGGTGGCGCTGTAGCCGTCGGCACCGCTCTGGCCTGCGGTGCCGCCGTCACCTCCGTTGCCGCCCGGGCCGACCTGCCCGGCCGGATTGCCGGGGCCGCCGGCACCGCCGTCGCCGCCCGTGCCGCCGACACCCCCGGCACCGCCGGTGCCCACCGACGTCAGTGCGGCGCCGCCCGGACCGCCGGCACCGCCGACACCACCCGTGCCGCCAGCCTCGCCAGGGCCGCCCGGGCTGCCGGCGGGGCCGCCCTGTCCGCCGTCGCCGCCGGCTCCGCCGACCCCGCCCGTGCCGCCGGTTCCGCTCGACGTCACCGCACCGCCCGCGCCGCCCGTGCCGCCATTGCCGCCGGCACCGCCGACACCGCCGGCGTAACCGGTTCCGCCGGGGCCGCCGTCACCACCGGGGCCGCCGGCCGCGACGACGGAAGAGCTGGCGCCGGCGGCGGCAGCGCCGCCGTCGCCCCCGTTGCCGCCGGTGCCGCCGGCGCCGCCGCCGGGGTGGCTGGAGGTGCCGTCCCCGCCGTCGCCACCGTTACCGCCGGCGCCGCCGGCCTGGCTGAAGCCGCCGGCGGCCTGCCCCATGGTGCCCTCACCGGCGTTGCCGCCGTCGCCGCCG